>NZ_JACJPP010000011.1:0-300000 GCF_014696135.1 Nodosilinea sp. FACHB-141 | reverse complement strand
GGGGTGAGACCCCTTATCTAACATCTGGGACACCACTTCAGAGATTAGATACATTCAGAAATCAACTGTTGCCAACAAAAATCTCTCTTCTTAGACTTAATCAATAGATTCTTTAATTAATTCATTAAGTGCATTAATACAGTTTTCTATATCGGCAATCCGAGAAGAATTGCGTTGTTGGTTGATGCCATCAATGCCGTGGGAAACTGTTTCACCTAATGCCTCAACATTCTGCTCTACGCCGCCTACAACTAAGCCAGCAAGAGCAGTAAGAGGATTAGCTTTCAGCCCTTTTGCAGTAGCATCCAATACTTTAACCGTTCCGTCAAAGGCAATTTCCGTAATTCTTGACCCAGTCTCTGTATTTCGATAGCGTTTAGCATATTTAGCCTTTTGCGTCTCCAAGGCCCTGACTACAGCCCCAGCTTCTTCCACCGTCATAAATATACCTTTCCAAAATATAGGGGGTTTACCTGGCGCAGAATTCGATTCTTTTTGCATAGATCTGATAGCATTTTCTGCAATCTTTATATAGTCAAACATGCTTTATTTTCTCCCCTTAAAACGATTGAGGCTTGTCTTATTGAATAATCATTATTCCCTTTGGTTGATGGCTGATCTCTCAAGAATTCAAAGAACCTTATGAAGTAAGGTCAAAGTTGATACATTAAACATTCCTGAGTGCTAAGGCAATTGTTCCTGCAATAGTCTGAGCAGCTATCCCCCTTTACACTGGGATGATGCCAATATCTCCACTCAATAGCCCTGTGACATCTGACCCACGCCTTGTCCCTATTGCCCAGTACTTCGCCACCCGTGACTGGCAACCCCTCACCTTTCAAGCTGAAACCTGGGCAGCTTATCTCGATGGACGTAGCGGGCTAGTGCAGGTACCCACCGGGTCGGGTAAAACCTATGCAGCGGTAATGGGAGCGATCGCTGAAATGATCGCCACCCCCACCACAGGCTTACAACTGCTCTACATCACCCCTCTGCGCGCCCTATCGCGGGACATTGAGCAGGCAATCAAAGCCCCGATCGAGGCCATGGGCTGGGGCATTACCGTCGAGTCGCGCACGGGGGATACCAGTTCCGCGCGCAAGACCAAGCAGCTCAAGAACATGCCCAATATCCTGATCACCACGCCGGAATCGCTGGCGGTGATGCTGTCGTACAAAGACGGGGCTAAGCGGTTTAGCAATTTGCAGGCGGTGGTGTTGGACGAGTGGCACGAGCTGATGAGTTCGAAGCGGGGCACTCAGGCAGAGCTGTGTTTGGGGTATCTGCGATCGCTCCAACCTACCCTGCGCACCTGGGCGATCTCGGCCACCTTAGGAAATTTAGAAGAAGCGGCTCAAACCGCTGTGGGTCTTAGCACAGAGCCCGTAATCATTCGCTCAAATCTGAAGCGCGACACGGTAATCAAAAGCATTCGCCCTGAGTCGGTGGATACGTTTCCCTGGGCAGGACACCTAGGCCTGCGCATGTTTGAAACTCTGGTGGAGGCGTTGGATATTGAGAAATCTACCCTGATTTTTACTAATACCCGCAACCAGTCAGAGCGGTGGTACCAGGCGTTGAACTTTGCCCTGCCAGAGGAGGCCGGTCGCATTGCTCTGCACCACGGCTCGATCAATGTAAAAGAGCGGGAGGCGATCGAGGCGGGGGTCAAGTCTGGCGATATCAAGTGGGTAGTGTGTACGTCATCGCTGGATCTGGGCGTCGATTTTCAGCCGGTGGAGCGGGTCGTGCAAATCGGTAGCGCGAAGAATCTGGCACGGCTGTTGCAGCGAGCGGGGCGCAGCGCCCACGTGCCGGAAGGTACTTCGGAGGTGTTCTTTTTGCCGACTAATGCTTTGGAATTGCTCGAAATCTCGGCCTTTCGCCGGGGGCTAGAGATGGGCGACATGGAAACCCGCCGCCCCCAGTACAAGCCCTACGACGTGCTGGTGCAGCATCTCGTCACCCTCGCCTGTGGCGATGGCTTTGAGCCGCAAAAGACCCTGGAAAATTTGCGCCAAACCGTTGCCTATGCTGACCTCACTGACGAAGAATACCAGTGGATTTTGGATTTTATTGAAAACGGTGGTCAGTGTCTGGGGGCCTATCCTCGATACAAAAAAGTGGTGCGAGAAGATAGGCTTTTCAAAGTAAGCGATGCGAAACTGGCTCGCATTCACCGCATGGGCATTGGCACTATTACCTCCAACACGCCGGTCAAGATTGTTTACACCAACCGCAAAGAGATTGGCACCGTCGAAGAATCTTTTGTATCCCGGCTGAAGCAGGGGGATGTGTTCTTTTTCGGCGGGCGGCAGCTGGAATACTTTCAAATGAAAGACATGGTGCTCTACGTCAAAGGCACCCGCAAAAAATCGACGGTGACGCCCACGTGGGGCGGTGGCCAGCTGGCGATTTCGGACACACTCAGCCACCATTTGCGCCGCGAGGTGGAGCGGGTGCGATCCTTTCTCGCCGACAACGATGATAATCGTAGGGTGCATTCGCACAGCAATGCACCATCCGTAACCGTTGACCACGACATTGCCCTCGCCAACGACGAAATTCTCACCATTACCCCCATTCTCGAAGCTCAGCAGCGTCTTTCTACGCTGCCAACCGCCGATGAATTGTTAGTAGAAAGCTGCAAAACACGGGAGGGACAACACCTCTATGTGTTCCCCTTTGAGGGCCGTTTCGTCCATGAGGGACTAGGGTTTCTCTGGGGCTATCGATTCGCCAAGCAAAAAACGGCAACCTTTACGATTTCGGTCAACGACTACGGCTTTGAAATTCTTGGCCCCAAAGGGTATCCCTACCAAGATTTGTTCTCTAGCGACTTCTTTAGCCTAGAGAATTTGGAGGACGATATTCGCGCCAGTCTCAATATTTCAGAGCTGACCCAGCGCAAGTTTCGCGGTGTGGCCCAGGTGGCAGGGCTAGTGTTTAAGGGCTATCCGGGGTCGCGCAAAACGTCGAGCCAGCTTCAGGTGAGCACATCGCTGCTCTATGAGGTGTTCACCAAATACGAGCCAGACAATCTGCTGCTCAAGCAGGCGGAGCGGGAGGTGCTGCAAGACCAGCTAGAGACGCACCGGTTGGCAAAAACGCTCAGTCGGCTAGACCAGCGATCGGTCGTGTGGAAAGACACCAAACGCCCCTCACCCTTAGCCTTTCCGCTGCTGGTGGAGCGGCTAAATTCACGCATGTCAAACGAGACGCTGCTGGAGCGCATTCAGCGAATGAAAGAGCAGTGGGATAGGAAGTGAGGGGATAGTAAAAGAACGAGAAAGCCAAGATCAAAGAACGTATCATTCGCTTTTTGTGCTGAACTCTCGTTCTTTTGCCATCCGTGACGTTTCGCCTGAATGCGCTTAGCCTTGTGCTGGGATGCCTTCATAGGCGGATTCGAGGGCGGCGAGCTGGCTGACGAGGGCGGCGATCGCCTCGGGGTTAGCCGCCTTTTGGGAAGTACTCAACACCTCTCGTCCCAGCACCGTGCAGCCCAGGTGCGAAAGCTGCTGCCGAATGGCCAGCATGACCTTTTGCCCACCGCCGCCGCTGTGGGTAGCCAGGGCCACAGGCCGCGAGTTGAACAATGCCCGAAAGTCGTCGGTGCTGACCGAGAGCCAGGCGATCGCGTTGGTCAGCACCGGGGGAATGGAGCCGTTGTACTCGGGCGCGCAAATGACTAGGCTCTTGTGCTGCCGCATGGCTTGGGCCAGCTTGCTCAGGCCCTCCTCAGCACTGCTGCCCCCAAGGGAGTCATAGAGCGGCAGGTGTAGATCGGGGAGGCTAATTATCTCTACGGATAGGCCCCTGGTAGTTGCTTCAGATTCAAAGGCGCGGGCTAGTTCGAGATTGGTGCCGTTGGTGGCAGATAAGATCAGCATTGTTCTCGGAGGATGATGGGGGCAGGACCGATGGCTTCACCGATGCTAAAGACAACCGGCGCGTTTTAAGCCCATCGGCAGGAGGATTAGAGGGGTTTCAACGACTATCATATTGCCCCAGGTAATGTTCAACTCGCTGGCGGGTGTCAGCGATCGCCAGCCCCTGGCTCCAATATTCAACCATGGCGTGGCCGAAGGCCCAGGCGGCGCGATCGGGCTGGTCGTTGTGGTCGAGCAGCAGCGGCCAGAGGGTGAGTAGGTCTAACTGGACCTTGTCAGGGCCAATCACCTTAAACAGGTCGTAGGCGAGCTGGAGCTTGCCTAGCACCACAGGCAGCTGCTCGACTGGAATTTGCTCGGCTAGTAGGTAGGCCAGAGCCGGGGAGCCGGTGGTGAGGGTGGCGAGAAACTTTAGCACCGGGCTTTTGAGAAAGGCGGTCACCCCTTGGGTGGTGCTCATTTGCAGGCGGTAGCGATTGATCAAACGGGCCGAAGCCGTGATCTTGGTTTCGCGATCGCGCAAAAACCGGGCCAGCCGCAGTTCTTTGGCGGGGTCAATCAGCTCAACTAATGCGGTGGATAGGGCCTCGACATTCCACCCGGAGCGCTCAGCATTGCGAGTGACCAAAGGCATGATGCGATCGCACAATTCCCCTAGCTGCTCTTGCCGGTAGCGAGTAGCTTCGCGGATAGAGACTTCCTTAGGGCGACTGCCCCACTGCCAGTCGTAGGGGGGCTGCCACTCCCGTAGGGGTCGCAGCCGATCCACCTGGGTTAGGGCCGTAATGGCGGGCAGATCGGGCACCTCCTCGCGCATATCGCGCAGCAGATCGGCATCCATTTGCAGGGCCGGGTCAAGGGCGGGGGTGACCAGCAGCAGCAGGTCGGCCTCGCGGGCGCAGTCGAGCAGCTGGTCGCGGTAGTCGGTGCGATTCACCTGCTCGTAGCCCGGAGAATCCCATAGAGTGAGAGTTTCGCCCGCGTCGCCCTGCCAGCGGTAGGTGCTGATGGTATCGGTGCTGGGCAGCACATCAACCTCGGCGCGATCGCTGTTAAACAGCGTGTTGATCACGCTGCTCTTGCCCGCCCCGGTACGCCCCACCAGCAAAATGTTGACGGGCTTTTCGGCCACCTGCTCCATTGACTCGGCCTGGTCAAGAATCTCTCGCAGGGTCTGAGTCTGGGCCGTAGGCAGCGGCTTTTGAGGGCCAGGCAGGGTCGGCAGTTCACCGCTGTAGAGCGCTACCGACTGGCGGTACAGGTTCCGCAGGGTGGCTTCTCGCAACAGCGCATTTAAATTGCCCAAAAGCTGCTGGTTGGCCAGGGCGTTGGTGGGCTCGCTCAGGGTGCGAGCGGCAGCGGCGGCGGGGTTGATCAACCACTGCGCCCAGTTCCAGGCTTGCCACAGCTTGCGGGCCGAGGGTTCGACCTGGCGGTAGACCTCGTAGCCCTGCACCGCTTGACCCACGGTCACCTGGCCCAGTACCGGAGTTAGAGTATCAATCCAGCGATCGACGTCGTCTACGGTGCCCCGCAGCAGGCCATAAGCATCGGGCAGATAGATGTTGAGCAGGGGATATTTCACGCCAGGATGGTGGGCCTGGGCCACTGCCGTCACCACCTCGCGGCAGCGCTCCCAAAAGGGGTTCCAGTCTTCCCACAGGGGTGGGTCTTGCTGGGCGGCAACGAGAATATCCTCCAGTGCCGCAGCAGCGGAGCCGACGTTAGGAATACCGACTGGGGTTTCTGATTCGGTCACCTCATCCAGCTCCTGCTGAACCTGCTCTAGGGCTTCTTCTACCTGCTTAAAGACGGGCTTAGTCCAGCGGGCCAGCAATCCCCGCCATAGCACCAGCATGAGAACGATCACGCCCCAGATCCAGTTCAGCTTCCAGGCGTGAATTTGCGCGCCTGCTGCGGTTAGAATGAATCCCGCGATCGCCACTAAAGGCAGCGCCAGCACCGCCCACTGCCAGGGTTGAAGTCGCACCATTGCCCTATGCCTACCTATCCAACGTCTTTAGTGTAAGCAGGGTGGGCTAAAACCCAGGTCACAAATCACTAAACGTTAGTTAGAGCGTAGGGATTCCCACCTGGCTTTTCTAATAGTTCAGGATAGAACCGGAGGCTAAAGGCTATCTCAAATCAACATCTGGAGATTATTGGGTAGGTTGCAGAGTGTAGTAGAGCAGAGGGCGGTCATTCACTATCGCTCGCCTCGTCTGCACCATTCCCAGACGCTCTAGCACACGGATGGATGCCGTATTTGGCTCATCCACATCAGCCACCACTTGTTCCAGCCCCAGCTCATCAAAGACGTAGCGCAAAACTGCCGCCGTTGATTCCGTGGCGTAGCCTCGGCCCCAAAGCTGAGGTCGGGTGCCAAAGACCAGGCTGGGTGGCTCATCGGGAACGGCGATTAGCCCAGAGAACCCGGCAATAGTTAGGGATGGGTCTGAGGGAGCGGTTGCCTCTCCCAATCGCTCAAACAACAGCCACAGCCCGTAGCCCTGCTGGGTAAAACTCTCATCGCTGGCCGCCAAAAAGTCGCTGGCCTCCTGCCGGGAAAGGGTGCGATCGTCAAAGAGAAATCGCTGTATGTCTGGCTCAGTCCACAACGCATGCACCACGTCAAGGTCGGCCATAGTGCTGGGCCGCAGCATCAGGCGCTCAGTGTGCAGAACCTGGGTCATGGTTTCAGCGGGCTGAATGAGCTAAGCGGGCTGAGGCAGGGGAAGGTCATCGGACTGGCGATCGCCCTCTGGTTGCTCTATGCGCTCCGCTACCGGCAGCGGCTTGCGGCCACAGCTCAGCTGGTTGAGCCAAAACACATCCTCCGTGCGCACCTGCTCGAAACCGGCGTAGCCCAACCAGGCATCGACATTGCCCTGGCCATAGTCGCGAATAAAGGGTTCCTCAAAAATGGTGCTGAGCCAGTCGCTGGCCCGCAGGGTGCGCTGGTTGCCGTCGAGCACCAGCATTTGCCCACCGGGCGTCAGCAGTCGAAACGCTTCTGAGAGGATGGTTTTAGCCACCGCCGGGGGCGTCTCGTGGAACAGCAGCGTGGCGCACACCATATCAAAGGATGCGGCGGGTAGCCCCGTGGCCATGGCGTTGCCGTGGCGAAATGTCACATCCACTGCCGCCGCTTTAGCCTTGTAGTCGGCCATCACCAGCATTTGAGGCGACAGGTCGAGGCCCATCACCTCGGCATTGGGAAAGCGGCGCTTCAGCATCAGCGTGGTAGTGCCCGTGCCACAGCCCAGGTCTAAAATCCGCCGAGGCTCGCCCCCAACGGCTTTGACCAGGCTCTCTCGCACCCAATTTTCGCCAGGGGGCAGCACGTATTGGGTAATGGGGTCGTAGGTGAGGGCGGCATCGACATTCAGGTAGCCGTTCTTAATGCCGTGAAAGTTGCTGACCTTGTAGTAGTTGGGGTACACCACCTGGGGATTGGTGAACTGGTTCACCCCGGTTTCCCAATCAATGCTGTCGCGCAGCCGCAGCAGGGCATCGCGATCGACCAGGTGCGAAAAGATCGGCGCGAAGAACTGCTCAAACAGGGTTTTAGACTGAGTTGCCATAGGTCAATATCAACGCCGCGCAAACTTCCCCTCAGCCTAGCAAGTTCGTTTCTCTCTGGCCAGAAAAAAGTAGGATGAGCCAGGTGTATTCGCGTTGCGTCGTTTGCATTGCACCAATGGAGGGACATGACAGCTGAGCAATTCTTTGTGTTACCGGGTTACAGCCTGCGGGTAGGCTCTACCCACGATCGCGCCACCGTGGTCAAATTCATGAAGCGCACCTACAGCGAGTTTGACCCCCACCAGCCTACGGGCCACATTGCCGCCACAGTCGATCGCTACCTCGGTCGAGACACGCCCCTCTGGTGGGTAGATGTGGAGTCTACCGCTGGTTCTCCCGCTGCCCCGGTAGGGGCGATCTGGCTAGGGCAAGCGACCGATCAGCGCAGCGGCGTTCTGCATCCCTACGTGCTGATGCTCTACGTCGCCCGCGAGCATCGGCGGCGCGGCATCGCCACGGCTCTACTCGCGGTGGCTCACCAGTGGGCGCAGCAGCAGGGGCACAGGCAGATTAGCTTGCAAGTGTTTAGCGACAATCAGGTAGCGCAGGCGCTATATCAATCTCTCGGCTATTACCCTGAGGCCATTCTGCTGAAGAAGGAGTTAGGCTCAGCCGCTAGCGAGATTCCTTAATGCTGCCAACCGCTGGCCAGTTACGAGAAGCGAAGAATTTAGATACGTCTTAACGCTGATACCAAGCCGCTAGCGCCAACGCCAGCCCATCTGCCGCATCGTCAGGACGGGGGATGCGCTCTAGGTTCAGTTCTCGGGCCACTGCCTGCTGCACCTCAGACTTATCGGCATTGCCGTAGCCCGTCAGCGCCTGCTTCACCTGGGCCGGGGTGAACTCCACAAAGGGCATGCTGTGCTGAGCTAGCACCAGCATCACCACCCCCCGCGCCTGGGCGACCAAAATGGTGTTGCCCATGCGGTAAAAAAAGAACTTCTCGATCGCCACCAAATCCGGCTTGTACAGCTCTAGCAGACTGTGCAGATCGGTGTAGATGGTGCAAAGGCGATCGCCCACCGGAGTTTTAGCCGGGGTTTCAATCACGCCAAAATCGACCACTGCTGCCTCGGCATGGGTGCCAGAGGCAGCGGGGGCCGAGAGATCGGCCCCGTCGATTACCCCAAACCCCAGAATGGCTAACCCTGGGTCAAGCCCGAGAATGCGCTGACCCACAGTAATGCTTACCGCGCCCCCACGGGCTGGCGACCGTTGACTGCTGCTTCATCGGGGTCGGCCAGACCAAACACTTTGCAGAACACCTTCTCGACCTTATAGCCCGAGTCGATGCTCTCTAGAGGATCTTTGCGCAGACGGTGGCGCAGGCAGAGCACAATCACCCGCTTGATGTCATCGAGGGTGACTTCAGTACGGCCCTCGTAGGCGGCGATCGCCTTAGCCGCCCGGTTAGTAACGATGTCGCCCCGCAGCCCGTCCACATCTAGCTCTGAGCACACTTCGGAAATGCGCACCCGGTCTTCGTAGTCGAGGTTGACCGAGGCCAGCCGCTGCTGCGCCTCCACCAATTTGACCTGGAGCGCTTCCTGCTCGGCCTGATGCTTGGTCAGGTAGGCAGCGGGATCTTGGTCAAACTCAGAGCGCTGCTCCACAATCTGCACCCGCAGCTCGGGGTCGCGCACAGTGCGAATTTCGGCGTGCATGCCAAAGCGATCGAGCAGCTGGGGCCGCAGTTCGCCTTCTTCGGGGTTGCCGGAGCCCACCAGCACAAATTGGGCCGGGTGGCGAATGGAAATGCCTTCGCGCTCTACAGTGTTCCAGCCCGAGGCGGCGGAGTCGAGCAGCACGTCGACGAGGTGGTCGTCGAGTAGGTTGACCTCGTCTACATAGAGAATGCCGCGATTGGCCTTGGCCAGCAAACCCGGCTCAAAAGCTTTGACGCCCTCAGACAATGCTTTTTCGATGTCGATGGTGCCGCAAACTCGGTCTTCGGTCGCTCCCAGGGGCAGGTCAACCATGGGCACTTTCTTGTGCGCCACGGGCAGGTCATCGGTACCGCGCTCGGCCCACACGTCGCGATCCTGGGGCGAACGGCTGAAGGGGTCGTCAGCCACGACCTCGATCTCGGGCAGCAGGTCAGCCAGGGCGCGAATGGTGGTGGATTTGCCGGTGCCACGATCGCCCATGATCATCACCCCGCCAATTTTGGGGTCGATGACGTTGAGCAGCAGGGCCAGCTTCATGTCGTCTTGGCCAATCACGGCGGTGAAGGGAAATACCGCGCGGCGAGCGGGGGCAAAGGTGGCCGAGGGGGTCGCAACAGTAGAATTCACAGGCGTTTCAAAAGATGACGGCAAAATTTAAGAGTGTCTTCCATTGTGCCACAGTACCTGCGCTCCTTTGGCTGAGCACGATGTAAAAGAGCGATCCTCACCATCTACTGGCTACGGTATGACCGCGATGGCTGGTGTAGATGCTAACTCATCAGCTCTGTAGAGGAGGCTGGAGCTAAAGAGAATTTGAGCGCTTGGGGCCAAAGGTAAGAGATAGTTATACTGATTTCCTGCCCCTGATAACTTTGTAGCAGTGGATTAGGTAAAAAACTTCCCTATAAATTATCGGTTAGCTTTACCAAGCATAAGTGTGGGAGTTGCTAGAGTTTGCTTTCAAAGATAATCATCATCTAGACACTATGCCTAGTTCACACCAAGCTTGGGAATGTGTAGCTGAGTTAAGAGGTCATTCCAGTTGGATTTACGAAGTTCCGATTACTTCTGACGGAATGATAGCTAGTGTTAGTGGTCACAAAATTCTTTTCTGGAACTTGGATACTCAAGAACTAGAATCCGTTCTTGAAGGACACACAGAAACCATCCTTTCTCTTAGCCTCAGCCCTGACAATAAAACGTTAGCTAGTGGCAGTTTTGATAAAACTGTTGGCTTATGGGATCTAGAAACAAAAAACTTAATTTGCACGCTTGCCAAACGCAAAGATCCAATTCATTCAGTTGCATTTAGTCCTGATAGCAAGTTTCTTGCAAGTGGTGGAGAAAGCAAATACAAAACTGCTGACGGACAAAAAACAACAATCTATCTTTGGAGTATTGATAACAGGGAATTAATTCGAACGTTTGTAGGACATGATCTTAGAGTAAATACCCTTGCCTTCAGTCCTGATGGTCAAATCCTAGCTAGTGGAAGTAATGACCGCACTGTTAGATTGTGGAATGTTAAATCAGGTAAACAGTTACATGTATTAGAAGGACACTCCAGCAATGTTGGCACAGTCGCCTTCACTCCAACTGGTGACAGTCTAGTTAGTAGTGGTGGCGGTGGCATTAAATTCTGGAGTGTACGGACTGGTGAATTACAGAAAAGTTTTGCTGAGCAATCTGAATATATTAGATGTTTTTCAATCAACCCTACTGGTCAACTTCTAGCTTTTGAAATGCATAGTGGAATAGAAATCTGGGACCTAAGAAGCCATAAAAAGTTGCAATACTTAGATTTCATGTGGCCGACCAGCATGAATTTTAGTCCCGATGGAAAATTACTGGTTAGTGGTGATGCAACTGCGTTTACTGAAGATGGTGGCTTAGTTAAAGTATGGAGTGTTCCAACGTCAGAATCTTTTGTGAATTCAGTCAACCAAAACCTCGATCAACCTGAACTGGCTGCTGAGCGTCAGAGAATTGAGGCTCTAGGATATTTTGATGTTGGAACTGTTGAAGATGCCAGGCAGCGAATAACTGCTTCCATTGTACAAAGACAAGGGCAATCTAAATTTCGGCGTGAGTTATTAAAAAACTACGGTGGCCGGTGCCCAATAACCAACTGTGATGCAGAGCCAGCTATTGAAGCGGCACATATAATTCCATATTTAGGGCCTGAAACTAATCACCCAACAAATGGGTTACCGCTCAGGGCTGACATACATACTCTGTTTGATCTGCATCTAATATCGATTCAACCAGACACCTACAATGTAGTGATTTCCCCCGAGCTTATCAGTACCTGTTATCGAGACTTAGCCAATCAAAAGCTGACTTTACCTCAGAATCAAAATGCAGTACCAGACCGAAGCGCTCTCAGCAAGCATTATGAAATCTTTTGTAGTAAGTGCAAGAACATGTAACCACAAGCAAACTAATATTCTTACCCACTATGTACAAATTTGCTGCAACCAGTCAGCGGTGAGAAAAAATAATTGGCAGACCTTAATTGTGAAGATTGATGAGCGCAAGATGCGCTACAAATTTTAAGTTTTGCTCATACTATCTTCTCAAAGCCCTGTTAGGACATCTACTCCCATCTGCCTAGCACAACTTACCAGGGCACCAACGGAGACATTGCGGCAGACCATTACACTAAACAGAAAAAGGTGCGTCATGTAGACCATTGACGCACCCGATGAGTGAACTAAGTTTTTGCCAGCGTTCCAATAACTTTAAAGTGCCAAGAGCTGATCTAATGCATCTAGCGCTTCACACTTAGGTGGAGCTGGAAGCGATCGCCTGGTCGGAGCAGGTTGTGCTTCACCATAGTTGGGCAGAGCAGTTTCCCGAGCGGCAGAACGGTCTCCCGCTTCAGAAGGGCGACCGTAGAGGTAGTCGTCGCAATAGCGGCGAAACACCGCCTCTACAGCAGCGCGGGCGTTCTTAAGCCCCCACTCAGCAGCAATAAGCTCGGCTTTTTCGAGCACATCCTGACTGAGGCGAACCTTATTGTCGGGGCGGGTTGGGCGACCCGAGTTGGGGACGGGCTGGGTTATTTGGTGGTCATGCATAGTTGGGTATCCCCGGTCATCAAGAACAAGCCGCGAACGTTAGCAAATTGAGGATCGCCCATGACGGCGAACAGATCGTGCCCTTGCAGGCGATCGGCAATTAGGTGGGAGCCACCACCGGTCACCAAAAAGCGCGTCACCCTGGGCATATAGGGGGTGTATTGGGCTTTCACGGTTTGAAAGATGCCCTTAAACCACGGGTCTAAATACTCATCGAGCCAGTCAGCCCAGGCTAAGCCTGTATCGGCGTAGACATGGTCCGTGCGAAAGCCATCCATAACGATGCAGGGGTCGGCGCTGCTGCCCAAGAGGTCGGTGAGGCGGTGGTCAAAGCTGATGGCGGTGGCCAATTCGTAGGTGCCGCCGCGATCCATGATGTTTTCGTCAATGACTTCGCCGTCGGCATCGACCAGGCGGGTGAGCCAGGTGCCGCCGCCAATATCGACCACAATGGTGTAGCCCTGGCCGGGGATAATGCCCTGGGCCTTAGCATAGTGGTAGGACCCCATGCCCTCACGGCCCACCTCCACCGATTCGACCTTGACGCGAAACTCAACGTCGTTGCGAATGAACTCGTGGACACCGAGCAGCTGAGCCTGAATATCTTCCCCATTGCGGGCCGGATCCGGGGTAGAGACATGGAGGTTGAGGTTGTAGTCGGCTACGTTGCCGGCTAGGGGCTCAAGGCAGGCATAGAGATGTAGTTTGGCCAGTTCCACCTTATTTTCGATGACGGTTTGCTGCTGGCGGCGATATTTGTAGGCCTGGGCTCCAAAGTGGTAGCGGCGACCATCGGGCAGCTCGATCAGGGGAGAGGCTTCTGAGAAACTGACAGCATCGCGCCCCAGGGGCAGCTGGTAGCGCACCGAGCGAATGGCCTTGGGGTGGCCACTGCCGGCAAAAAATTTGAGGTCGTAGTTGCCGGCATCGAGGGCAAGCACCGGGGTGGTGGCGCTGGCCGCCTGGGTGCCGCGAGCCTTGGCCGAAGACCGAGACGCACCAGCGGCGGAGCGGCTGCGGGGGGCGGTAGTCGTGGTCATAGGAAACTCTCGTGGGGGATATCAGGGCAGCGGTGCGTTAGGCTACCGTCACAATAAAGTTGGGAACGGTTGTACCCATAAGTACGCATGAACTAACAATAGTTCACTTGTACTGTTTTGACAAGGGCAAATTCAGGAGTCTAGGCGGGTAGGCATTCCTTAAAATTTGTGGGATCTTTGTTTGGGCTCAGGGCGATCGCCCTACAGTCTCTAAGTAGCAAACTCGTTGGATGGAGACCCGGGTTTATGGATGGGTGCACAGTCACAGACCTAACGGTCCACAGTCAGCGCAACTGCTTTCAGTTCGGCCCTGAGCAAATGGAGGCGCTGCAGCGAACCGGAGTCTCGGTACAACTAGAGCCGGGCACTAATATTGTCAAAATTCGCTCGGGCTCTGGCTATGGAGCCGATACTCTGCGCAATGAGCCGGTAGTGCTGCTGTGGATCTACGGCGGTCGGGTAATCAACCAAAAAACCAACGTGCTGGTGAATGCCACCTGGGTATCGCTCAACGGCTATGACGACGCCTTGGTTATGGAGGTGGTGGAGACCGCTACCCTTTGCGCCTTTTTCTTTGACACCTATTTAGAAGACAACGACGAAGAACTGACCCTCTCGATCGTGCGAATTTAGCGGAGCGGTTAGGGATACTACCATGGCAACTCAATCACCTTCTCTGGCTCGGGCCGTGGCGCTGTTGCTGGCCACAGCCGCGGTTTCTCCGATCGCCGCCGATCGCCTTTTAGCCCAAGCTCCAAGCACCCTCCCCGACAAAAGCTCGATTCCCACTGAGCTACCGGCAGATGCGGTGCTGCGTCTCGACGGCTCCAGCAGTATGGTGCTAGTTAACGAAGGCCTGCGCGATCGCTTCCTCCAACGCTTCCCCAATGCCTCCGTGGAAATGGGAGCCAGCCGCACCGACGCAGCGCTGAGGGCATTAATCGATGGCGAGCTAGATATTGTGGCCGCCGGGCGACCTTTGACTGCCGTCGAACGCAGTCAAGGTCTAGTAGAAGTGCCTATTGAGCGCGAAAAAATTGCCGTGATTGTCGGTACCGAGAACTCCTTTGACGGTAGCCTCAGCTTCGATCAGTTTGCTCAAATGTTTCGCGGCGAAATTAGGAACTGGGCAGAGGTCGGTGGTGCCCCTGCCCGCATTCGCGTGGTCGATCGCCCCAACTACAGCGATACCCGCATTGCCTTGAGCCGCTACGCTGCCTTTGACGGGGCATTCTTTGGCACCGGCTCCACTGCCGACCCCATCGATGACGATGACACCGAGGCCGTAATCGATGCCCTCGGTGCTGACGGCATTGGCTACGCGGTGGCATCCCAGGTGCTGGGCCGCAGCGATGTCCGGGTTTTAGCCATGCACCAAACGCTGCCCAACGACCCACGCTACCCCTACTCCCAGCATCGGGCCTACGTCTACAACGCCGAAGACCCAACCCCCGCCGCCCTGGCCTTACTCGGCTTTTTTATGAAGGTGCCCGGGCCGACTAGCACTGCCGCTGCCGCAACTAAGGCAACAGCACCGGCAGCAACACCCTCGCCTAAAGCTACTCCTGCGATCGCTACTCCAGCCCCAACTGCAACCCCTGAATCCACCGCTACCTCTGAACAGGACACCGCTTTAGCCCCCCCCGCTGACACCACAACAGAGACAGCTTCATCAGAGCGTTTTCCCTGGTGGCTGTTGGGCATTCCTGTTTTGGGCGGGCTACTGTGGTGGCTGCTCAAGGGTAAGAGCAGACCAATAGCGCCCCATGCAGCCTCGGTAGGCAGTGCAGCCCCACCCCCTGTGCTAAATCCAGAAGCCGAGCTACCCCCCGTTCGAGATGTAGCTAGTAATGCGGTCCTAGAAGTCAAGCCAGCTCCTGTCCGAGATATGGCTGGTGATGCGGTCCTAAAAGCCGGACCAGCTACCGTCCGAAATGTGGCTGTTGTCTCTAAGTCCTGCGCAATTCAAACCATAAACGTGCACAGTCGCCACAACGCCGTCTTGCTCAGAGGCGACCAGATGCAGTACCTACAGGACCGGGTAGCCACCACCTGCAGCCTTGAGCCCGGCTCCTACATCCTTCGCATTAAAGCAGGCACCTTTAACTACGGCGACGACACCCAATCCGGCGAGCCCTGGGTACTGCTGTGGATCTACGGCGGCCGGGTCTCAAATTTGAAAACTGGCGTCTGGGTCAACGGCACCTGGTCCACCCTCAATGGCTATGCCGATACCCTCTCCCTAGAGGTCGATGAACCTGCCCAGCTTTGTAGCTTTTTTATCGACACCTTTCCCGAAAACAACACCAGCGCTATAACGCTGTCTGTGATCCGACTTTAAGAGTTGGATCCTAGTAAAAGGTCAGACAATTTCAACGTTGGCAAGTTCACCGGTAGGCCTATAATCTGCCCGCCCCGCTGCTCCTCAGCCGACACCTCCTATCCGAGGCTAAGGCCTACCCTATAGGGATCATTAAAAACCGCTGGCGTGTCCCAGGTCACATTCCGCCACAATATTTTCGTAAACCCCTTGTCAAGCGGTACCCTCAGGCTCACACTGGAAATGTGAAACAGACGGTGAAAACGAGCCAGTTTGTGGGCTTATTGAGGGAATCTTGTGAAATCAGTTCTGGCCATAATTCTAGGGGGCGGTGCCGGCACTCGCCTTTATCCATTAACTAAATTTCGGGCTAAGCCAGCGGTTTCTTTGGCCGGTAAATATCGTTTGATTGATATTCCCGTAAGTAACTGCATCAACTCCGAAATCCACAAAATTTACGTATTAACCCAGTTCAACTCCGCTTCGTTGAACCGACACATTGGCCGTGCCTACCAGTTTTCGCAGTTTACTGAAGGCTTTGTTGAAGTGCTGGCGGCCCAGCAAACCCCTGAGAGCCCCAGCTGGTTTCAGGGCACCGCCGACGCCGTGCGCAAATATCTGTGGCTGTTCGACTCCTGGAATGTAGAGGACTTCATCATCCTCTCTGGGGATCACCTCTACCGCATGGACTACAGCCTGTTTGTCCAGCGCCACCGAGCCACCAACGCCGACATTACTCTGTCGGTAGTGCCCATTGGCTACAAGCAAGCCTCCGACTTTGGCCTGATGAAGGTCGATAGCACCGGCCGCGTGGTCGACTTCAGCGAAAAGCCCAAGGGTGAAGCCCTAGAGCAGATGAAGGTCGACACCACCTCCCTGGGTCTCAGCGCTGAGCAGGCGGTCGAGAAGCCCTTTATTGCGTCAATGGGCATCTACGTGTTCAAAAAGCAGGTGCTGATCGACCTGCTGCGTAAGAACCTTGACCAAACGGATTTCGGCAAAGAAATTATTCCGGCCTCGTCGCGCGATTACAACGTGCAGGCCTACCTTTTCGACGGCTATTGGGAAGACATCGGTACCATCGAAGCCTTTTACGAAGCGAATCTGGCGCTGACTCGGCAGCCCTATCCCGACTTCAGCTTTTATCACGAAGACGCACCCATCTACACCCGCGCCCGCTACCTGCCACCCAACAAGCTGCAAGACTGCCAAATCACCCAGTCGAGCATCACTGAGGGCTGCATTCTTAAAAACTGCCGCATTCACCACTCGGTGGTGGGGCTGCGCCAGCGCATCAACGCCGACTGCGTGATCGAAGACTCACTGCTGATGGGGGCCGACTACTACGAGCCGCTATCAGAGAGCAGCCAGCACCTCACCCGAGGCAAAATTCCCATGGGCATTGGCGAAGGCTCGGTGATTCGCCGTGCCATTATCGACAAGAATGCCCGCATTGGCCGCAATGTGCAGATTGTCAACAAAGACAATGTGCAGGAGGCTGAGCGTGAAGACCTGGGCTTCTACATCCGCAGCGGTATTGTTGTGGTGCTGAAGAACGCGGTGATTCCCGACGGCATGATCATCTAAGGCCGGGTACCCGGTGACGCGAGATCAGATCCCTGTGCCCCTGTTGATGCTGGTGGGTATTCCCGGCAGCGGTAAATCGACCTGGGCCAGGGATTTTGTCTTGGCAAATCCTCGCTACCGCACTGTAGCCACCGATGCCCTTCGGGCCCAGATCTACGGCGACGAAGCTATTCAGGGCGACTGGCTGCGGATCTGGCAGCAAGTGATGACTCAATGGCGGCAAGCGATCGCGGCCATTCACCAAGGCGAGCTAGAGGGCGTGATCTACGACGCCACCAACGCCCGGCGGCGGCATCGGCGCGAGGCGATCGCAACCGCTCGCCAAGCTGGCTTTACCTCCATCACCCTAGTCTGGTTTGATTTGCCCCTGAGCCTGGCGATCGAGCAAAACCGGGGGCGATCGCGCCAGGTGCCCGCCGACATCATTGCCACCATGCACCGCCAGCTTCAGGGAGCGCCGCCATCCCTGCAGGAGGGGGTGAATCGGGTGCTGGTTTTAAAGACAGATTTGTATTTTGTACTACCATCTCAATCTGCTGACCCGCTACGCTAATGCCTGGGGATCGTGGAACCGCTAAGGCTTAAGCCATCTTGGTGCAACCCTGTCCGTCAGCCTCGCTTCATGTCTGAACCCCTGCTGCCAATCTTCAAGATTCAATTGAGTTGCCCATGAACGTTCGTGCGATCGCTGCCGCTAGTCTCTGTTTGCTGCTGTTTAGCGGGTGTCGGGCGCCGGAGAGTTCTCAAACTGAAACCAGCACTGACACAGCCGCTGCTGACGACACCCTAAGGCTGCTCTACTGGCAGGCCCCCACCATTCTCAACCCCCACTTTTCCAGCGGGTTTAAAGACTCCGAGGCCAGCCGCATCACCCTCGAACCTCTGGCCAGCTTTGACGCCGAGGGCAACATGGTGCTGTTTTTAGCTGCCGAAGAGCCCACCCTCGACAACGGCGGCGTGGCTGCAGATGGCACCTCCGTCACCTGGAAACTAAAGGAAGGCATTACCTGGTCAGACGGTACCCCCTTCACCGCCGAGGATGTAGCGTTTACCTATGAATTCCTCGTCAACCCTGAGGTGGCTACGGTCAACGCCGGCACCTACGAGCTGGTGGAACGAGTAGAAGCGATTGACGACACCACCGTGCAGATCACCTTTAAAGAGCCCAACCCCGCCTGGTACTTAGTATTTACCGGCACCGAGGGCATGGTGCTGCCCAAGCACGTGTTCGAAGACTACAACGGCCCCAATGGTCGTGAGGCTCCCGCCAACACCATGCCCGTGGGCACTGGCCCCTACCGCGTCACCAGCTTTACCCCCGGCGACGTGATTGTCTTTGAGGCCAACCCCAACTACCGCGACGCTGACCAGCTCGCCTTTAGCCGCGTAGAGTTGAAGGGCGGTGGCGATGCCACCTCGGCAGCGCGAGCGGTGCTACAGACAGGCGATGTCGACTACGCCAACAACCTCCAGGTCGAGGCCGCCATTCTTGAACAGCTAGAGGCGGCGGGCCAGGGCAAAGTGGTGACTAACTTTGGCTCGCTACTCGAGCGCATCGTCATCAACTTCACCGACCCTAACCAGGCCACTGCGGACGGCGAAACCTCCAGCACCGAGTTTCCGCACCCCTTTTTTAGCGATCGCCTGGTGCGCCAGGCCATAAATCTGGCCCTCGATCGCGACACCATTGCCACCCAGATCTACGGCCCCACTGGCCAAGCCACCACCAATTTTCTAGTCGCCCCTGACCCCTTTGCCTCGGGCAACACTAGCTACGACTACGATCCCGAAGCCGCTGCTGCCCTGCTCGACGCCGCAGGCTGGGTCGACAGCAACAACAACGGCACCCGCGACAAAGACGGGCAAGAAATGCAGGTGGTCTTTCAAAGCTCGGTAAACCCCGTGCGCCAGAAAACCCAGGAGATTGTCAAACAATCCTTGGAGCAGATCGGCATTGGGGTAGAGCTGAAAAGCATCGACGCCAGCGTCTACTTCTCAGGCGACCCGGCCAGCCGCGAAACCCTCGAGCGCTTCTCCGCTGACCTGCAAATGTTTGCCACCGGCAACACCAACCCCGACCCCGGCTCCTACATGCAGACCTACACCTGCGCCGAAGTTGCCCAAAAGGCCAACAACTGGTCGGGCAGCAACTACGCCCGCTACTGCAACCCCGAGTACGATGCCCTCTGGCAGCAAGCCGCCGCCACCCTCGACCCCAAAGAGCGCCAGGATCTCTTCATTCAAATGAACGACTTGTTGATCGAAGATGCCGCCGTCATGCCCATCATCCACCGCGCCGATGTCTCCGGCGTCAGCAACCGCCTCACCGGCATCAACCTCACCCCCTGGGATCTCAGCACCTGGAATATCGCAGAGTGGCGACGCCCTTAGAGGGGTAGATGGGTGGATGGGTAGGGGGTGGATAGGTGAGTTTTGCGTTTGATGCCTAAGCTCAGATTCAAAACTCAAATTGCTTCTTCCTTCACCCACCCTCTATTCGCCTACCCCCTTACCCATCCACCCCCTTACCCATCCACCCCCTTACCCATCCACCCCCTACCCATCCACCTGCCATGCCCGAAATTCGCTTCCAAATCCAGTGGCCCGACGGCAACCAAGACACCTGCTACTCCCCATCGCTGGTGGTGAAGGACTACTTCACCCCTGCAACCAGTTACCCGCTGACGGATTTTGTGGAGCGATCGCGCACTGCCTTGACCATCGCCAGCGATCGCGTGCAGGCTAAATACGGCATGCCCTGTAGTTTGGCCCTGGGTCAGCTGCGCCAAATCGAGGCCACCGCCAGCCGCTACGACTACCTGCCTACCCCCACGGTGACGGTGATCCAGTTCTTGGAATAGCTGGGTTCAAAGAAAATTTTAGAAATTCTCGCCAGTCGTTTGACAAAAGCCCCACTAGGCCGCACTATAGAAATTGCCTAAGTCATGGGCCTGTAGTTCAACTGGTTAGAGCACCGCCCTGTCACGGCGGAAGTTGCGGGTTCGAATCCCGTCAGGCCCGTTCTACACAAATCCTTCTTTTGCCCCGCGAATGTTTAATTTGCGGGGCAAAAGGTATATGGGCTAGGCGGTCATTTCAGGACGAGAGGGTTAGACTAGTGAACAGCCCATCCGGTATCTGGCGATACTAGCGTCGGGTAAAGTTTCGCTGAGTTAAACCGTCTATGACCCTACGTTTCCCTGGCAAGCAGGCTGCCCTCCGCCCCCGCACTGGCGCAACCGCCACGGGTGTCATGACTATTGGCTGGTTTTTGCTGCAAACCCTGATGCCGCTGCCTCCGGCCCTTGCCCAGGCTGAGGGTGAGCCTGAAGGGCTGACCTATGGGCAATTTTTAGAAAAAATTGAGCAGGGCCAGGTCGAACAGGTTGATTTAGACGAAACCCGAGGCATTGCCTACGTCACCCTAGAGGATGCCGCCGAAGACGCCCAACCAGAACAGGTGGCGCTGTTTGCCGGAGAGCGCAACGCGGAGTTGATTCGCCGCCTGCGCGCCAACGATGTCGATGTGGAAATTCGCGACTCGTCGAGCAGCGGTGCCCTGGCCTGGCTGGCTACCAATTCGCTGCTGGCGCTGATTCTAATTTTTGGTCTGCTGCTGCTACTGCGGCGATCGGCGGCAGGGGCAGGCAACGCCATGAGTTTTGGCAAGTCAAAGGCCCGCTTTCAGATGGAGGCCAAAACCGGCGTCGTGTTTGACGATGTAGCTGGTATCGAAGAGGCCAAGGAAGAGTTGCAAGAGGTGGTTACCTTCCTCAAGAGCCCGGAGAAATTTACCGCCATCGGGGCGCGCATTCCCAAGGGGGTGCTGCTGATTGGTCAGCCCGGTACGGGTAAGACGCTGCTGGCCAAGGCGATCGCGGGCGAGGCTGCCGTACCCTTCTTCAGCATCTCCGGTTCTGAGTTTGTCGAAATGTTCGTGGGCGTAGGCGCATCACGGGTGCGCGACCTGTTCCGCAAGGCCAAAGAGAATGCCCCATGCATCGTATTCATCGACGAGATTGATGCCGTGGGTCGCCAGCGGGGCGCGGGCATCGGCGGCGGCAACGACGAGCGTGAGCAAACCCTCAACCAGCTGCTCACCGAGATGGATGGCTTTGAGGGCAACAGCGGCATCATCGTGATTGCCGCCACCAACCGGGTAGATGTACTCGACCTGGCGCTGCTGCGTCCGGGCCGCTTTGACCGTCAGGTGGTGGTCGATCTGCCCACCTACAAGGGGCGGCTGTCCATTTTGGAAGTGCACGCTCGCAACAAAAAGATTGAGCCCGAGGTTTCTCTGGAGGCCGTAGCGCGGCGCACCCCCGGTTTTTCTGGAGCTGAGCTGGCCAACCTGCTCAATGAAGCGGCTATTCTCACCGCCCGCCGTCGCAAAGAGTCGATGGGCATGACCGAGATCGAAGATGCGATCGATCGCATCACCATTGGCCTCAGCCTCACCCCCCTGCTCGACAGCAGCCGCAAGCGCATGACTGCCTACCACGAGGTTGGCCACGCCCTGCTCACCACCCTGCTGACCCACTCCGACGAGTTGAACAAGGTGACGATTATTCCGCGATCGGGTGGCATTGAGGGCTTTACCCAGTCGCTGCCCAACGAAGACATCATCGATAGTGGCCTCTACACCCGCAACTGGCTGATCGATCGCATCACTGTTGCCCTGGGGGGCTTTGCTGCCGAGGCCGAGGTGTTTGGCGACGACGAAACCACCACCGGAGCCAGCGGCGACATTCAGCAGGTGAGCAATCTGGCCCGCCAGATGGTGACTCTCTACGGCATGTCTGAGCTTGGTCCCGTAGCTTTAGAAAGCATGGACAACCAGGTGTTCCTGGGTCGTAACCTGATGCCCCGCAGCGAGGTGTCAGAGGAAATGGCCAGCAAGATCGACGCTCAGGTGCGCGGCATTGCCTTAACCTGCCTCGATCGCGCCCGCAGCCTGCTGCGCGAGCACCGCGTATTGATGGACCACTTAGTAGACGTACTGCTAGAGCGCGAAACCGTGGACGGCGAAGAATTTCGCCAGATTGTCAGCGAATACACTCAAATTCCTGAGAAATTCTTGGTCAAAGCTGGTTAGAGCGGCTTGCGGCGCCTTGTCTCTGCCTAAAGATAGAGTGCTAACGCTTTCTATCCTGACCTCCTACCTATGTCTGTGGGAGGATTCAATGGGGGTGGATGAATCGCTAGAACTGGGGAGCTTTGGCAGGTGGTGATGAGACAGAACCACCAAATCGCCGAAATAAGTTTTCCTATCCGATTCTGGAGACCGACTATGAATACCTTTTTTGCTTCAGCGATGGCCTGGGCACGCAATGTTGCGATCGCTCTTTCCTGCATGCTGGTGCTGCTGACCGCTACCCCTGCTCTGGCCAACAGCAGTACCCCTAGCAGCCCCACCCAAGGCACAGCCCCCCTCAATGGTGTATACAACGAAGCTGAAAAATCGGTGCAGCCTGAGAATGCCCTCAACGGCGACAAGGTAATCGACCGAGCCAACCAAGGGCTGAACGAAGTGCAGAAAAACGCCGATACCAACCAGATGAACACCCCCGCTAACTCTGGCCAGGCCACTTCGCCTATCGATAAGATCAAAGCCGCTCTGAGCAATTTGACCAAGTAAGCACAATCAACAGCCCTTTCTGATGCCGTTGGCCAGGGAGTAGCGCGGTAAACTAGGAGGGTTTTCTCCTGGAGCTGGCTACCCCGGTCAGCGGTATTTTTTTATGGCCCTTGCGATCGCAGATCTGATCTCTAAACTCGAAGCCTGGGCCAACCCCGCCTGGCAAGAAGACTGGGACAACTGTGGTTGGCAAGTGCAGCCCGGGCTGCTCGACGAACCGGCCCACGTGCTGGTGTGCCTCACTCCCACTCTGGCGGTGATGGCCGAAGCCCTCAAACTCCGTCAGCAAGGCGTGGGTGTGAACCTAATTCTGGCCCACCATCCGCTGATTTTTAGCCCGCTGAAGCGCGTCATCCAGGGCGACCCAGTGGGGGATATGGTGCGACAGGCGATCGCCCACAACATTGGCATCTACACCGCCCACACTAACTTTGACCAGGTGCAAGACGGCACCGCCGACTTGCTAGCCCAGGTACTGCACCTGCAAAACTCTCAGCCCGTGGTGCCCACCCAACCCGGCATTGGCTATGGGCGCGTAGGCGATTTTAGCCCCACCCTCAGTCTGCAAGAGCTGCTCAATCTAATTCAAGCCAAGCTCTCGCCGCCTCGCCTGATCTACTCTCCCGCCGCCGATCTAACCCAAACTATTAGCCGGGTGGCGGTGCTAGGGGGCAGCGGGGCCAGTTTTATGGGAGCAGTTGCAAAGACTGGGGCGCAGGCCTATCTGACCTCAGACTGCAAGTTTCACCAGTTTCAGGAAGGGCGCGATCGCAACCTCGTGCTGATCGATGCGGGCCACTATGCTACCGAACGGCCGGCCTGCGCCCGTTTAGCGGAGATTATACGGCAGTGGGGTGTCCCCTGGGCACAGCTCAGCGACCAAGACGAAGATTTTCGCCAATTTTGGGGCAACTGAAGCATCTGTTTCCTCTCAAGGGCTATATGAAGTCACTTCGGTGACCTCTTAACAGCAGCTCTGCACTTCTAGCGAATTTTCTTTATCAAAATCTGCCCACTACCTGTCCACTGGCCAGGGCTTTTAGGTAGAGCCATTACTTTGCCCCCTTGGAACCCTGATAAAGGATGGGGTAGTATCAGCAATAACCTTATGCGCTAGGAGGGCTAGGCTCATGTTTCATCTGTACTTTGGAGCGTTTGATATTGTGCTTTATTTGGCGGGCATCTACTCCGCTATGGCCCTATCTAAAGCCCTCTGCGACCAAATGGATGAAGCTGAAGTCGCCCAGAACGTGACCACTACGGCTCCTCAGGTTGCCCCTATGCAGCCTATTGCCCCCCACCTAGTAGCTCCCGCCCCTAAGCGTGAGAAAGTCAGCGTCAAAGTACCAGCGAACTGACGCCAGTCAAAGCTATTCATGAAAGCAAATACGTCTTTGTAGCTCGCCTGGCAGCTGAGTGCGGCGGGGCTAGATTTTGCAGCTCATTTTTGTCAACGGTAGATGCCCTGAGCTACTGGTAAAAACTGCCACAGTAGATCGTCCTTCCCGGCAGGGATTTGACAGTATGGAGCTGTGAGAGCTGAGAGCTACACCCTAGTGGTTTTGGGGCTTGGCGACGCCTCTCTAAAAGAGAATTGCCCTAAAACCGAGCAATTTTGTCCTTTGGTGCTCTACTTTTTGTGTTTTGTGCCACTGTAGGTAGCTGGCACAACCCTCTAGCGAACAAATAGGGTCAGTAGAATGAGGAGACAACTGGCGCGGTTAGAGCATTGGCGACGCGCATGGTCACTGGCACACCAATGGATCAACAACGCGGCTATGCTCGATTTTTTTAAGTATCGAGTGGGGCAGTCAGCGTGGACCAAGCTGATCGGCCGCACCCTGATGAAGTGGCAGCAAGACGACTGCCTTGAGATGGGTGCCGCTCTCGCCTACTACGCCCTGTTTTCGATGTTCCCGATGATTTTGGTGTCGTTGAGCATTGTGGGTTTTCTCATTGGCCCCAGCACCGATGCCTACAACGCCGTGCTCCATTTCGCCCAAGAGGCCTTGCCCCCCGACGCCTTTCCCCTAGTGCAGGCCACCCTCATAGAGTTTCACAACGGCAGCACTAGCGCCAGCATTGTCGGTTTTGGCATTTTGTTGTTTACCTCCAGCGGTTTTTTTGGGGCCCTCAGCCGCTCCTTTGACAAAATTTGGCACACCAAGCCCAGCCACCACCGCTTTGACGGTATGGGAGAAGTGGCGTTTATCTTTTTATGGCGGCGATTTCTGGCGTTTTTGCTGGTGATTGGGGCCACCAGCCTCATCTTTGTGTCGCTGCTTTCCAACATTGCTATCGGCACTATCACCAAGATTTTGGAAGGGGTGAACGAGTGGGTGACGGTGCTGGCAATCGATCAGGTACAGCTGCTATCGTGGCTGCGGCTAGGCATCTCTTTCGTGACGCTGACGCTGGTGGTCATGGTGCTCTATAAAACTCTGCCTAGCACCCGTGTAGCTTGGCGAGATGTGTGGCTGGGGGCACTGCTCACTTCCATTCTGTGGCTAATTTTGCAGCAGCTGATCAGTAACAGTGTAATTAGCCTGGGCAGTCAGTTTCGCTCCTACGGGGTCGTAGGTGGGGTCATGGTGCTCATGCTGTGGATTTACCTCACCAGCCAAATTTTCTTTTTGGGTGGCGAGTTTACCTACGTCTACGCTCACCAATTCGGCAGCCGCAAGGGGCAGAAAAAGCTCACGGCCAAGGTAGGGGGCCAGTAAGTGGTTTAATTTATAGAGCAGTTTACGGAATGGGCCAATGGCGACAGCGCAGCGTGGAGTAACGATCTGGTTTACGGGGTTGAGCGGGTCGGGCAAATCGACCATCGCTCGGGCTCTGGAGGCCGAACTGCGCCAGCGGGGTTGCCAGCTGGAGGTGCTCGACGGCGATGTTGTGCGCACTAACCTCACCAAGGGCCTGGGCTTTAGCAAAGAAGACCGCGATGAAAACATTCGCCGCATTGGCTTTGTGTCGCACCTACTGACCCGCAACGGCGTGGTGGTGCTGGTGTCGGCAATTTCGCCCTACCGCGAGGCACGGGATACGGTGCGCGATCGCATCGGTGACTTTGTCGAAGTGTTTGTCGATGCCCCCCTCAGCGTCTGCGAAGACCGCGACGTCAAAGGCCTCTACAAAAAAGCCCGCGCTGGCGAAATCAAGCAATTTACTGGCATTGACGACCCCTACGAAGCGCCCCTCAACCCCGAGGTGCACTGCCACACCGATCAACAATCCGTCGAAGAGAGCGTGGCCCAGGTGATCGACAAGCTCGAAGCCATGGGCTACCTGGCGGCAGCGGCGGTGGCCTAGCCAACGCTATCAGTGACGGCATCCTAGCCTGCCATCAGATTAGGCAATTCGATGGTAGGCGCTCTCTCAGACTGTATGCGCCGGTTACTCTACCGCTGTAGCAGTGATGCCCACTATTCTTTACAGAACAATGGGCATCGGGGATTAACTAGTGCGAAACAAGATTTTTGAGGAAATTTTGCTTCCTAGCAGAGGTTTGATTTACTCTACCTCAGAGACCTTTTCCACGGCGTCTTTGCGGGTGACGGACCAGAAGATACCGGCACTGCCAGGGGCTCTGAGCTTACAGGCCGGGCACTCGCAGGTCGCGCCACCGGCAACCAGGCTGAGATATTTGATTTCGGCTTGGATAGAGACTTCGCTAATGGGCAGCCCCAGCATCTTTTTAATGTGGGATTCTAGGGGGCGACAGGCTCGTCGGGCGTAGCCTTGTCCTGCTCGTTCTGAGTAGATAACGTAATCTGAAAGCCAGGTGTCATTCATACGGTAACTCTATCGGGCGACTTTGCATCCCTCTTAAGGAATAGATTTAGAGTACGCCTTAAGGTAGATGCAAATCAATGATTCCCCAAAAAAGAGCGATATTTTCATTGGGCAGGTGACTTTAAACACATTCAGGCTTCCCCTTACTGCTTACTAGGGATAAGCTAAGCACCCAGCGTTACCCCAGAGCTCGGCTGCGCCGCAGCTTGCTGAGCAAACGCGCAGGCGGTTCTCGGCGAGCGTAGCTGACCAGATAGTCATGCACCAGCTGGTAGCGATCGATGGGGATGTCGGGCAGCAAAAACACCAGACCCGAGCCCACTAGAATATCTAGCACCAGGTCGAGCTGGTCGGCCTGGTAGACGGCACCGCGCAGTTTGATCTCTTCTTCGATGTCTTCTCGACTGCGTTGGGGGCGATAGGGGCGACTGTCGCGATCGATATCGGTGAGCAGGTAGAGCACCAGGCGAGCCAGATCGGCATTTTCAGCGCCGCAATCGTCAACGACGGTGCCCAAAAAATTTTGCACCAGGGTTTCTTTGGGAGAGTTGCCCAGGTCGAGATATTCCGCCAAGGTATTAATCTCCTGGCGCTGGAGCTGAGCCCCCACCACCTGAAGTTCGATCGGGCGCACCTCGCCGATGGGGGTCGACAGGTCAGCCACCAGCTGGTCGATCAGGGCGGTTTCGAGGTAGAAGTGGGCGTCATCAGTGAGGCGGCGAATTAAAAATTTGGCGTCGGTGGCCTTAAAATTGCCCAAGTAGTAGCGGTATTCGCGGCTGAGAATGTCGTTGTTGAGAATATCGAGGTCAAAGCCGCGCTCAATTTCGAGTAGGTGGTGAAGGTAGTCTTCGCGCAGGGACAGCACCACCTTGATGTAGGGCGTGTTGAGGCAGTCGAGCAAGAAGGCGTAGAAGTCGCGGCGCTGGGTCAGCTCTACGGCATCGACGAAAAATTCTTCGAACTGATCAAAAATCAGCACGATTTGCCGATAGCTCTGCTCGGTGAAGCGTTTGAGGCGATCGCTCAGGTCAATGGGGTCAATGGGGGCCGCCGGGGGAATGCCGTCGGTCTCGCTGACCTGCTGTAAGGCGCGGGCCAGAGCTTGGTTGACCTCGTCGGGCCAGTCGCGGTAGCCCTTGACCAGCACTGCCAAAGTCGATCGCCCCTCAGGAAACGACTTGGCCAACGCGGGCATTAGCCCAGCGTAGAGAATCGAGCTTTTGCCTACTCCCGATGGCCCGTGGATAATCACCAGCGGGTAGCGGGCCTGTTCCAGGCGATCGGTGAGGGCATCGACATCGGCCTGGCGACCCGAGGACTGAATTTCGGTGGCCAATAGCGCCTGGGAAGAGCCCTCGCCGCTCCCCCGCAGGGGCTCCTGGGGCTGAATTTCGCTCGCCCCAATGAAGGCGCGCAGCTTAAAGCGGGTGTCGACCTGGCGCTGCTTGAGCTTGACCCCAAAGGCGGCGCGGTATTTTTTTTGCTGGTAGTACTGCTGCTGCAGCGTTTGCAGAATGCTGCGGTAGAGGGGCAGATCGGTGTTGGGGTCGGTGTAGGTGTAGGCCGCTTCGAGCAGGGTAGTGGCCGCCTCGGGCTGCACCTGGGCAATGTAGACCCGCCCTAGCAGAAAGAGGTACCAACCCCGCTGATACTGATTAGCCATCGCTAGGGCAGAGCGAGACGAATCGGTATCGGGTTCGCTGGCGGAACCGATGGTGACGGCCCCTGCGATCGCCAGGATATTCAGCGCCCGCTCGGCGTTGGTTTTGGCAGTGGCGGCATCGCCCTGGGCCAGGGCCACCTCCGCCAGGTAGCCGTGGTTGCGCGCCAAGCGAATGGGGTCTTGGCGGTGCAGGGTCAGCCCCTCTTGGGCAGTGCGGGCCAGGGCGGTCCAGGCCCCCAGTTTTTGCTGCACCTCTGCCAGAGCGTGAATAAATTTGCCCACCAGGTCGGGCTCCCCCAGGTCGCGAAAAATGCGCAGGCAGGCGGTGAAGTAGCTCTCGGCCTTGTGCAGCATGCGATCGTAGACCACTCGCTGCAAGATCGCCTGACTGCGACAGGTCGCTCCCAGATAGAAGAGGAGGACGGCTTGTTTTTGGCGGGGAGTAGGGGGTGGCGGAGTTAGGGGTGGGGAGGTAGGGGGGTGGGCACGAGTGGATTTTTGCCAGTAGTTCAAGCTTTGCTCGAAGTGGTAGCGGGCCACGTCGAGGTCGCTGCGGCTAAAGGCGTCGCGGCCCTTGAGAAAGTCGAGGCTGGCCTTGAGCTCACTGCCAAGGGTGGCGTGGGTTTGGGCAATGTCAGCCAGGGCAAACTCTAGCTCTGTGCGCAAGGTCGACCCCGGTTGAAAGTCAGTAGCTTCGGCGGGGTGGGGGCTGCTATCCCCCAATGAGAGCATGGTGGCGAATAGGTCGTTAGCGCTGGCGTGGAGTGAGTCGATCAGCTCACCGGGGGGATATTCAAAGGGGATAGGGGCAGCGGCAAAGCTCTTAAAGTCGGGAGCATGGCGGTTGAGAACGGCCAGAGTGCGATCGCTCACCCACAGCACCACCGGAAACGGCAGCGCCTGCGGAAAGGCGTTGCGTCCCAGGTTAGCGGCTTTAAACACCGCCGCAGCATTTTCCAGCTGCTCTAGGCCGGTCACCATCAGCGCCGAAGGTAATGGGGAATCGAGGGGCAGGGTCAAGGCCTGGAGCAGAGTAGTGACGTGGGTAGGCAGCGATCGCTCCACCAAAGGCGTATAGGTCTGCAAATGATCGACCATCAGCCGCTGCAAGCGCGAGTAGTTACACCGAGCCAGCACCAGCGAAAAGCGATTGGGCCTGAGGGTGATTGCCCGCTTAAGCTCAGCCAGAGCTGCCCGGTTGTGGGCCACAATGTCACTGGTGCCCAGGCGCTGAAGCCCGCTCATGGTCGACTCTGCTGGGCCAGCCAGCTGCGGTAGCGATCGGTCTCGGCCAGCAGGGGGTTAGGGCCAAACCAGCGGCCCTGGGCGTCACGGTACTCGTATAAAAACAGGCTGCGCACCAAAATGTTGTAGTCTTCATCGCCCTGCACATCCTGCCGGGAGACGGCTTGGAGCAGCAGATCCCACTCGTGGTCGCTGACTAGACCCATCAGGCTGTCGCGCTCGTTGCGAATCACCGCCTCTAGGGTGTCGCGCAAAAAGGGTGGGTCCTGCTTGCGCAGGCAGCCATCTAGCAGGCGAATTAGGTTGCGCATGTGGCCGCCGCTCACTTGGCAGAGGCGATCGAGAGTGGCCATCTCGTCAAAGACTTCGCCCACCGCGTCGATGCGCTGGTTCACGTTGAAATCAGGGAAGGCGCGAATCAGCACCATCTGCCGCAGCAGCGCCATGCCCGCCTCGTCGGTGTTGCCCTTGCGGTCTTGCATTGGCACCATGGGCAGCACCATGGGGTTGGTGCCAAAGCGATTCGATAGCCGCACCAGGTCATTCGAAAACATCAGCTCTAGGGGAATGGTGTAGACCATGTGGCAGTCGAGCTGCCTGAGCTGCTCACCCCGATCCACAAAAATGTATTCTGACTGAAGCCGTCCCTGGGAGCGGGGGGCGCTGTCGATGCGATCGAGATTATCCATAATCACCACCAGGCGATTTTTGCCCTGCTCTTGGAGGCGATCGTTGGCGGGGGTGAGCAGCTCGTCGTTGATGGCGGTAATAATGCTGCGGGTGCGCGGCTCCAGATACTGTCTGAGCTGGCTACGCATGTCGGGGCTCTGCTTGGCCGAGGCCGTAATGCTGGCAATGCCTGCCGAAAAGCTCACATCGGAGATTTCCATCGGGGTGCGCAGGGTGTCGGCCAGGTTTTGAAACAGGCCTTGCAGGTAGGTGGGCCGGGTAGCAATGCCAAGTTTGTCGAGGTGCTCGCTGATGTTGTGGGCAATGCTAAGCAGAATGTCGGAGATTTCGACATCGGCCATCTCTAAGTCGCGGTCTGACTCAAAGTAGACCACCTCGTAGCTGCGCCGCACCAGAGCGTCTTGAAGGCGAAAGAGTTCTGTCGACTTGCCGCAGCCGATGTGGCCGGTAAATAGCTGGGTAGTGGGACGGTTGCGAGCCAAGCGGGCAATTTTGCGCTCTAGCTCTTGAACAATGTCGCCGCCGCGCACGGTGGAGAAGTCGATGTAGTAGCGCTTGCCCCGCAGCGGTTGGGTGGGGTCGCAGGCATCATAAAACTGCTGTAGATCCAGCATAGGCAACGGCTGTAAGGTTGCCCTCAGGGTAGCGCAAGGGCAGGCAGGCGAAGGTAAAGCTTTAGCGACCCTATGCTAGTGCCGAATGGGTTTAGGGATAAATCTGGGGATAGTCAGCGGGCTCGACAACCTCCCCGGGCGAGTTGCTGCATTCCTGGTAGCGGAAGGTTTCTAGCTCTAGCTCACCCCCCGACCAGCGGTAGTCGGCTAGCGAGCCGCAGTCACCAATGCCCCGCGCCTTGCTAAATACCGTCAGTAGCTCTTGATCAGGGTCAAAGGTGGTCAGGCCGCCTACAGTGCCCTCGCTAGCGCGCACAAACTGCCCGGTTTCATCGGGATAAAACACGTCGAGCGACAGCGGCTGCCACGAGCCATCGGGCTGGTAGGCCACGTAGGCGTAGACCGACTGGTAGGCGGCGTTGGCACAGACCAGCTCCACTAGGGCACGGTCATCTACCCGATAGACCCGCGACTCTGCCTGGGCAACCTCGGGCTGATAAAACCCGTTGCAGAGGTCGAGGCTTTCGACTTGGTCGTAAACGGTTTGCAGAATCACCTCGTCTGCAGGCAGGTTGCTCTCACTATTAGGGTCAGCGGCAGCGCCCGACTCGGCTGGGGTCGGAGATGATGCTTCGGGGGTAGGGGTTGGCGGCGTATTGCAACTGGCGATCGCAATTATCACCAAAGCTGCCATTATGCTTTGGGCGTTAAGTTGTCTCACTCGGTGCTCCTCAGCGCGATCGCCGGTTAGGTTGCCATGATCCTATTTTGCTAGCATTCCCGTCCTGGTAGTAGCTAACTTCAATAGCAACGCACCTCCCGATCCCAGCCCAATCCTTCTTTAGCGGTAAGCAAAGGCTCTAAAGTACCGTCTGCGGGTGGATTAACGCGATCGGGAAAAGCCGATAAGATTTGAACAAAACTACCTAGCCCCCCAAATTCTGAAGTCTATGCTGTCAACGCGGACACCCTCTTCCCCTTCTCAATTGCAGCCGGAAGCGGGCTACCTCGTTTACACCCTAGGGCAGCTTACAGAGCGTATTCAGAAGCCGTTTGCCGTCGATTTAGGAGTAGACCTTCACACCTTAGAGCGGCGGGGGCATCACTCCCTATAATGGCAAACCTCAATGGCTCTACGAGGCCAACCTGCAACCAGCGCACCGTTCTCGTTCTAGATCGGGTTTACGGCAGAGCCGATATCTATCAGCAGCTCTTGCAGCAGCATGGCGAACTGTCGTATCAGGTTGTAGCTCAGCTGTATGACGGCCCGATCTTAGACCTGTGTCAGACTCAGCAAGTCGATGGCATTCTTCTAGAGTCTCACCATCCCGACAGTCGCAGTTTTGAGCTAGTGCAACACCTCAGGGCTCAGCTGCACCACCAATGCCCACCGATTATTGTGATTGGCGAGAACGATGCCAATGTGGCCATACATGCGATGAAACTGGGGGCGATCGACTATCTGTGCCGCAGCGAGTTTACCGTCGATCAGCTTCAGCGGGCTCTCGATGCGGTGATGCCCTGCACCCACCCAGTCACCTACCCCAGACTGCAGGATCGAGAGCGGTTTCTTGCCGTGGGGTCAGATTTGCAGGCGATCGCCGGCTATGACGGCTATTTTCGCTGGGTGAGCCCCACCTTTGAACAGGTGCTGGGCTGGACGACCGCCGAAATGACCGCCCGCCCCTGGCTTGACTTTATCCATCCAGACGATGTCGCCCCCTCGATCGCAGCGGCAGACACCCTGCTCTCTGGCGGCGAAATTTTGGCATTTGAAAACCGCTATCGCCATCGCGATGGCACCTATCGTTGGCTGCGCTGGCGCTGTCAGCTGGACGCTGAGCAGCAGGTGAGCTACGGCACCGCCGTTGACATCAGCGCGCTCAAACAGTCTGAGGCTGCTCTCGACAACAGCAACGACGATCTAGTTGAGCAATCGCACGTTTTCGACGCCATGCTGTCGGCCATCAGCGATTTTGTCTATCTCTTCGATCGCCAGGGCCGCTTTGTGTTTGCCAACCAACCCCTGCTCGACCTGTGGGGATTGTCATTAGAAGATGTTGTCGGGAAAAACTTCTTTGACCTCAACTACCCCAAAACGTTAGCGGCCAAACTTCAGCGACAGGTTGAGCAAGTGTTCACCACCGCCCAACCCGTCAGAGATGAGGCTTCATACACCAGTCCAACCGGCATCAGTGGCATCTACGAGCACATCTTCACCCCGCTGTCTGACCCAGACGGCTCAGTGCAAGCGGTGGTGGGCTCGACCCGCAACATTACCGAACGCCAGCGCACCGCCACTGCCCTGCAAGAAAGCGAAGAACGGTTTCGTCTGATGGCCAATACGGTGCCGGAAGTAATCTGGATTACCGACGCCGCCGGTCGAGTCGAGTTTGTTAACCAGCAGTGGAGGAACTATACGGGGGCCGATCGCGAGCCAACCACAGCGGTCGAGGCTCTGATCAGCTGCGTCCATCCCGATGACGTGACCATGACGCTGAACACGTTCAACCGAGCGCTAGGGAGCGGCAGTTTGTTCAAAACTGAGCACCGCATTCGCTCAGCAGCCGGTTTCTACCACTGGTTTTTGATTCAGGCCGAACCCTACCGCGATCCGCAGACTGGCCGAATTGTGCGCTGGTTTGGCACCCTAGTTGACATCCACGATCGCAAGTTAGCCGAAGCCGCCCTAAGCGCCTCGGAGACCAAATATCGATCACTGTTCAACTCCATGGACGAAGGCTTTTGCATTTTGCAGATGATCTTCGACGAGCAAGAGCGGCCCATCGACTACCGCTACATCGAGACCAATCCCGTCTTTGAGCGGCAGTCGGGGCTAGCCAATGCCCTCGGCAAGACCATTCGCGAGCTAGTGCCCAATATTGAGCCCTTTTGGTTTGACATCTTCGGCCGAGTTGCCCTCACCGGCGAACCTATGCGCTTTGAAGACCAGGCCCAGTCAATGGGTCGATGGTTTGACGTCAACGCCTTTCGCGTCGGTGCCCCCCACGAGCGCAAAGTGGCCGTGCTCTTCCAAGACATCACCGGAGCCAAAGAGGCTGAGGCCCGACTGCATCGAGCCGCCAAACTAGACGCGTTTCGAGTCACCCTAGCCGATGCGCTGCGAGTGCTGAGCGACCCCCTTGAGGTGCAAGCCACCGCCTGCCACCTGATTGGCGAAGAGCTAAACGCCAGCCGAGTCTATTACTACGAATACAACGAAGCTACCCTCATGGGTACCGTTCACAATGACTATAGGCAAGCCGGTGAGCCCAGCCTAGTAGGGGTTTACCATTTTGAAGATTTCTCAACTGTGCATACGCTGCTGCGCACGGGGCATCCGCTGCTGCTGGCCGACGTGGCCAACACCACGATGCTTACCCCAGCAGAACAGGCTCAGTTTAAAGAGTTAGGCATGGCGGCAGTGGTCTCCATTCCCCTGGTCAAAGACTACCAGTTGGTCGCGGTGTTTAGCGTCGGTCAGTCGGTTCCCCGAGACTGGACGGCCCTTGAAATTTCGCTGATTCACGAGACCGCCGAGCGCACTTGGGCAGCCGTCGAGCGCGCCCAGGCCGAAGCGCGGTTGAGCCAAAGCGAAGCCCAGTTTCGCCTACTCGTCACCGCTAGCTCAGATACGCTCTATAAAATGAGCGCTGACTGGAGCGAGATGTACAGCATTGATGGTCAGGCTTTGCTGACTGGCACCGATCGCCCCAATGGCTCGTGGCTAGACACCTACATTCCCCAGGGCGATCGCCCGCGAGTGCAGGAGGCCATTCAGCAGGCCATTGGCGACAAGCGCCCCTTTGAGCTAGAACACCAGGTGTTGCGACCAGACGGTACCGTGGGCTGGACCGTGTCGCGGGCGGTGCCGCTACTCAACGAGCACAATGAAATCGTTGAATGGTTTGGAGCGGCCAGCGATGTCACCGAGCGCAAGCAGCTGCTAGAGCGAGAGCAGACAGCGCGAGAAAATGCGGAGCGGGCCAACCGCACCAAAGACGAGTTTTTGGCGATTCTCTCCCATGAACTCAGGTCGCCCCTCAACCCCATCTTGGGCTGGGCTAAACTGCTTCAGACTAATCAGCTCGATGCCGAAAAGACTCGTCGCGCCTTATCGACTATCGAGCGCAACGCCAAGCTGCAAACCCAGCTGATCGACGACCTGCTCGATGTAGCTAAAATTCTGCAGGGCAAGCTTGAGATTAGCGATATTGCGATCAATTTAGCCTCGGTAATTGAGGCCTCTACAGATGTGGTGAGAACCGCCGTGCAGGCCAAAGCGATCGTGCTGCACACTACCCTAGCCGACGATTGCTTAGTCAGAGGAGATAGCGCCCGCCTCCAGCAGGTGATCTGGAATCTTTTGTCTAACGCTGTCAAATTTACGCCTCAGGGCGGGCAGATCGAGCTGTGCCTCGAAGCGGTGAACGGTTGCGCCCAGGTGACCATCACCGATACCGGCAAGGGCATTAGCCGCGAGTTTTTGCCGCAGCTCTTTGACTCGTTTCGACAGGAAGATGTGTCGATTACTCGCCAGTACGGCGGGCTGGGGCTGGGGCTGTCGATCGTTAAGTACTTGGTCGAAGCCCACGGTGGCAGCATTATCGCCGATAGCCCAGGCGAGGGGCAGGGGTCAACCTTTACCCTGCGGCTGCCGCTGATGACTGATGCCGCCGTTCCGCCCCTTGAGGACGCCCCTCTGCCCACCGTTATTGACCTAACGGGGGTTAGAGTGCTGGCCGTTGACGACAGCCAAGACAGCCTTGATTTAATTACTACGGTGCTGAGTCAGTATGGGGCCGAGGTGCGAGGCGTCGCTTCGGCCCATGAGGTGTTGCCCCATTTGACCAATTTTGAGCCCGATGTCTTGGTATGTGACATCGCCATGCCCGACATGGATGGCTACACCCTGCTGCAACAGATTCGCCACTTGCCGGCCGAATATGGCAGCCGAGTACCGGCGATCGCCGTCACCGCCTTTGCCCGCGAAGAAGATCGCCACCGTGCCTTGGCCAACGGCTTTCAACAACATATGACTAAACCTATCGAGCCCGAAAGACTGCTGCTGGTGGTGACAGAACTAGCTATGGCCAGCCGTGCCGCTCACAGTGGGCTTTTAGAGTGAGGCGTTATCTCTACTTGACTCAAAAGCTGACAGCTGACGGGTCAGAGCAGAGGTTTTAGCAGCGGCGATCGCTATCGCCCATCGACAGCATCGATAGCCAGGATAGATGGAGGGTTTTGCTGAGGCGATCGCCCTTCGCTAGGGTAAACGCAGGCTGTTTTCGGTAAATCCCTTGCTATGGATATTGGACTGGCCTTTGGGCTGTCGTTTGGGTTGCTGCTGGTGGGTGCGGTGCAGGGCATATTTATCGCCTATCCGCTGCTGCTGGCCATGGCCTTATTTGTGGGAGTGCTGCGCCGACGAGGCTTTTCGCTACAGGCGCTGGCGGCTATGGGGTGGACCGGCAGCCAAAAAGCCTTGCCCGTAATTGGGGTGCTGCTCATTATTGGTGCCGTCACCGCCAGTTGGATGGCGGCGGGCACGGTGCCAACGCTGGTGTACTACGGCCTCCAAGTGGTGACGCCCCACAGCTTTGTGTTGGTGGCCTTTGGCTTAGCTAGCGCTGTGTCACTGCTGCTGGGCACCTCCTTTGGCACTGTGGGCACTGTCGGGGTGGCGCTGATGATCATGGTGGCGGGGGGCGAAAATAGCGGGTTTGATCGCCACCTGATTGCCGGAGCAATTATTGCTGGAGCCTACGTGGGCGATCGCGCCTCACCCATGTCCTCTAGCGCGCTGCTGATCGCCGCCATCACTCGCACCGACCTCTACGACAACATTCGCCGCATGTGGCGCACCTCGCTGTTGCCCCTGGGGCTGGCGATCGCAATTTATGCTGGCTTTGCCGGGTTCGCCCCAGTGCCCTTGGCCGAGTCGAGCCTGATAGCCGACTTAGCGACTGAGTTTCGACTGGGGCCGGTGACGCTGCTGCCGGCGGGGGTCATGGTGGTGCTGTCATTGCTGCGGGTACCGGTGCAAAGGGCCATGGTGGCCAGCACCACCACGGCGATCGCCGTGGCGGTGGCCTATCAGCACTACAGCGGGTGGCAGGTGCTGCAATATCTGCTCACCGGGTTTCACCTAGAGGCTGACTCGCCGCTCAACGCTATTGTGCTGGGTGGCGGCGTGGCAGCGATGCTACGGGTGTCGCTGGTGGTAGTGATCTCGACCGCCTTTGTGGGCATTTTTGCCGAAACGCGGCTGCTACACCGGCTGGAGCGATCGCTAGAGCGGGTCAAAACACCGGGCGATCGCATCTGGGCCACCACCCTCCTTGGTACCCTCTCCGCCGCCTTTGGCTGCACCCAAACCATCGCCATTTTGCTGACCCAGCAGCTGCTCGGCCCTACCTACCACCGCACCTCTGCCCCGCCTCCTGCCCTAGCCCTCGACCTAGAAAACACCGTCGTGGTGATCTCCCCGTTAATTCCTTGGAACATCGCTGGGCTGGTTCCAGCCACTATTCTGGGGGTAAATGCGGGGTTTATTCCCTTTGCCTGCTATCTCTACCTGGTACCGCTAGTGGGTTTGGTCTGTGCTAAGGGGCGATCGTCGCCGGGTGAGGTCCTAAGCAGCTTGCCTCCAAGCAAAGGACCCACTGCTAAGTTTGATCGCTTTAAGAAGGACATTTAGCCTTGCCACCCCTTGCCGTTGCCCAGTCAAAGCTGTCTTTGCACCCATCGGGTCAGGCCCCGTAGAAGTTTGCCAGAATTATAGAGCAACTCGGTACTATGGTCGGCACGGTGGTTTCAATGCCTTAGAAAAGCGAAAAACCCATAACCTTGGTTAAGGCTATGAGTTCAGAATTGCTTGGGTCTGAAGACGATTGCCAGAGTAGTCGGCCACTCCGGCTTAGCAACCTACCACTTGCCGCTACACGACAGGGTTCCAGCTAACGTCCGTAGTGGGTAGTGTAGTAACGCCCTCTACTAGATTTGTGCCATTCATCAACCACAGCGCATTTTCCCCAGTTCCTGGGTTGTGCCACAGTAGGTCTAGGTTGCCATCCTGGTTAAAGTCAGCGGCTCCCTTCGCCTTCCATTCAGCGGCAGCGGCAGTGGTTTGGTGACTTTTAACGAAGGTAGCACCATCCATTTCCCAGAATACGTTGGCACCGGTAATGCGGTTTTCCCAGAAGATGTCTGTCTTGCCATCCTTGGTAAAGTCGCCTACGGCCCCCACCTCCCAATCGAGACCTGCATTAACGGTAATAAACTCTCCAGAGACAAAGTTAGTGCCATTCATGAACCAAACAGCAAGCTCACCGGTGTTGGCGTTACGCCAGAGAAGGTCGTCTTTTTTGTCGACATTGGTGTCTTTGTTGAAGTTGCCAGATTCAACTACCTTCCAGCCAGAGGCAGCATCATTAGGAAGAAGAGCACCGGACGTAAGATTAACCCCATCCATGAGCCAAACAGCAGCCTGATTAGTGGCTTTGTTTTGCCAGACTAGGTCAGCTTTGCCGTCGCCATTGAGATCACCCAAAGCTTTGATGTCCCAGTTCACGTCTTTTACTTCTATAGTCGGTGAGAGAAAATCACCCCCGGCAAAGTTGATATTATCCATTAGCCAGAATACTGTCTGACCAGCGCTTTGATGCCGCCAGAAGATGTCAACAGAACCGTCATTGTTAAAGTCAGAGGTGGCGTTGAACTTCGCGACGCTTCCGCTGGTGGGCGCACTCGTCAGCGACTCTGAAGTGCCCTGTCCATCCACATAGCTCACCGCTACCTGCAAGAACTGGCTTACCTGAGCGTTGCGGGGGCTAAAGGTGTTGCCAGTCGCGCCGGCAATGTTGCTCCAGGTAATGCCATCGCTAGATTGTTTCCACTGGTAGCTCAGAGTACCTAAGCCATCAGCATCGGCCAGGGTAGAGGTATTTGCAGTCAGAATTTGACCCTGGGCGACGGTGCCGTTGACGGTGACGCTGCCCGTAGGTGCGTCGTTAACATTGGCTACTTTAGCTGCCGTAGCATTGCTGTTAACGGTTTCGAGGCTGCCACCGCCGTCGGTGTAGCTTACCTGCGATCGCACGAACTGGTTGACCTGTGCTTGGGTGAGGGTAAAGGTATTAGCCGTAGCCCCAGCAATGGTCGTCCAGGTGTTGCCATCGGTAGACTGCTGCCACTGGTAGTTCAGGGTACCGAGGCCATCGGCATCAGACAGGTTTGAGGTATTTGCCGTCAGAGTTTGACCTTGGGTACCGGTGCCGTTAAGGGTGACACCGCCCGTGGGTGCGTCGTTAACGTTGGCTACTTTGGCTGCTGTAGCATTGCTGTTAACGGTTTCGAGGCTGCCGCCGCCGTCGGTGAAGCTGACCTGCGACCGCACAAACTGACCGACCTGTGCTTGGGTGAGGGTAAAGGTACTGGCTGTAGCCCCAGCAATGGTCGTCCAGGTGGTGCCATCGCTAGACTGCTGCCACTGGTAGTTCAAGGTACCCAAGCCATCGAGATCGCCAAAATCGGGGGTGGGAGTGGCAGTGAGCAGTGAGCCTTGCTCTGCATTACCGGTGAGGGTCACGCCACCTGTAGGTAGGTCGTTAACGTTGGCGATTTTGCTAGCTGTAGGAGCGCTAAAGACCTCCTCAGCAGCGCCAAAGCCATCAACGTAGCTCACCCGTGCCCGCACAAACTGACCTACGCGCTCTTGGGTGAGAGTGAACGTACTTGCCGTAGCTCCAGCGATCGCCGTCCAGGTGATGCCATCGCTAGACTGCTGCCACTGGTAGTTGAGCACACCCAACCCATCTAGGTCTACTAAATTGGATGTGTTTGCGGTGAGTACGCTGTTTTGTTGGGGAGCACCACTGAGGGTAACAGGAGCACCAACCGACGTAGCAGCTAGAGTATTGTGGCCGCTTGCCGTTAACGCTGGGGCCAGGGCGACAAAGGTATTGGTCACAGGGTCCCAACTAGAGAAGTTGGTACTATTAAATCCATTTAGATAAAATAGCCCCTCGCCTGCATCTACTGCCGCTGATAGCCAGTTGCCTACAGAGTTGTAAGCAGGGCTAACCTGCTGAAGCGCCAGCGTGTTGTTGGCCAAGTCGTAGGCGTAAATTGGGTAGTTATAACCCTGCGAATAGTAGCGCCCGTCGTAAATTTCGCCGAATCGTCGGGTTTCACCGCTGTCAATCTGACCACCAACACTAAACGTCGTGATGGTACCAGTAGCTAGGTTTACTTCCCAAGCACCATACTGAGAAAATTGGCCAACTACAAACTTACCTGTTACTGGGTCATAGTCTGCCGCTGTAGACGCTCCTCCAGGCAACGCCAAAGAATTCCAAGTACCACCTTGAGTGTAGTAGAGAGTAGTTTGTCCCTGGGCTGTAAGGATAAACTCATTATTGTTAGTAACCTCTAAGTTGCCATAGTCCCAATTGACATTTGGCCCGGCCTGTACATCGACCCAAGTATCAGTGTCAGGGTTATAGCGCTGAATAATATTGGTATTATCGTTCAGCATGTACAGCTCGTTATTGCTCGAGACTGCTAGCTGAGTAGACGTGGCGATGGGGTTTAGGGTCTTCCAAACGTTGGTTGTTGGGTTGTAAACCTCGAAATTATCGATATAACCATCGATAGAAGTTCGATAGACCTTTGCAAGGCTCAAACCACCAGGAGCATCGTTGACGTTGGCGATTGTGGTGGCTGTTGCATTGCTAAAAACCGTTTCGAGGGTGCCGCCACCGTCGGTGTAGCTCACCTGCGATCGCACAAACTGACCAACCTGGGCTTGGGTCAGCGTAAACGTACTCGCTGTTGCCCCAGTGATGGCAGTCCAGGTGGTGCCATCGGTAGATTGTTGCCACTGGTAGTTTAGAGCGCCCAGACCATCGGCATCGGACAGGGCAGAGGTATCGACGGTGAGAACAGCATTTTGTGTAGCAGTGCCGCTAGCAGCAATGCCACCCATGGGTGCGTCGTTAACGTTAGCAACTTTGGTTGCTGTGGCATTGCTATTAACGGTTTCGAGGTTGCCACCGCCATCGGTGTAGCTAACCTGGGATCTTACAAACTGGCCAACTTGGGCTTGGGTCAGCGTAAACGTGCTCGCCGTGGCCCCAGAGATAGTCGTCCAGGTCATGCCATCGGTAGACTGCTGCCACTGGTAGTTTAAGGTACCTAGGCCATTGGGGTCTCCCAGAGTGGATGTGGCGGTGAGCAGCGAACCCTGCTCTACTGTACCGGCAACAGTGACGCCGCCTGTAGGTGCGCCGTTGACTTTGGCTGCCGTAGCATTGCTATTAACGGTTTCGAGGCTGCCGTCGCCGTCGGTATAGCTGACCTGCGAGCGCACGAATTGGTTGACCTGCGCTTGGGTGAGAGTAAAAGTATTGGCCGTAGCCCCAGCAATCGTTGCCCAAGTGATGCCATCGGTGGACTGCTGCCACTGGTAGTTCAGAGTACCTAGGCCATCGGCATCGGCCAGGGTAGAAGTGTTTGCTGTTAGGGTTTGGCCTTGAGCGAGGGTGCCATTGATGGTGACGGTGCCAGTGGGCAAGTCGTTGACGGGGGTAATCGTGATTGTGGCCGTGCCACTAGCAGTCTCACCAAGATTATTCTTGGCTGAGACGGTCAGCGTTTTCGATGTTTCAGGGGCATCAGACGTGTTGTTGTACTGAACCCTTTGAGCGATCGCAGACAATATGCTGTCATTGGGGTTAACTGGTGGTACGGCCTGGGTCACGACCACATCGTCAATAAAGAGCTGTGCCCCTGCCGCTCGACCACCTGTAAAGTCGAACGTACCTGCAACGAAAACGAACCGATATTCCCCTGATTGAGTAATGTTGACGGTTTGTTTTGCCCACGTCGTCGAGGCAGTGTCACTATTCCCCGTCTGGTTAAGGATCGTGACTATGTTGTTAGTGTTGACGTCGACAAGATAACCGTAAACATCATAGGCATCACCGCCACCCTGCGCCTGCCATTCAAAAGAGACCTGGTCGCCGACTGACAGTTGCACCGTGCCGTTGCTGTAAATAGACGGGCCACGCACGATATCATAGCCAGTCTTAGTCGTGATGCCAGTACTTCTTAACTGAACAGAATTGCCACCCCCATCATTCTGGGTACTACTGAGTACTGTGCTAAATGTTCCTGGGTTCTGGGGTATATTTTGCCCTCGATCAACGTTATTACCTGGAAAGGTGGTATCCACGGGAGTGGGCAACCCGGCAATCGTGTCGATGCCGAACCTTACCTGCTGGTTGACACCAGTCCAACCTGTGATCGTTGTGCTTCCACTTGTTCCCAAATTGAAATTGCCATTCTCAAAGCCTGCGGAGAAGTTAATACGCAGTTTTTGGCCGTTTTGGCCATCAAATGTAGAGTCAACATTGCCGATGACCGAGGCGGCACTGCCATTCCCTACGTAGACGGCATTGCCAACAATCGAGATCTGACCGTTGCCGATGGCTGGACTGCCGTCCGTTGCTAAAGTTAAAAAGTCAAACGAGGTGGCTGTCCCAAGGCTGAACTCGATGTAACCATTTTTGTAATTTGTGCCTCCGGAGAAGGTAATGTCGTTATCTAAGATATAGGCAGGACCTTGCTCGCTATAAGATGAATTGCTGAGATTATTAATGATAGGAGCCAATTTGCCGGCCCAAGAGGCGAGTACGGGAGTGCTAAAGGGGGCGAGGGCAGTAGTCTGAGTCGGGCTAACCTCTAGCGACCAGTACCCTTGACCAATCACTTGACGAGAAGCAGCAATATCGGCACCAGTGAGTTGGTGCAACTTCTCAATCAACTCTTCGCCCGCATCTCCGGCAGCCACATTGCAGCCATAGAGCAGCAGGGTAGGGTTTGAAGCTTGAGGAGAGAACCACGACCGTAGCGCTTGAGCGTAGTTCTCTAGATTAGTCAGATTGAGCTGAGTGTTACCCAAATACAAAACACCAGGAGCACCGTGGGAGACAATATGCACAGTGCTGGCAGGGTAAGCCTCAAGGTAGTTGGTAATCTGAGCAACACCATCCACATCGGCAGCTAACACCTTGACAGCAACCCCAGGCAACACCCCACTTACGAGGTGCGGAACGTCGCTAACACTGGCATCAATAAAAACAACGGACTGGGCATGCTGAAACATTAGTGTACTCCTAGTGGAATGAGCGAGACTTTGAGTTTCGCTGGTGTTTCAAAAGCGATCAAGGCACTGAAAAACCAGCAGCCAACGATGCCAAAAAGCAACACTACAATCTCAAAGACAATGGCGAACGAACAAGACTTTAAGAGGAAGTTTGGTTTCCCTCAAAAAGTATTAAACGGCTACATCTGAATTAGTTAGCAGGCTTGCTTCGTTTGCGATACGCCAAGGCTACTAATAAATTGAGGTGAATTGAGCCAATCTGGTGTAAGCCTAGATTTTTCAGATTACTACAAAGCAACTTAATTATTGGTGAAGTTATTGTTGCTTGAGCAATCAAATTAAAAAATTTATAACTTAGGGAATCCATAGCGTAGAGTGTGCCAACAGATTCAAATTGAGAAGTTAAACGAAGACAGGAGGGACTTAAAGCATAGATGGATCCGTTCCAAAAGTGAACTAGGTAGCAAGAGAGGGAATGGCTGTTGAAAGTTATTCGCCATCGAAAACATATCCCTCTAGTGAATATGCCCAGTTCTCTTCAAAAAACCCCAAACACCTTCTGGCATTACAAACCGTAACTCAAGCCCTGCTAGCAACCCACTCTTTACGCTCCTTTTGTTATCTCTGTCTCTAAAAGGAAAGTCGTAAAGTTTAGCTATCCAATTTAGTTCCTTACTTGCTCTTACTGGTGCCGTTCTCTAGCGCAAAGTTCAGCAATTTCCCTGAGGCGAGAACAAATTCTCTCGATAGAGGTAGTGTTGATTGGGTACAAAATAATTTGAGCAGGCGATCGCGATGGTCTGCCCGCCAACCTAATTTACTCCCTTAAGCTACTAGTTGAAAATACGGTTATTTCTCCCCAGACTAGGATTACTGGCAGCCCGCGTTAAGAGAAAACCCCTATTTTTGGGACAACAGGAGCCGCGATCACCTTGTGCTTTTGCACCACCACTTTGTCCTTGAGTCTGCCGCCGCTAACGCAGGCCGCATTTCAACAGTGCTTAACCCACCTGGCTCTACTAGGCCAAGCGGATGGAGGCAGCTCGCCGCAATTGCCGCCTACCAGCAGCCCTTCATCCTGCCAGTTTGAGCCAAGGCCTAGTATTGCGGCTTAGTAAACTCAGCCGCGGGCTACAAAGATTCTCCTGTTTCATGCCCAAACGTCTTAGCGCTTTAATTCTTGCTCGGCGTAGTGGGTTAAGTAGTGATCCATAGGACTAACCAGTAACAAACGCCTTAGTCCTGATTTGTATCAGCATCTAGTTTGGTGGCTAGTGCCCCCTGCGAAACGCTGCCGCCACCTAAATTCTGCAACGTCTGGGCTAAATCTAGCCCCGTGGTCTGCTTCATCTGCTCCATGAACGAGGCCAGCTTGGTGGCATTGCCGCCCCGCCCCGGATCGATCACGGTGATGCTTTCGACCTGCACGTCGGGCACGGTGTCGACCAAATTCGCCAGCAGTGACTCCAGTTTTTGAAAGAGAAAGATTTCTCGGGCGTGGTCGCCTGCGGCCTTCCAAGTGGTAGCCAGTTCGCGAATGCCTTCGGCGCGGGCGCGACCATCTTCGACAATGCTGGCGGCGTCGCCTTTGGCGCGGGCCTGGGCCTGCTGGCAAGAGGCAGCGGCGGGGGCAATCACATCGGCCTGGAGCTGCTGCTCGACCTGGTTGCGGCGTTCGCGCTGGACGGCGAGTTCGGCTTCGGTGCGGGCGACTTCGGCAGCGATCTCAGACTCGGCTTCGGAGATGGCGGCCTGGCGCTGGCTGAGGGCGTTTTGCAGGCGGCGATCGGCATCGGCGCGGGTGATCTCTATTTTGGCCTCAATCTGGCGCAGGGAGGTGCGTTTGAGGTTCTCGGCGGCTTGCAGGGCCGATTGGGTCTTGGCCTCGGCTTCAGCAATGCGGGCGTCGCGCAGCAGATCGGCCCGCTGTTTGCGACCGATCGAGTTGAGGTAGCCAACGTCGTCGGAGATATTTTGAATTTGCAGGTTGTCGAGGATGAGGCCGAGCTGGGCTAAGTCGTCGTCGGCTTCGTCGAGCAGGTTGCGGACAAAGGCCATTTTGTCTTCGTTCACCTGTTCAGGGGTAAGGGTGGCCAGCACGCCTCGCAGATTGCCCTCTAAGGTTTCGCGGGCAATTTTTTCGATCTCTTCGCGGCTCTTGCCCAGCAGGCGCTCGATCGCATTGTGAATCGCCGGTTCTTCACCCGCAATTTTGATGTTAGCCACGCCATCCACGTTGAGGGGGATGCCGCCCTTGGAGTAGGCGCTGGCTACCTTCAGCTCGATGATCATGTTGGTGAGTTCCATACGGAACGTCTTTTCGAGCAGGGGTTTGCGAATGCTGCTGCCACCCTTGACTAGGCGATAGCCGACGCTGTGCCCATCGCCGACGGTGCGGCGATCGCCTGCAAAGATCAGCACTTCGCTGGGCTGGCAGATGTAGTAGAGGTTTTTGATGATCAGCAGCAGGCTGCCGGTGGCCCCAAACATGACCACCAGGAGGGTGAAGATGAGGCTCATGGAGTTTGCTCCGAGGGTAGGGATGGGGGAGTGGGGGGTGGAGGGGTGAGGGGGGAGATGGCGGCGAGAGGAATGCCGAGGATATCTTCGGACTGGCGCAAAAACTGCTTCACCATTTCGGGATAGGCGTTGAGGAGCGATGCGATCGCCTTGCCGTCGCCGTTGTCGATCACGTTCACCTGTCCCAGGTGCAGCCGACCGGGAATTCGCCCTGCCTCTTTGAGCACCATTTCGAGCTGCTGCACCAAAAAGATTTGGGAGGCATCCACCCCGGTTTCTTGCCAGACCTGAACCAGCATTTGGCTGGCCTGGGCCGAAGCCTTAGCGTTTTCTTCAAGGGTGGCGGCGGCCCCTCGGGCCTGAAACTCTTGGGCGCGCTGCTGGGCCTTGGCGGGCAGCACCTTTTCCACCTCGAGGCGGGCCTGTTCCAGGTGGGCGCGAATCGCTTGGAGTTCTCGCTGGGCGCGGGCGCGGGCCTCTTCGGCGGCGGTCAGGGTGCGCTCTTCTTCAATGCGGGCCTGCTTTTCGACCTCGGCAGTGATGCGGCGCAGCTCGTTTTCTTTTTCTTGAATTACGGTGCGAGCCTGGGTTTTGGCCACTTCGGCCTCGCGGCTGCTGTCGGCCTCAATTTGCTCGGCTTCGGCAACGGCGTTAGATTCAGCAATTTCGGCATCGCGCACCACGTTGGCGATCTGCCGCCGCCCAATGGAGTTGAGGTAGTCAACCTGGTCGGCGACGCTCTGAATCTTGAGGGTGTCGAGCTGCAACCCCAGTTTGACTAGGTCGTTGCGCACATCGCTGGCAATGCGCTCGGCGAACTGGAGCCGGTCTTCGTTCAGCTGTTCGGGGGTGAGGGTGGCTACCACACCGCGCAGGTTGCCCTCCAGGGTTTCGCGCGCCACCCGAGAAATTTCTTCGCGACCTCGGCCCAAAAAGCGCTCGATCGCATTACCGACCAGCACCTCATCGCGGGCAATCTTGACGTTGGCGATCGCCTGAATATCCAGCGGCGTGCCCCCCTTCGAGTAGGCATTGGTGACCTCAATCGGCACTGGCATGGTGGTCAAATCCATGGTTTTGACCGTTTCGAGAATGGGAATGCGAAAGGTGCGCCCGCCGTAGATCACCCGGTAACCCAAGGTCTGACCATCGGCGCGGCGGTACTTGCGCCCGGAGATAATCAAGATTTTGTTAGGGTCGCAGATCTGCACCAAGGCATTGACGCCCCAGATGGTGAGCAGCACCACAAAGATCAGGACGGCGATCGCCCCACCTCCTAAGGCCCGCCCCCCGCTCTGCCCAATCACCGGCACCGCTGGCATCACCTCCGCGATCGCCACCGTATCAGCCTTAGTCATTCCATCCGCCATACATAACCTCTTCCTTGAGTCGTCACCGCTAGCACCAAGCCGTATTGAAAATGTGGGTGATCGAGTGATGGAGTTACGGGGTGATGGGTTAATGGAGTGTCTTGCTCCAACTCCCCCACGCCATCACTCCCCTACCCCATCACTCCCTACTCCCTCAACCCCTCCGCCGCTGCCACCCATAGCTTGTTATGCTCCATCCCCACCACCAGCACCGTTTCGCCGACGTGAAACTCGCGTTCTTCCTGGGTAATGGCAAAAAAGCTGACGGTCGAGCCGGCAATGCTGAGGCTGACTTTGCCTCGGCTGTTGGTATCAAAGGGAATTTCCACTATGGCGATCTGGCCTGTCAGGGTTTCGGGACGAATCAGGCTACTGACCGACTGCCGACCGAGCGATCGCAGCACCAGCGCCGCCACCAGGCCACAAAACAGACCCATCAGCAGTGCAATTAGCGCACCTAGCCACCCCACCAAGTTGGGCTGTACCAGGTTGATCAATAGCCCTGTCAGACCAAAAAAGCAGAGGGCAAAGGTCCAAAACCGCAGGCTGAGAAAGGGCAGCCACCAGCGATCGCGCAGAGCCGTCAGCGTTTGGTCAATCTGGGTGCCCGCGTCAATGTCGTCAACACTGGCAGATGCTTCAACATCGAAGTCAAAATTGGTGTCGATGTCTATGCCATCCAACCCGCCGACGGCAGCCAGCAAGACAAAAATGCCCCCGACGACAAAACACAGACCGTAGATCAGCATAGTTGGCGGCACCTCACGGGGTTGGCCAGGTTAATCCCCGTTGCCAGGGTACTCGCGCCGACCCAGTCTACGCCCGTGTTCTTCACTAATTGGAACGTGGAAGCAGATGCGAGTCAGACTACATCGGCGGCAGCATCTACAGCATGGGATGGGGAATGGGCAAACTTCACGGCGGTTAGAGGTTCAGGCAGGGCGGCTTGACCACCATTGGCCACCACTTCGACGGTGCCGCGAAACATGTTCATGCCGCAGGCAAACTCGTAGCGACCGGGCTGGGTTGGGGTGAACTCGATTGCCGTAGTCTGATTTACCGGCAGCACCTGGGCAATGCGAAAATCAGGGAAGCGCACTTCTTCTAAGCAACTGCTGGGATCTTTGCGGTAAAAATTCAGCCGCACTGGCTGCCCCGCCTGCACTACGATGTGGCTGGGATCGTAGCCCCCATCGACGGTAACGGTGACTTCCTGCACACCGTCCGTAGCCGTAGCTTGGCGAGACTTAGGTTTGCTGAATAAGAACCACCAGAGTTCGAGGCCGATCAGCCCTAGCCCAGCACTGGTAACGGCAACTCTAGACCATAGGGGTTGTTCGATGCGCTGAAACTGCCCAGTGGACTCAGCCATGCCCGTATGATCCATTTGGGCTAGGGTACTGCTGGCAAGGGTGGTGGTGAGGATCAAACTGGCGAAACCGCTGAGGGTAAGGTGTTTGAGTTTCATGGGAAAGAATCTGGGAATGGGGGGTGAGGGAGTAGGGAGTGGGGGAGTAATGGGGTAGGGGAGTTGGGGAGTAATTGAGGGTTCAACACTTAAATCACCTAATCACTCCATCACCCCGTACCCCTATCACCCTCGCAACCTGGGCCGAAAGTTCCGCAACCGCAGCGCATTCGTCACCACTGACACGGAGCTGAAGGCCATCGCGGCTCCGGCAATAATCGGGCTGAGCAGCCAGCCAAAGATGGGGTAGAGGATGCCCGCCGCGATCGGGATGCCTGCGACGTTGTAGATGAAGGCGAAGAACAGGTTTTGGCGAATATTGGCCATAGTGGCGCGGGAGAGCTGAATGGCGGTGACGATGCCGTGCAGGTCGCCGGAGATCAGGGTGATGTCGCTGGCGGCGATCGCCACATCTGTGCCCGTGCCGATCGCCATACCGACATCCGCTTGAGCGAGGGCAGGGGCGTCGTTGATGCCGTCGCCCACCATGGCCACGATCTTGCCTTCCCATTGCAGACTTTCGACTTGGGCGGCTTTTTGGCCGGGGCGCACCTCGGCAAAGACGCGGGTAACACCGACTTCGCGGGCAATCACCTCGGCGGTGCGGCGGTTGTCGCCGGTTAGCATCACCACCTCCAGCCCCATGCGTTGCAGGGTGCGAATAGCGGCAGCAGAGGAGGGTTTAACCGCATCGGCGATGCCCAGAATGGCTTCTACCCGACCATCAACGGCCAGCCACACCACGGTACGACCCAAATATTCGGTGCGCTCCCACTGCTGCTGTAGGCGATCGGTGGCGATGCCAAGTTCTTGCATCCAGCGGTGGGTGCCAATCTGGACGCGTTGACCCGCCACAGTGCCCTGAACACCGCTTCCGGCAACGGCCTCAAAGCTTTGAGCCTCCTCTAGGGTCACCCCTTGAGATTGGGCATAGTTGACCACAGCTTCGGCTAAGGGATGCTCGGAGTTGCGTTCTAGAGAGCCCGCCAGCTTCAGTAAGTGCAGTTCAGTCGCTGTGCCGTTGATAGTCAAGTAATCCGTGACAGTCGGCTTGCCTTGGGTAATGGTGCCCGTCTTATCGAGCACGATGGTTTGAATTTTGTGGGCTAGCTCCAGACTGTCAGCTCCTTTAATGAGGATGCCGTTCTCAGCGCCTTTGCCCGTGCCCACCATAATCGAGGTCGGCGTCGCCAGGCCCAAAGCACAGGGACAGGCAATAATCAGCACGCCCACGGTGGTAACCAGCGCCATGGTGACGTTGCCCATGACGTTGTACCAAACAATAAAGGTAAGAATCGCGATCGCCATCACCATCGGCACAAACCAGGCTGTCACGCGATCGGCCATCTTCTGAATCGGGGCCTTTGACCCCTGGGCCTGCTGCACCAGCTTGACGATCTGCGCCAAAAACGTGTCTTTGCCCACGCGGGTAGCGCGAAACTTGAAGCTGCCGGTTTTATTTAGCGTTGCCCCAATCACCTCGTCACCGACCGTCTTCTGCACGGGCACGCTTTCCCCCGTCACCATCGCCTCATCCAGGGTAGAAGCGCCTTCGACGATTTCGCCATCCACCGGAATTTTCTCGCCAGGACGCACCAGAATGATGTCGCCCGGCACCACCTCAGCGATGGGAATATCAACTTCTTGACCCCGGCGAATCACCCGCGCGGTTTTGGCCTGCAAGCCCATCAGTTTGCGGATGGCTTCGGAGGTTTGGCCCTTGGCCCGGTTCTCCAACAGTCGTCCCAGCAAAATCAGGGCGATAATCACCGCAGCAGCTTCAAAGTACACGTCAGGGTTGAGCCCTTGGTCAATGAACCACTGGGGGTAGAGGGTAGGGAACAGCGAATAGAGAAACGCGGTGCCGGTGCCCACGGCCACCAGCGTATCCATGCTAGCCGAGTGGCGCTTGAGAGCTTTCCAGGCGTTGATGTAGAAGGAATTGCCCGCCCAGAACAGCACAGGCGTGGTCGGCACCAGCTGAACCCAGGGGTTGTGTAGCCACATGGGAATGAACGGAATCGGCAGTCCCGTCATCATCGGCAACGAGCCGAGCACTAAAATGGCGGCGATCGCTAGGCTAAACACAGCTTTGCGAGTGAGTTTGCGGTTTTCAGCTTCTCGCTCTCGCCGCTCGACATCGTCTTCTAGGGCCATAACATCATCCAGGGGCTGGGCTTTGTAGCCCGCCTCATCCACCGCCGCCTGAATCTCGGCTGGATTCGTTTGCCGAGGGTTGTAGGTGACAGCCGCTTGCTCAGCCCCAAAATTGACGTTACAGACATCGACACCGGGCACCGAGCGAATGGCGGCTTCGACATTGCTAGCGCAGGCGGCACAACTCATGCCCCGCAGCTTAAAGGTTTGGTTTTCCATCGCTTTGATCCTCAAATTTTGAGTAGGCTACGGGCTCAGGCAACGGTGTAGCCGGCAGTGGCGATCGCCTGCTTAATCTCGCTTTCCGATGCTGCGGTAGTAACGTTGACCTGCTTCGTTTTGGGGTCAGCATTCACCTGGGCCGTGGCATCGATCGCTTGAATTGCCTGGGTGACGGTATCGACACAGGCAGAACAAGCCAGGTTAGGAACAGTCAGCTGAATCGTCATGGCTAAGCCTTTGAACTCGTATGGCTCTATGGTGAAGCTTCCAGTGAGCTAGAGAGTCAAGGGGTAAGTGTACATTTATTTTGCTCGGCTAGCCCGGCAGGTCACATGAGGCTAAATAGGGCGATCGCACCCTACAGCTACACAACGTCAATGGTTATCCCTTGTGGATGCAGCAAGGTGTCCTTCCCGCTAGCTATTCCATTCATCGTTCAACGCTCACCCTTTGCCCTAAACTCGCCTCAGAAGGCATTGTTTATTTAAGCTGCCGTCCCAATCAACCACCCTGAACAGGGGAGGTTGAAAGGCCTGCAACCTTGCCACTTCGGCAAATTCTAGAGATTATGGCTTAAAAAGCAGCGCCGACAAGGCCTTAAGCAATTTGAAAGGTAAAGCCTTAGCCTTCTAAAGGCTTCCTAGAAAACAAACAATGTGTCACCAGCGGTTTGACGACACAATTATGTCTCAATGACATTAAATCTGGCCTCAACGACACTGATACGTCACCGATGACAAATAGTGAGTCACTGTACACTATTTAAGCGGGTGGGGGGAATCGAACCCCCATCATTAGCTTGGAAGGCTAAGGTTTTACCACTAAACTACACCCGCAAACCAGTTTTTACTTTACCACAATGGGTCTGGGAGCTGAGCTACTTGGGGCCGCCAAATATCGAGCTAACTAACCCTCATACCTTTTGATGGATACGATACCAGACGCCTTGAACTAAATCTTTATAATGAGGGGCCAGCACTACCTGTTGTAAGGCGGCAAGATTTCCCTCTGTAGTGCGCTAGCCCCAGGGTTGAGCGGTGTGTGGATGACCTGCTGCTGTTGTTTAGAGAGTTAGAGTTTGCCTGTGTCTGCATCTGCATCGACAGCTTATCTATTAGTATCTCACGGTAGCCGCGACCCACGACCCGGGCAAGGCATGGAGCGGTTGGCTCACTTCGTGCGATCGCAGGAACCTGGCCTGTGGGGGAATCAGCCAAGCCCTCCAGACTGTTCAGATAGCCGTATGGAGCTTGGTGAACGGGCGGCAATGGAGCGATCGGCGACTAGTCAGGCGGCATCATTTCTGCGGCGGGCTCCAGCGTTAGACTGGCTGCGCCCCAGCACGACTAGCCCTCTTGGGGAAGAAGCCGGTATTTTTCGCAGCCGAGTCTCTCAGCCCGAGACGGTGAATGGTCCGCTGGTGGGCACCGCCTGCCTTGAAGTTGGAGCCGTGCCGCTGCATCAGCAAATTGTCGCCTTTAGCCAGCGGGCCCAGGCCGCAGGAGTACATCGAGTGCGGGTACTCCCCTTGTTCTTGCTGGCTGGCGTCCACGTGATGGAAGACATTCCAGCGGAGGTCGAGTTGGCCCGTCACGAGCTGCCGGGCTTAAGCCTAGAGATCTGCCCGCACTTGGGCAGCCATCCCGGTCTTATAGGTCTCTTGCGCCACAAGCTAAGCACCACCGCCACCGAAGCGCTAATTGTGTTGTCCCACGGCAGCCGCCGACCCGGGGGCAATGCTCCTATTTACGCCCTGGCTCAGGGGCTGGGGGGCACTGCCGCCTTTTGGGCAGTTGCCCCCAGCCTAGATACCCAAGTGATTCACTATATGCAGAGTGGGGTGCAACGGGTAGCAATTTTGCCCTATTTCTTGTTCGCGGGCAGCACCACCGACGCCATTACCCACCACACCGAAGAGCTGGCCGAGCGCTTTCCTCGAATGGGGTTTCATCTGCTGCCGCCGCTGGGGCCTTCGCCCGAGCTGGCCAATCTGGTGATTGACCTTGCCCTCCATCGCATACCGACCAAGCCTCAGGAGGCGCTGGTACCGATGCAGCGGGTGGCCTTTCGCCACGCGGTTCACCCGTCGTCGCTCGTGTCTTAGGCACAGCGATCGCTACCTTGGGTCGGCAACGGTCTACCCTAGAGAATGGCCAATTTCCTCAGCCAGCCTTTTTGTTTTTTATTTGGATTTGATCACGCCTATGGTGTCGGCAGCTTCTCGGCCTACAGTCCAGCCCCAGGGGGGCCAACCCTACGGCATGGTTTACCTGGTCGGCGCGGGGCCGGGCGATCCGGGTCTGTTTACGCTGCGGGGCAAGGGGCTGTTGGAGTGCGCTGATGTAGTCATCCATGACGCCTTGGTAAGCGCTCCTATCTTGGCCATGATTAACCCCCAGGCCACAGTGATCAACGCGGGCAAGCGGCGCGGTCGCCATTCCTTAGGGCAAGAGGAAATCAATCAGCTGATCATCGATCAGGCCAAAGCCCACGCTGTAGTAGTGCGCCTCAAAGGGGGTGACCCCTTTGTGTTTGGGCGCGGCGGCGAAGAAATGGCGGCCTTAGTAGAAGCCGGCATTCGGGTAGAAGTAGTGCCGGGCATTACGGCTGGAGTCGCGGTACCAGCCTATGCGGGCATTCCGGTTACCCACCGCAGCCAAAGTTCGTCAGTGACCTTTGTGACCGGCCATGAGTCGGCCGGCAAGTATCGACCGAGGGTAAACTGGCGCGCCCTGGCCCAGGGGTCTGAAACCATTGTGGTGTACATGGGCATTCACAACCTGGGGACGATTACCGCCGAGCTGCTCGCGGCCGACCTTAGCGCCGACACCCCTGTAGCGCTGATTCGTTGGGGCACCTACCCGCAGCAAGAAACGCTGATTGGCACGCTGACCACTATCGTGGCCCAGGTGGCAGAGACGGGGTTTGAAGCTCCGGCGATCGCCGTGATCGGCTCGGTAGTGAACTGGCACAAGGTCTTTAGCCACTGCCGCCCCACCGGCACCCTTTGGCCTTAGCCCTACCGTAGAGAGGCTATAGGACACCCAGAGTCTAGATACACTTGCGGTAAGTTCTAACGTTTTCCGCGAGGTAATTGCTATGGCTGGGGTGCCCACGCCAGGTCTAGACCTGATCAAAACCTTTGAGGGCTTGAGTCTACAAGCCTACCCAGACCCCAAGACCGGGAATTTGCCCATCACTATTGGCTGGGGTTCGACCCGCGATAAGGATGGTCAACCCTTCAAGCTGGGCGATCGCATCACCCGAGAGGAGGCCGACGAGCTACTAATGCGGCAAGTCGCCAACAATTACCTACCGCCGCAGGAGCGCATTCCCACCTGGTCAACGATGAATGACAACCAGCGGGGGGCGATTCTCAGCTTTGCCTACAATCTGGGTGCCTACTTTTACGGGTCCAGCGGCTTTGAAACCATCTCGCGGGTGCTGCGCAATCAGGAGTGGCAGAACCTTGAGGCGGCCCTAATTCTTTACCGTAACCCCGGCACCAATGTGGAGGAAGGGCTGCTGCGCCGCCGCTTGTCAGAGGCCAATGTGTTTCTAGCAGGCACACCGGGGGTAGCCCTCAGCACCGCCGGACAGCGTTATCTGGCGGGCGGTCGCACCCCCAGCGGCAATCGCTATCTGAGCCAAGAGGCCCAGGCCTATCTGGCCAATCGACCCGCAGTATCGGGCAGCGGCGGCGGGGTACCGACAGCCTCGGGGCCGCGACTGCTATCTCTCACCAACCCCTACACCAATGGTCAGGATGTGCAGCAGGTGCAGCAGGCGCTGGTGCGCTGGGGGGCAAATCTAGTTGCGGACGGATATTTTGGTCCGGCGACGGCGATCGCCGTCGAGCAGTTTCAGCGATCGCAGGGCCTTCCGGCTGATGGTGTTGTTGGCCCCCAAACTTGGGCGCGGCTGCAACAGTCGCCTCCCGCCCCGTCCCTCGCCCAGAACCGGCTGCTGCGGCTCACCAACCCGCTCACCTCGGGCAGCGACGTGCTGACGCTGCAGCAGGCTCTCAGCCGCCAGGGCATTGCCGTCACCGCCGACGGCATCTTTGGCCCTGGCACCGATCGCGCCGTGCGCCAGTTCCAAGCCAGCCGAGGACTGACCGCCGATGGCGTCGTCGGCCCCGAAACCTGGACAAGGCTACAACAGCAGACCACCACCCCGCCCACCCCGACCTCGCCCTCCTTTATACGAGTGCTGCGGTTGGCCAACCCCTATACCCGAGGCAACGATGTGCGGGCTGTGCAGCAGGCGATCGCCCGTGCCGGATTTTCGGTAGTAGCCGACGGAGTGTTTGGCCCCGGCACCGATCGCGCTGTACGCCAGTATCAGGCCAGCCGAGGCTTAACCGCCGATGGTGTTGTCGGCTCCCGTACCCGCGCCAGTTTAGGGGTCTAATGAGCAAAACCGCCATGTTCGCCTAGACGCTTTGCAGATCACCCTATCTATGTCCCCCCAGCACCCTAAAGCTGGGGGAAATGAAATCAATTATTTTGCTTTTTACAAGTCGCGAGATCGTGGTGCTTGAAAGTTGTTTTTTACAGCTCTAGAGATATTTGATTACCCGATCTACTGATTGTTGAAAATTTTATAAATTGGGCTGTTCATCTCACTCGAGGAAATCTTACAATCTTCTGTCTGGAGCGATAGGTTCCAATAAGACATTCTCATACCGAATCCTATTGGGTTACACCCGGTTTGTAGGGGCATTGCAGTGCAATGCCCCTACGAGATCTCTGTTGTGAACCGGGGTTTCTCAAGGTAGATTTTGTATCAGAAGACAATTGTTGGGAAGTCCTGTTTCTTGCAGCAGAAGTGAAATCTTCTTGAATTCTACTCTCTAAAAAGGGCCAGTGGGATCAACAGATAACTAAAAGCTACAGCGCACCGCCTTTAAAGCGCCCGCTCAGGTAGGCTAACTGCACCTAATTTATGTGAATTCTGAGTAATTTAACGCGTTGCGGAACATAAGCTGGCCTTTTGGCTTCTACGTTAAGGGGTTAAACTCGTGGCCTGGCTTCTTCTAACGGACTATGCCAGGTTTGACTAAAATTTGGGGCCATTCGGGCAAAGGGGCGGCGATCGCCTACAATCGATCTGCTAATTTGCCTATTGATGTGTAGGACTTGAGAGTGGCGGAATTTATGTACAGCAGTTACCAATACAAAAGGAAGAAGCCGCGTCGCCGTTTACGGTTGGCGCTGTTTCTGCTGCTGCTGATTGGCATTCCTGTTGGTATTGAGTTGCTAACGCGATTGGTGGCCCACGCCACGGGCACCAGCGATCGCTTCACCGCTAATCCGGCCTCTGACGTCATTGATTCTTACCATCTGCGGTTTGTCAGTCGGAATGGACAGCCCTACGCAGGTCTGCCCAGCGACGGCAAATTGAACGCTCTGCGCGACCCCCTACTGGGCTATCGGCTGGCGGGCAACCAGCAGAGCAATTTTTGGCAGATCAACGACAGCGGCTTTCGAGACGAAGAAGCCGTGCCTAGCGCCAAGGCAGCGGGGGAGATTAGAATTTTTGTCCTCGGTGGTTCGACAGCTTTTGGGCAGCTTAGCTCCAACAACCAAACCACCTTTGCCAGCAAGCTAGAAACCCGGCTCAACGATCAAGTTGCCCAGCAGCGGGCTAACCCCGGGCAGTTTCAACCCAGTGCGCTGCCCTTCCGGGCTGACCAGGTGCAAAAAGCCCTAGCGCTGCCACCGCGCATTCGCGATGGGCAATATCGAGTTGTGAATGCAGCCGTACCCGGTTACGCGTCGGGTAATGCGCTAGCCATGCTGACCCAACGAGTAGCCGCTTACAATCCAGACTTTGTAGTGGTGATGGGGGGTTACGCCGACCTGATGTTGCCTAGCGCCGACCGGGGCAGCGATGTGCCGGGGCTAGAGCAATATTTGACCGGGGAAAGCCAGTCGTTTGGCGCTCAGCTGAGTAAGCAGACGCGGGCTTGGTTTGACCAGCTCTATGTGGTGCAGGGCATCAAACGCTACGGTATGCAACGCCAGCAAGCAGAGCCGCGCCTGGCAGAACCGCTCAATCTCTACTCACCCACTTTGGATGCCACCCTTAGCGATCGCCTGCCCGCCGACCAAGCCGAACTCGAACAGCGCATCGATCGCTACGGTCGCCACATGCGGCAGATGGTGAGCTGGGCCGCAGCCAATAAAAAGCGCCTCATCATCGCCATTGAGCCAGAGATCTCTAGTCGCAAGCCAGAGTCTCTGACTCCTGAAGAATCGGCGATTTTGGGCGAGTTAGACAATGTTTACCTAGAGCAAATGCGCGCTGGATTTGCAGGTTTAGCTGCTGTTGCTAACCAGGCCAAGACCCAGTCAGCCAATGCTCAGGTGTTGAATTTTTACCCGCTCTATGAAGACTTTGCGGGGCAGGCGTTTCAAAGCCCAGCAGGGTTAACCGATGAGGCCTACACGCTCATATCAGACCGGCTCTATGAGGCGATCGCCAACCAAGTGGCCCTTCAACCCGAGCCCTACGGGCTATAAATACAAAAGCATCGGGTAGACACGCAAAATCTACCTAACGCTAAAAGGATATGGAATGGACGTCGTTGAAAATGTCTGAATTTTCGCTGTTGAACCCATTTACGTCCCTCATGCAGAGAAAGTCTTTGATGGGAGCTAACTCCTCAAGAGAAAAGGACACTAGCCGATTAACCGCATACACTTCCGGTGACTCACACAATGAATCAACCAGGCGTGGACAATAAAAATGAACCCCAATATTCCTCTTTGTTGAAAGGTCTACAAAAAAGTCAACGGCATCTTCATAGGAGTGGGGTAAATCACACAGATCTCTGATAAATGCTGAGGATTACAGCGGCCCTAAAGCTGACAAAGCACCTTACGTTTGCCGATCGCTCCCCAATTCAAGCAAGGCCTGTCGTAACTGCGTTAGTACACTCGACTTGATGAATAAAGTCAAGCATGAGAGATGTGGATTTCTCGGGATACCAGAGTCCCCATTCGTGCCAACCTTCCTCTACGGTAACTAGTCTGGAATCTGGAATTATTGCAGCCATCTCTCGTGCGACACTTATTGGTTCAGTCAGGTCTTTTTCTGACCATAGCAACAGGCAAGGAGCTTCAATTTTTGGCAGTAAATGTTTCAGATTTACCTGTAAGGAAAGTAGTAACGCTTGAATAGCGTTTCCTGTGTTGAACAAAAGGTTATGGGAGAAGACTCGGGGAATATCAACCAATTTTAATCTTAGCCTTGGAAGAAGCAATTGGGCTGTCATTTCAATTGCCCTTCTTGGTATTATCTCTGGGATAGATACAGTCGGAATGCCGGTACTATCTACTAGAATCAAACTTTTTATTCTGTCTGGAGCAAGAGCAGATAAAGCAATTGAAATTCCTCCTCCAAACGAGTGCCCTACGAGGTGTACTTGTTGAAGATTTAAGGCATCCAGAAACGAAAGTAAAAATTTAGCGTAGCCGTCGTAGTCGGGAATGAGGTTCGAGTAGGGCGAGCGGGCAAAACTGGGCAAATCAGGAGCAATTACAGGATGGTGCTGTGCTAGGAGGGTTAGGACTTCATGATAAGGCACAGCAGAAATCCCCCAACCATGCAGAAGCACAATAGGAGCTGAATCTAACTTCAGCCCGCCCTGGGTATAAAAAATCTTGCAATCCCCCAGATCGACAGAATGCTCATGCAACTGGGATTGCGATGTAGAAGCTTGGCTGAAAAACATGCACTTGCCATTCTTACTATCTCTGTGACTGTAACAAGCCCTGATACTTTATGGGGCTCTCTCAAGAGGGATAAGCGCTACTGCTGACTGCAAACGGTTCTTGTAATCCTCTCTATCTAGCGATCGCCATCAGCGACAGCCTACACTCTTATACCTACGGCAATAATTGTTGCTTGCCCGTTCCATAGCACTTGTTAGTAAATCACCCTACAAAGAAATGGTTCGTTGCGGTCAGAAGAAAAGCTGAGGATTGCAATAACTCTAAAGCCGACAACGCATCCTACGTTTTCTAAGACACGCGTGTTTGCTTATCAAGCTACACGCTCAAATGGATTCATTCTCCACCAGCTGGGCACAAATTTTGATCGATTATATTACAGCAGAGTCGCAGCCTTGGTTAGGTCAAGCACCTCGCAATCAAACTATCTTACCTATACTCTATGTTAAATCAGTTTTTTGATGGTAGGTCGTCCTATTTGATTATCTCTATTAAGAACCGCATAGGAATGCTTTTAGCGAATCAGAGTGATGTTTAATTGGGGATGTCTACTTGTCAATAACCATTCTACGTCTACCAAACTATGCTACATAAAAAAACAAACTTCTTGCTCTCAATCGCACTATTAGCGCTGGGCTTACCCCTACTATCAATACAGCCCAGCAAGGCTCAGCAGCCTGCTATAGGCACTGTTCAAAGCTTAAATGTGGGCGATCGCGCCTGTTATGTCGAAGTGGTAAATGACGAGGGAGAAACGTTTACAGAATTTGCCGACTTTGAGATTTGTGAGCAAAATCTCGTTGGCGAGCAGGTACGATTTACCTATGAAATGGGCGACATCCAAGCGGCTTCGTGTCAAGGCGATCCCGAATGCGCTGACACAGAAACGGTGATGCTGATTACCCAAGCCCAAGTTATATCAGAACCTAACCCAGAACCACGGCCCGCCCTCAGCCGAGTGCAAGATTTGCCAGACGGTACCTACCGCTACTGGAACGGTACCCCTAGCAGCAGTGTTGTCTCCGATGCGGCACTACTTGAAAACGGCGGCGTCACTTTCACTTTCAGCAAGCGGGGCAGCGCTATTACAGGGGTCTTTGGCTATGTTGATGGGGAAGCAATTTGTGTGCAAGGCCAGGTGAGTGGCAATACGATATCGGGTTTTGCAGTTCAAAATTTGCAGGGGGCTAAAGTCCTCAGCACCGGAGAAACATTTCAAAGTTTTGGCCCCAGCGGCTATTTGCAAGTGCGTCGAGGTCGCCAGGTTAGCCCCAGCGTAGTGCGCTACGGCAGCGCCTTACTAAACCTCAACAACCTTAACCGCATTAATGCGGGTAGCCGAGTACCGCCACGGGGCTGTTAAATGCGATTCCCTCAGCGGGCTAACGCAGCAGCAGGGCGATCGCGTCGAGTAGGTCGCTGAGGTCGTAGGGCTTGAGCAAAAAGGCGCTGGCTCCAGCAGCTAGCGCCTTCTCCTGATAGGTGGGCAAGCCACTGGTGCCAATAATCTTAACGCTGGGCTGCATAGCTTTAAGCCGCTGAATCAGGGTAATGCCATCCATGCCCGGCATCATCATATCGACCACCACCAGGGAGGTCGGCTGCTGAACAAAGCAGTCTAGCGCCTCAAAGCCATTGCTGGCCATCACAATGCGGTAGTTGTAGCTGAGCAGCAGCGATCGCACCGAATCTTGCACCGAGGCATCGTCCTCTACCACCAGCAGCAGTTCCCCCCGGCCTTGCTGGGGAGCGTCGGGCCCGTCGGCCTCGGGGGCATCGCTGACCGAGGGCTGGGTGAGAGCCGGCAGATAGACCTGCATCTGGGTGCCTTGACCCACCTCGCTAACCACTTGCACAAAGCCATCGCTCGCCTTAACAATGCCCAACACCGTGGCCAGCCCCAGCCCGGTGCCCTGGCCCGGTGCTTTGGTGGTAAAGAAAGGGTCAAAGATGCGATCGCACAGCTCCGGATCAATACCCGTGCCCGTGTCGGCCACTGTCAGCCGCACATACTGGCCCGCATGAGCATCGAGGTGGGCTTGAGCCAAGGCCGCATCTACCGTTACCAGCTCCGCCGCCAGGGTCAACCTACCGCCCTCGTGCATAGCGTCGCGGGCGTTGACGCACAGGTTCATCAGCACCTGATGCAGGTGGGTTGGGTCAACGCTGACCCAAAGTTCCTGGCCATTGGCCGTGGCTAACTCCGGCAGTTGTAGGTCTATGTGCTTGGGCAAACTCTGCTGCAAAATATGCCCCAGATCTTGCAGCAGCGGCCCCAAGTTGACCTCCGTGCGTGTGCCGCTGCTGCTGCGGGTAATCGATAAAATTTGCTGCACCATGCTGGCCCCGCGCTTGGCGCTCTCTTCCAGCAGTCGCAGATGATCTTGAGCTTTGTCGCTGAGGTGACGCTGGGTAAGGCGCAGCAGTTGGGCAATGGTGACAATGGGGGTAAACACGTTGTTGAGGTCGTGGGCAATGCCGCTGGCCAGCCGCCCCAGGCTCTCGACCCGCTGGGCCTGGTAAAACTGCGCCTCCAGAGACTTTTTGGCGGTGATGTCGGTCTCAACGGTGAGAATAAATTTGGGCTGCCCGACCTCGTCGCGCACCAGGGTCCAGCGGGCGGCGACGCTCACCGCTTGATCGGTTTTAGTAAACCGGTCGAGTTCGCCGCGCCACTCGCCGCGCTCTAGCAGGGCGGGCATCATCTCGCCGTGCTGGGCGGTTTCGCTGCGTAGCAGGTCGTAGGCCACCTGGCCCACCACCTCCTCGGCGGCAAAGCCGTAGAGGCGCTCGGCCCCCCGGTTCCAGTAGAGCAGGTGATGGTCGAGGTCGCGCACGGTGATAGCGTCGGAGGCGATGTCGAGCAGGGCTGCCTGTTCGCGAATTTTGCGCTCGGCGGTTTTGCGCCCGGTAATGTCGCGCCCCTCGGGCACCAGCATAATCACCTGACCCTGCTCATCTAAGACCGGCTTAATCGAGAAGTCAACCCAGGCGGCGGAGCCGTCGGCCCAGATGTGCTGATTTTCCATGCGCACGGTCTCACCCTGAGCGGCGCGGCCGATCGCCTGCCGCAGACGCTCCCGCTGCTCAGGGAAGTGATCCCACCAGGGGGTGAGCCAGAAGGGCTGGCCAATCACCGCCTCGGCTTCAACCGCAATCACGCTCAGGGCCGTGCGGTTGACGTCGAGCACGGTGCCGTCGGTTTTGAGCAGGCCAATAAACTCAAAAGTGCTGTCAAAGATGGCCCGCAGCTTGCGTTCGCTCTCCTTAAGGGCGGCGTCGGCCTGCCGCCGCTCGGTGACATTGCGAAACAGCACCGCCACCTGACGCAGTTCCGGTGCGCCGAAGCGAAAGCCAAAGACGTCAAACCAGCGCTCCATTTCTTCGGCGTGATCTTCAAAGCGCACGGGCTCACCGGTGAGCGCCACTCGGCCCAGCTTTTCAAACCAGTGGGTTTCGAGGTTAGGCAACATTTCGCGGGCGCGTTTGCCCTTGGCATCGATCAGGCCCGTCTGCTGCGCAAAGGTGGGGTTGATGTCGAGGAAACGATAGTCGATGGGGCGATCGCCCTCGTCAAAGAGCATCTCGATGACGCAAAACCCCTCGTCCATGGAGTTGAACAGCAGGCGATACTTTTCTTCTGAGTCGCGCAGGGCGGCCTCGGAGCGTTTGCGCTCGGTAATGTCGATCGCGCCGCCATAGATCCGATCGTCGTCGGCATGAAGCCGCGCCTTCCACAGCAGCCAGCGGTAGGAGCCGTCTTTGTGGCGGTAGCGATTCTCAAAGGCCAAGGTGTTGCGCCCTTCGAAGATCGCGGTAGTTTCGTTGACAGAGGCTGCCAAATCGTCGGGGTGGACAAAGTCACGCCAGGGAACAGCGGTCATTTCGGCGGCGGTCCAGCCCAGGGCCTTCTCAAAGGTAGGGCTGACCCAGCGAAAGTAGCCGCTGCGATCGCTAATCGTGCGCAGATCAAACCCCACCGCTAAGAACCGATCGCGATCGCGCTCTAGCTGCTTGCGCTCGGTGATGTCGTAGTTGACGGAGGTCACCACCCAGCAGCCCTCAGCAATTTCGCGCGAGGCAAAGTCACTGCGAAACCAGCGCATCGTGCCATCTTGATGGCGAAATCGGTACTCAGCGGTAGTCTGGCCGCCGGCAAAAAAGTCGTTAAAGAGGGGCATAATCACCCGATCGCGATCGTCGGGGTGCACCTGGGCCAGCCAAAACTGTTTGTCGTCATAGACGCTGCGGGGGTAGCCAAACAGCTGTTCGCACCCGGCAGACCAATATACATACTCGAAGCTGCCGTCGGCGTAGACTTGAAAGCTGTCGATTGCGGCGATCGCGCTGTCTAAAATACCGCTGAGCTTCGCCTCCGACGCCTTGAGGGAAAGCTCTAGCCGTTTGCAGCGGCTCAGCTCAGCCACGGGGCTAATTAAGGCAGTGGGCTTACCGATTAGAGCACTCACCCGAGCAACGAGATCTACCGCTTCAACGGGTTTTCTCAAGGTTTCTGTGGCCCAGAGTGGGGTGTCTAGGGCCTCACTCGTCAACAGCAGTAGGGGGCTTTTGGGCAGATGGGCGCGCAACTCTGGCCCCAGACTCAACCCCACAGCCCCATCGAGAATGACTAAGTCATATGGTCCCTTGACGATTAGGCTAGCGATATCGCTGCGGGTGACGCGGGGGTCAAGACAAGCCACCTCCACCGAGTACGCTACGCTGTCCAGCAGCAGCTTCAGAGCCTGGGCAACCAGCGGTTCGGGTTCTATCACCAGCAGTTTCATTGGGCGTTCCAGCGGCAAACGGTCTAAACCCAGATCCTAAGGAAATCAAAGGGTGGTGTAGGGGAAACAAGGCCGTTTCGCAACGAAATCCGGTTCCTTCACAAAGAAACATTGAGGGGTTTTTCGTTCTAGCAATAATTTAATGACCCTGCGCCTAGGAGGGTTGAGTCGGGCATGCTGGGCTCAGCATCCGTCAAGGGTCGTTAAAAACGTGTCATCGCTGATTGTTCTGTTGCTAATTTGCGCTGGGGTTGGGGTAGGAGCGATCGCCCTCCTCAGCCGCCAGGCTAACTCCACCTCGCCTAAGCCGACCCAAGCGCACGGGACTGACACTGCTCAGTCCTACTCCTACAGCTGTCAGAAGTATCTGTTCACCCAAGCAGAGACTACTTTTTACCACGCGTTGCAGAATGCTACCCAGGGTCAGTATCTAGTCTTTGGCAAAGTGCGCGTTGCCGATGTGCTCAAACCCCAAACCGACAACCGAGGCGATTGGCAGCGGGCCTTCAACAAGATATCGGCTAAGCATTTTGATTTTGTGCTCTGCGATCGCACCAGCCTCAAAGTTCTGGCCGCCGTTGAACTCGACGACAGCAGCCACCAGCGTGTAGACCGGATCAAACGGGACGATTTTCTCAACCAGGCCGTCAAGAGCGCTGGGCTACCCCTAAGTCGCTTTCCGGTGCAGACCGCCTACGATCGCGAAGACATTCAGCACCACATTACCCAAACACTGGGACTGCCTCAGTCCGAGAAAGCCAAGCCAGAGATCAAGTCAAAGGCCAAACTAGTCGAGCCCAGCGCCAAACCAAAGCCAAAGCCCAAACCTAAAGTGCCTCCCACCAAACCATAGGCGACAGTGCCTTCCGCTGCGGCCCCATTCCTCCAGGTGTGCTTCATGCATTTTCTGTTAGGGTTGGCAGTGGTGTTGAGTTTTCAACATTGGGGTTGAATCCTCACCGATAGCATTGAATCCGCAACGATGAAGCTACTCTGCATTAGTAACGGCCACGGCGAAGACGGCATTGCGGTTCGCATTCTCAAGCAGCTGCGCCAACTGCCCGGTGCGCCGACCCTGGCCGCGCTGCCGATCGTGGGTGAGGGTCGCGCCTATGAGAAAGCGGGTATTGCCATCCAGGGGCCGACCCAAGCGATGCCCTCTGGCGGCTTTATCTACATGGATCGCTATCAGCTGTGGCGCGATTTGCAGGGGGGGTTGGTGGGGTTAACCTTAGCCCAGCTTAAAACTGCCCGTCAGTGGGCCAAAAGCGGTGGCAAAATTTTGGCGGTGGGGGATATCGTGCCCCTAGCGATCGCCTGGCAGAGCGGCGCTGAATATTTTTTCACTGGCACCGCCAAGTCAGAATACTATTTGCGTAACGAAACGGGGCGCTTGCCTGGTCGCCCTCCCCTGGAAGGCTGGTCGGGCTCGGTCTACGTGCCGTGGGAGCGCTGGCTGATGGCTCGCCCCCGCTGCCAAGGGGCTTTTGTGCGCGATCAGCTCACCGCTGACCTGCTGCAAAAGCGCGGGGTACCGGCCCTCTACCCCGGCAACCCCATGATGGACGACCTGGACACCAGCGCCGACAAGCTAGCCCAGCTGACGGCCACCTTTGCCCCAGCCCCAGCTCAACTCACGCTGGCCCTGCTGCCCGGCTCGCGCGCGCCCGAAGCTTTTGACAACTGGCAGCGAATGGTGAGCGCGATCGCAGCGGTAATGGAGACCTTCAGCGACCGCCAAGTGCGTCTGCTTGCTGCCCTCGCCCCCTCCCTCAACTTGGCTGCATTTAAAGATGTCCTGCTAGACGCTGGGTGGCAGCCGGTTGCTGAAAAATACCCCACCTTCCAGCGAAACAATGGTGTGCTGGTGTTGACCACCAATGCCTTTGCCGAATGCCTGCACCTGGCCGACGCGGCGATCGCGACCGCTGGCACCGCCACCGAGCAGGCGGTTGGCCTGGGCAAGCCCGTCTTCACCTTCCCTGGACCTGGGCCGCAGTTCACCTACGCCTTTGCCGAGTCTCAATCAAGGTTGCTGGGGCAATCGATCATTTTGCTTAGCCAGCCCAGTGAAACGGGGGCGGCGCTGCAAGCCTGCCTGGCCGATGGCTCCCGGCTTCAGAGCATTGCCGAGAACGGTCGCCGCCGCATGGGTTTGCCCGGGGCGGCCAAGGCGATCGCCAAAACCCTGCACCAGCACTACACCGTGCCCTACTCCGACGCCACCTCTTCAGCCACCTGATTGCGGCTGGGGTCGCCATAGCGAAACGGCCCTGTCTGCATGACCACCTTCGTCCTCAGGTCGGCAGGCGCTTCCGCCGCGCCCCAGTGGGCCTGAATCGCCTGCAACAGCTGATCTTGCTGCACCCTCAGGTCGGGGATGTCCCAGCCCTTGTTGATAATGGCAAACCACACCGGCCCCTTTTCGGCCGTGGGCACCATTCCCGCCAGGGCGCTGACCTCCGCTAGGCTGCCGGTCTTGACTGCAGCCGTGGCAGGAATGCGGCGATCGATGAGGGTGCCCATGTCCTCTCCAGAGACTGGCAATACGTCGGCCACCGAAAAACCCTGGCCGCTCAGCTCTCGCTGAATGGCCACCGTCATAGCCACTGCCGCCCGCGCCGACATCTGGTTGTCTACCCCTAGGCCCGACCCGTTGACCAAGCTGAGTTCACCCGGCGGTAATTCTGCTGCCGCTGTCGCTTTGGTCATCACTGGCCCCGGTCCGCCCGCCAAGCTAGCCACCATTTCCGCCATGACATTGTTGCTGTAAATGTTCATCGCCTTGAGCAGGGCCACCAGCGGCAGCGACTGATGCTGCACTACCCACTCCACATCGCTGGTCTCTAGCTCCGCCGCCGGCACCCAGCGGGCCGTACCGACAATCTCTAGGCTGGGCTGCGGCGTGCCGGGCGGCAGGTTGGCGTAGGCCTGGCGGGCCTCCCAGGTCCAGGTTGAAGCCGACATCACCTGCTGCAAATCCGCCAGAGAATCCGTCGGCTCCTCCCCAAAATTCATGGTGAAGGAGCCGCTCACCAAAATCTCCCCGGTCACTCGCTGAATGCCCAACTCTTGCAGGCGGTTGGCCAGCACTATGCCTTCTTCCCACACAAACAGCGGATCGCCGCTGCCCTGAATCACCAGGTCGCCGTCGAGTACGCCATCGGCTTGGAGAGTGCCGCGCATGCCCACCCGAGTCTCGAAATGGTGGTCGAGAGGCCAGGTTTTAAGGGCGGCTAGGGTGGTCGCCAGCTTAGTTAGCGAGGCAGCGGGCATCAGCACGTCGCCCCGATGCTCGGCGATCGCGCTCTGGCCCACCTGAATCCAAACGCCCTGGTCGGGTACTGACCAGCCCTGCCGCTGCAGCCCCGCCACATAGTCAGCCACGATTGCCTCTACTACTGGGTCGCGGGCCAGCTCCGCAATCCACGGCGACTGCCACTCAATTTGCAACGCGGCGGGGTTGAGCCCAGACGGCTGCAGGGGCTTGGGTTCTCCCATGCCTAACAGGATTGAGAACAGGCCCAGGGGCAGGGCCATTAGCGATAGGGAAGTCACCGATTGCGAATCCTCCACGCGGTGTAGCCCAATCTCGGGCGATACCCGACTAAGATACACCAGATGGCTGGCAGTGAGCGGAGAGATGGACTTGGAGCGAGGGGAATACCAAGAGCGAACTCACCCCTGATTCAAACCGGCAACTCCAAGGTCAGTTCCCGAGCCTTTACCCTGTACCTTGAACCCTATACCCTCCCTAGTTCACGCCGATGATTGTCTGCATTGCTGACCTGCTGACCCCGGATGAAGTCGCCCAAATCAAAGAGGGCTTAGCCCAGGCCGCGTTTGTGCCGGGGGAGACGACGGCGGGCTGGCACGCCAAGCTAGTTAAGCAGAACGAGCAGGCAGCTAAGCAGGCGGCCGTTGAGCCGTTGAAGGTGGTGGTGCAAAAGGCTCTGGCGCGAAATGCGCTGTTTCAGGCGATCGCATGCCCGCGCATCGTCCATTCCCTGCTGTTTAGCCGCTACGGGGTGGGGATGAGTTACGGGCGGCACACCGACAATGCCCTGATGGGAGGCGCTAACTTCTATCGCTCAGATGTGTCGCTGACGGTGTTTCTGAGCGGGCCCGACGATTATGACGGCGGCGAACTGGTGATTGAGGGGGCTGACAGCGAGCAGCCCTACAAACTGGCGGCGGGGAGCGCTATTGTCTACCCATCCACTACGCTGCATCGGGTGGAGCCGGTGGTGAGGGGCGATCGCATTGTGGTCGTGGGCTGGGTGCAAAGCCTGGTGCGTGATGCCGCCCGCCGCGAAATTCTCTTTGACCTCGAAACTGTAAAGCGCACCCTGTTTGCCCAAACCGGCAAAACCCCAGAGTTTGACCTGCTGACCAAAACCACCGCCAACCTGCTGCGCCAATGGGCTGAGTAGGGGCACAGGGCTGTGCATGACCTATTCTTCTGGAATAATCCCTCTTGTCCCCAGGTTTGGGAGCAAAATGTCTGCTACCTCTGGAAAATGTCGTTTCATACAGTTGTCGCACACCCCATGGGTGAAGCCGACATCTGAATATTGCTGAATAAACGACTCCACGGTTGACCAGTAGCCCTCATCGTTGCGAATGCCCTTGCAATAAGAGCAAATGGGAATTAACCCAGCCATCAGCTCCATTTTTTCTAGCGCCTCAGCCAATTGCGAAGACACCCGCTGTAGCTCTAACTGCATCACTACCTGGCGCGCCAGAGCTTCTAAAGTCCTGATTTGGCAGACTTCTAAAGTCCTAGGTTTTCTGTCAATCACACACAGCGTTCCGAGCGGCTGACCACCAGGAGAAATTAAAGGCACTCCAGCATAGAATCGAATGCCTAGCTCGCCGGTTACCAGCGGGTTGTTAGCAAACCGCTCGTCCTCGGCAGCATCATTCACAATCATGATCGCTGGGCTCAAGATGGCGTGGGCGCAGAATGAAACATCTCGGCCGGTCTCTTGCGCCACAACACCCACCTTAGATTTAAACCACTGCCGCTCTGCGTCAACCAAGCTGATGAGCGCAATGGGCACATCGCAGATGAAGGCGGCAAGCGAAGTGATGTCGTCGTAGGAACGCTCGGCGGGTGTATCTAAAACCTTGTATTGCCTGAGCGCTTCAAGTCGATCAGCTTCTTGGGTAGGTATGTTGGCTTGCATCAGATTGCGGCGATGCCTCAGTCAATTGCATAAATCATTCTAAAAAGCTGGTCAAAGAGCATGTAACTTACGAGCGAAGACTTGACAGTGCTTAACGTGTACCTTGTAAAAACTTGGCCCTATAGAGCTATGCGCCTAGAGAGCTGGTCACGGGGCGACGTTTGCCGACTCGAAGGCCCTGCATAGGAAGCGCCAGTCAAGCTGGCTACCACGCAAGGCAGAGATATCCACACAGTCTTTAACAAAGTGTTACATTTATAAACATGAAGTCATATTAGAGAGACGTCATCATGGATATCCGTCAAGAGTTACCCCTTGAGCAACAGTTTGAGCTTCGGGTGTTTGAAGAGCAAGTGCAATCGCTTTCCCCAGAAGATGCTCAAACCCTACTCGTGCAGCTCAAAGAAGCAATGCTGTACCAAACCACCACGTTTCGGGAAATTTTGAAGAACACTTGGGAAATTGGTAAAGGCCCTGACTCCCTGCGCCAAGCACTATCAGAAGGATAATTTCCTTTGCCAGAAACGCCAATGACCTCAAGACAGTTCACGCTTAGCGTTTACACCGACAATTAGCCCGGCTTTTTCCAAGCACTTTAATGAAGGGAAAAGCCGGGCTAACGTTTTATTGGGCGTCCACGGTCTGTAGCTATCTCACATTGGTGTGAGAAGTTCCGCAACGGCAGTTGGAAGAGATCACTGTTGAACTGCCCGCCCGAATTTTGACTAACCAGATAATTTCAAGACTGCCTACGATCGCTGCAAGGCCAGCACTTGGTCAGAGGTCATGGGTTCGGCGGTCATGGTGTAGAGCACGCCCTCCCGCACCGAGACCAAGTTTAAGTAATAGTTGCGCTCGCCGGGCTTGCTGACGGCGTATACCCGCACCCCAGAGTCTATAGACAAGACTTCGCCAGTGATGTTGCTCACGGTGTAGCCTTGGGATTCTAGCCGCGCTTGCAAATCGCCTGCGGCACTGCGCCAGCTGCTGCTCACCGGGCTGCGCCAGCAGTCGGCTAACCCTTCGCAAGCGGCCTGGGCGCCCTCTAAATGGGGAAAGTTGGCGTAAAGCCCTGGCGGGCTAGGCGGTTCTGAGGTGGGCGCAGCGGGAGGGGTTAAGGCCGGTTCTGGAGCCGCCGCTGTGGGCTGCGGCGATGGTTTGGGCTGAGCGGCGGGAACTGGCGCGGTTGAAGCTTGGGGTTTGGCCTGAGGAGGTGCAGCGGTAGTAGCCACCCCAGGCTGCGGCGAGGCTAAAGCTGGCGGTGCTTTAACTGGGGCTACGGCTGGCGGTGTTTCTACGGCGGGCGGCAGCACGGTCAGCGCCACATCCTCTAAGGGTGCAGGTTCCGCTAGGTCTTCTGCCAGCGGGGAAGGCTGATTTGATTCGGGAATGACCAGGGCTAGTAAGACTCCGTGGGCAGCGAGGGAGGCGATCGCACACCCCATCCCCAGCCACGATCGCGATCGCCCTTTGGTCTTTGATGCAGAGCGGCGCAGGGAGAACGGTGGGGTAGTTAGTCTGGGAGTCATTGTCGAAAGGTTGCGCTCGCAGATGCGGTTAAGCTAACAAGACTTATTCTTCATTGGCCATTCTAAAGCTATTCTTCTCTGGTCTCAAGCCCTTGCCTACAGGGTGCTGACTCCATAGCAGAGACATCGGCGAAGCGCAAGGGTATTGCGATTATCCGCCACAGGGCTAAGCTTTAATGCGGCATTATCAAGAGAAGGTCGCATTAAGAGATACAATTCAACTTGATATCTCAATGATCTGGGGCCGTCCGGTTGGAGTTGCCTAGAGATTTAGTTGAGGTTTAATTTTTGGAGGTAAAAACCCTATGAGATTAGGAAGACGCGCATTTTTAGGGGCCGGTGCTGCCGCAACCGCCGTAGCCGCAGGCTACCTGCGCCAGCGCCCCGCCACAGCTCAGTTTGGCCTTCGCCGTGGCCCGGTGGTCAATCTCTACTCTGCTCGCCACTACGACACTGACGACCAACTTTACGAGGGCTTCCGGGAAGCCACGGGCATTCGCGTCAACGTGGTTGAGGCCGAGGCCGACCAGCTGATCGAGCGTATCAAGAGCGAAGGCGCAAACAGCCCCGCCGACATTCTCATGACTGTGGATGCTGGTCGCCTCTGGCGCGCCGAGCAAGAAGATATGTTCCAGCCGGTCACCTCATCGGTGCTGAGCGAGGCGATTCCCGAAAATCTGCGCCACCCCGACGGGCTGTGGTTTGGCCTGACCAAGCGGGCGCGGGTGCTGGTGTACAACAAAGACACCGTTGACCCCTCCGAACTATCAACCTACGAAGATCTGGCCGACCCCAAGTGGCGCGGACGCATTCTCGTTCGCAGCTCGACCAATATTTATAACCAGTCTTTGGTTGGGTCGATGATCGCTGCCCATGGGGCCGAAGAAACTGAAGCGTGGGCGCGGGGCCTGGTGGCCAACTTTGCCCGCGACCCCGAGGGGGGTGATAGCGACCAGATCAAGGCCGCTGCTGCTGGGCTAGGCGATATTGCCATCTCCAACACCTACTACCTTGCTCGTCTGGCCAAGTCTGATAAGGCCGAGGAGCAGGCGATCGCTGAGAAAATGGGCGTGTTCTTCCCTAACCAGGGTAATGGCCCCGACGGGCGCGGCACCCACGTCAACATCAGCGGAGCCGGGGTGGTCAAGACCGCGCCCAATGCTGAGGCTGCTGTGAAGTTCCTGGAGTATTTGGCGAACCCTGAGGCCCAGCGCATTTTTGCCGAGAGCAACAACGAGTACCCCGTGGTGCAAGGCGTTGAGATCGACTCTGTAGTGGCAGGCTTTGGCGAATTTAAAGAAGACTCGCTGAATGCCTCGGTGTTTGGCAGCAACAACCCCGAAGCTCTGCGCATTACCGATCGCGCCGGCTGGAAGTAGGTCTAGGGTTAGCTAGCCCTATCTGCTGACTGATGAATGCCCTCTCAGTTTTGAGAGGGCATTCATCGTTTAAAGCCCTTGTAGGTTAGGTGCAGCGGAGCGAAACCCATTACTGTTTACCGCTGTTGAGTTCTGCGATCGCGCCACCCAACCTACAAGTTCAGGCTGGACAAACTGAATGGTTCGATTTCTCGTAGGTTGGGTGAAACGGAGCAAAACCCGATAGCATCATAGGCTTGCTGGGTTCCGCTTCACTCCACCCAGCTTCCAGAGTGACCGAACAGTAGAATTCCTGTCTGCTCACTTCCCCTCATTGGCAATCTGCTTGCTCAGCCACAGCACTGGCAGCAGCCCCACCACAATGATCGCCAGCGCTGGGGCCGAGGCCTCAATCAACCGCTCATCAGCGGCATACTGATAAACCCGCACCGCCAGCGTGTCGAAATTAAACGGGCGAATAATCAGCGTAGCGGGCAGCTCCTTCATCACATCCACAAACACCAGCATGGTGGCCGTGAGCAAACTACTACCCAGCAGCGGACGATGAATTTTCATCAGCGTTTGGTTGGGGCTCTGGCCCAGGCTGCGGGCCGCATCATCCAGCGAGGGCTTAATTTTGCCCAACCCCGCCTCGATCGCCCCAAAGCTCACCGCCAAAAACCGCACCAAATAGGCAAACAGCAGCGCAATAATCGTGCCGCTCAGCAGCAGCCCGGTCGAAACTCCAAATGTCTGCCGCATCCAGGCATCGATCGCATTGTCGAACTGCGCCAGGGGAATCAGCGTGCCCACCGCAATCACCGCCCCCGGTACGGCGTAGCCCAAGTTAGCCCCCTGCACCGAGAGCTTGAGAAACGACGTGCCGTTGAGCCGCAGACCATAGGCCATCACCAGCGCTAGCAACACCGCCAGCACCGCCGCCAGCACCGCCAGCACCAGACTGTTAATCCCCAGCACCACAAAGTCGCCGTTGAGAGTGTCTTCGGCATTGCGTACCGTCATCCCCAGCAGCAGCCCGGTGGGAATGATCAGCCCCAGCAGCACGGGGGCGGCGCAGACCAGCCAGGCCCCCACCGCCCGCAGCCCGCCCAGCCCGTAGCGCGACTGCGAAATCGTGCGGGCCATGCCCTGGTAATAGCGAGCCCGACGGCGCGATCGCTGCTCGAGCACCACCAGCGCAAAGATAAACAGCAGCAGCACCGCCGACAGCTGCACCGCCGCCGGGCGATCGCCCATGCCAAACCAGGTGCGATAGATGCCCGTGGTAAAGGTCGGCACGCTGAAGTAAGCCACAGTGCCAAAGTCGTTCAGGGTTTCCATTAGGGCCAGGGCGGTGCCAGCGGCGATCGCCGGTCGAGCCAGGGGTAGCGCCACTGTCCTAAAGCTGCTCCAGGGGCCGCAGCCCAAACAGCGGCTCGCCTCCAGCGTCGCGGTTGACTGTTCTAAAAACGCCACCCGCGCCAGCAGATACACGTAAGGGTAGAGCGTCAGGCTAAACAGCAGAATCGCCCCCTCAATCGAGCGAATGTTGGGAAACCAGTAGTCGGTCGCCTGCTGCCAGCCAAACAGACCGCGCAGGGCCGTCTGCACCGGGCCAAAATACTCCAGCGTGTCGGTATAGACGTAGGCGAGGATGTAGGTGGGGGCGGCCAACGGCAGCAGCAGCAGCCACTCAAACCAGCGCCGGCCCCAAAATTGGCAGGTGCTCACCAGCCAGGCAGTGCTCACTCCGATCGCCAGCACCCCCAGCCCCACCCCCACCATCAGCACCAGCGAGTTGCGAATGTACTCAGGCAGCACCGTCACGGCCAGGTGCCCCCAGGCGTTGCTGGAGTTAGTAAACAGGCTGGCGAGAATGATTGCCACCGGCAGCAGCATTACCAGGGCGATCAGCCCCACGCTCAGCGTCCAGCTGTCGGGCCGTGGCAGAGAGGCTTTCCAGGGGGCACCGAGGGATTTCATAACCGGCAATTATTGCTACCCATTCCTTTTAGCACAGAACGAAACCCCGCCCGTCAGCCGTTTCAGCATTAGAGAAGCCTTCTATAGCAAAAGAAGGACTTTGAGCTGATTAGGACCGCACATAGCCCGAGTTTTCGTTACTGAAGTATGCTTTGCAGAGAGTTCCTGCGGGGCCAGGTTAGCCCCCGCCAAGCCATCCCAAGCCAGGGTGCGAATTTCGCCCCTCGCCCGACAGCACCCAACTGCCCGTTGCCAATCTGACTATGGATATTCTCAATCTATTAACCCGTCTGCTGCTGTGGCTTGGCATCGGCTACTTTCTGTGGTGGGTGCTCAAAAAATTCATTCCCGCCAACTTTTTGACCTGGTTCGGCGGAGCCATGATCTTGGCGCTGATTGCGGGGGCGTTTTTATTCCCCGACGACAGCACCATTGGGGTGTTTTGGCAGTTTTTGGTGTTTCCGCTCACCCCTCTGGGCGGGGCAATTACGCTGCTGGCGTTGTCCCTCAGCAACGGCATGAACAAGGTGAATGGGCGCATGGTGACCGTGGCGCTGCTGATCCTATTTTTTGCCAGCATGCCACTGATTGCGCGGGCCTTGGTCAACCATTCTGAACAGTCGGTGCAGCGGGCCTACGCCAGCCAGCAGCGGCTGTGTAGCGACATTTGCCCCGCGATCGACCAGGTGCCCGTCGACCGAGCCGTATCGATTGTAGTGATTGGCGAAAACGCTGACGCCTACCGCCTGACCAACGCCCTCAACAGCCGCATCGACGCCGACAACCCCCTCGACCCAGCGCTGGTGGCCCAGCTCAACAGCGCCGCTAATGTCTACAACCGCATTAGTGCGGCCCGCCCCTTTGTGACCGTCACCGCCGGGCCTCGGTTTGGCACGGGCGAAGAGCAAGAACCCCTCAGGCAGGCGATTCGTCAGCAGCTGGTGGGTCGGGGCGTGCCCTCAGAGAGCATTCGAGTTGAGGCCACGGGCACCGACATCCGCAACACGGTGGTCGACCAAAGGAACTTTTTAAGCGAGCAGGGACTGTTTACTGCGCCGGTTCGCTCAGGCCGCTTTGAGACGGCCCGCAACAACCGCGACGCCAACCGGGTGGTGCTGGTGGCCCCCGCGTTAACCATGCGCCGCGCCGCCCTCGCCTTTGAGAATGAGGGCATTCAGGTGGTGGCGGCCCCCACCGAGCTGTATAGCACCCCCAACCTGGAAAACCGCGATACCCTGGCCAGCCTGGCCGATCTGGCCCCCAACGTCAACGCCCTGGCGCTGACCACGCGCTACTGGGGCGAGCTGCTGAGCGCCATCTACTACTACCTGCGGGGCTGGCTGCCTCCCTTCAGCATGCAGTGGGATGAGGTGGTTGAGACGATCTAGTTGAAACCGTTCTGGCACCCAGGAACCGGCTCGCTAGAGCTTTAAGCAGTTAGGGTCAGGGTATAGGGTTTAAGGTTTAGGGTGCAGGGCGTTGCCGTAGACCTTAAACCCTGTACCCTAAACCCTCCCCAGCAATTTGCCAGACAGCCATAGGCCATAACGTGCCGCCAATGCGTCCCCCCAAATTCGTCTAGGATAGGGGGGCAATTAGGGCGGATGTTATGGCGCGATCGCAGCTACAAAAACTGGGTACCTACCTCAGACCCCACTGGCGGCAGACGGCACTGGGGGTTGTTGCACTCTTTATTGTGAACTTAGTCGGCGTGTGGATACCGCTGCTGATTCGCAACGGCATTGACGAGCTTCAGGTCACCTTTAGCTTTAACCGGGTGATGTACTACGCCCTGCTGGTGCTGGTGCTAGCTTCGGTGATGTGGGTGATTCGCATGGTGTCGCGCATTACCCTATTTGGGGTGGGCCGCCAGGTGGAGTTTGACCTCAAGCAGCGCATCTTTCAGCACCTGCTGAGCATGGAGCCCGCCTACTTTGGCCGCAACACCGCCGGGGAGCTGATCAGCCGCGCCACCAGCGATGTGGACAACATTCGCCGCCTGCTGGGCTTTGCGATTTTGAGCTTGGCCAATACTCTGTTTGCCTATGCCCTGACGGTGCCGGTAATGCTGTCAATCAGCGTGCGGCTGACCCTGATTTCGCTGATTGTCTACCCGCTGATGCTGGTGCTGGTGCAGACCTTTAGCGATCGCCTGCGCAACGAGCAGCTCCATGTGCAGGAGCGCATCTCTGACCTCAGCGACCTGATTCAAGAAGACATGAGCGGCATTGCGCTGATTAAAATCTACGCCCAAGAAGAGAACGAGCGCCGCGCCTTTAACCACCGCAACACCAGCCTGCTCGACGCCAACCTGAAGCTGGCCCGCACCCGCAACATGCTGTTTCCGCTGCTGGGGGGGCTTGCCAGTGTTGGCCTGCTGGTGATTTTGGCCACGGGGGCGGGGGCGATCGCCGAGGGAGTGATCACCGTGGGCGACTTTGTGGCTCTGCTGCTGTATGTGGAGCGGCTGGTGTTTCCCACCGCCCTGCTGGGGTTCACCATCACCGCCTACCAGCGCGGTGAGGTCAGCATCAACCGCATTGAAGAAATCCTCGATGCCCAACCTGATGTGCAAACGGCTGCCACCGCCATTCCCCTGCCCCTGGAGCAAGTCAAAGGCAGCCTAGAGGCCCGCCACCTCAACTACGCCTACCCCGACAGCAAAGTTCCGGCACTGGATGAGGTGAACTTTAAGATTGCGCCGGGGGAACAAATTGCGATCGTCGGCCCGATTGGCTCGGGCAAATCGACCCTGGCCAACGCCCTGCCCCGCCTGCTCGATATTGGCCCCGGCCAGCTCTATCTAGATGGCTACGATGTGACCGAGCTGCCCCTGGCCGATCTGAGACGGGCGATCGCCTACGTGCCCCAAGACAGCTTTCTGTTTAGCACCAGCATCAACAACAACATCCGCTACGGCGAACCCATGATGGAGTTCCCCGAGGTGCAGTACGCCGCCAAGCAGGCCCAGATGGACGAAGAGATTCAGAACTTTCCTCATCACTACGACACTGTCGTGGGTGAGCGCGGCATCACCCTCTCAGGGGGGCAGCGGCAGCGCACCGCCTTAGCCCGCGCCCTGGTGGTTGATGCCCCCATTCTGGTGCTTGACGACGCCCTCTCTAGCGTAGACAACCGCACCGCTACCGCCATTCTCAACGCCCTCTCGGAGGGCACTCAGCAAAAGACGGTGCTGTTTATCTCGCACCAGATGTCTGCCGCCGCCACCGCCGATCGCATTTTTGTGATGGACAAAGGGCGCATTGTGCAGCAGGGCTGCCACCGCGACCTGGTGCAGCAGCCGGGCCTCTACCGCAACCTCTGGGAGCAGCACCAGCTAGAGTCCGTGTTGCAGTAGCGAGCCACTTTGCCGGGGGTGGGTTAGAGCAAATCCAGGTGGGGCTGACGGGCAAGAAGAACAGCCAATCAAACCCAGGCCAGAGTAAAGAATACAGCAAGGGAAATGACCGCTATGGAAAGCATTAAAGTACGTCAGCACATTGAACAAGATGGCATTCTACATCTTGCTCTGCCGGTTGGGTTGGCCGACCGAGATGTAGACGTAATGGTGATATATCAACCTGTTCAGGCGTCAGCTTCTGTAGAAATATCCTTAGCAGCTTTCTACGGCATCTGCGCCGATGACCCCATCGTGACTGAGGAACGAAACCCAACTGAGAGCAGCACCAGCTAGAATCAGCCCTGCGATAACCGTTTAGGTGATGAGGCAAACAGCTCTAAAACCTTGGCCGAGCTAGGATCAGCTGCATCCTTCTGTGACTCAGGAGCGTGATCCATGGCTTCGATGGCTGGCAAAGTTGCGATCGTGACCGGGGCAAGTTCGGGCATTGGTCGGGCCACTGCGATCGCCTTTGGCCGAGCAGGCGCAACTGTGGTGGTAGTCGCTCGCCGCCCCGACAAGGGCGAGGAAACCGTCCAGCAGATCAAAGCGGCTCAGGGGAAGGCGATGTTTATCCAAGCCGATGTCACCCAGGCGTCAGATCTCGAAGCTATGGTTAAACAAACCGTCGAAACCTACGGTCGCCTCGACTATGCCTTTAACAATGCCGGGTCGGGTACCTCGGGCAAACTGGCCGACCTCTCCGAAGCCGACTGGGATTTTGAAATCAACGCCAATCTCAAATCGGTTTGGCTGTCGATGAAGTACGAAATCCCCGCTATGCAGCAGTCGGGCGGTGGGGCGATCGTGAATACCTCTTCCCAGGGTGCCCTGCTGGGGGTGGCCGGGTATGGGGCCTACGGTGCGGCTAAGGCGGGAGTCATCGCCCTATCGCGGGCGGCGGCGGCAGAATACTCTAGCGATCGCATTCGCATCAACACCGTTAGCCCCGGCGCGGTCAAAACCGATCTCTGGGCCGCAGCCCCGCCTGAAATGCTCGATCAGGTAGCCGCTGGCATTCCGCTACAGCGCATTGGCAGGCCAGAGGATATTGCCGAGGCCGTCGTCTGGCTGTGTTCTGAGGGGGCTGGGTTTGTGACTGGCCACAACCTCGTTGTAGATGGCGGGTTCACCGCCGTGCAGAAGTAGACAGCCCAGGGATGGGGAGTAGATTTATGGGTTAAGCACAGGTGCTTGTGATGCCAAATTCCGCATGAATACCCCCAATTTGTAGTAGGGGCGTAGCATGCTACGCCCCTACGGGGTTCGTGATTATGAATTGGGGTTTACCAAAGCCTATGTCTCAAGCTACCGGGCTAACCCCGAAAATTGCCCTGTTGAGATCGCTCATTATCGTCTGCGCTCTGGCTCAGATTGTCTGCACTCTGACTCAGACGGCTCGTCGGGGCACTTGGGGTTGAGCGCCTTGCGAGTCAGGTTGGTGGTATACCACCCGGCGCAGAGTGCCAGCACAGCCCCACCGCCTTGCAGCGCCAGTTTTCTGGCGGTGAGCCCCTCGTGAAACAGGGCAACGCCAAAGGAGCCCAAATAGACATACAGCGTAATTACCGGCAGCATGCCCACCCAGGAAAAAAAGCAGTACTGCCAAAAATTCACCTTGGTGCAGCTAAAGCCATAGTTGAGCAGGTTAGATGGCACCAGGGGCGACAGCCGCGTCAGCAGCAAGATTTTCCAGCCCTTTTGACCGACGGCGTGATCGAGGCGAGCAAAGCTGGGGTTTGTGATCATCCAGCGCTTGATGCGATCGCGGGCTAGGGTGCGCCCCACCCAAAAACAGGCGATCGCCCCCAGGGTGTCGGCCACAGAAGCCACCACAATTCCTTGCATCAAACCAAAGACCGCCCCGGCCACCAAAATCAGCACGATGTTGGGCAGACCCAATACGGTCGCCAGCAAATACACCGCCACAAAGACCGGAGCCGCCACAAAACCCAGCGCGCTGAGCCAGCCTTCAATATTCACAAACCAAGCTTGCAGCGGCAGTTGGCTGCTCAGCAGAGCCGCAATTACGCCGCAGCAGGCCAACAGCCAAAACTTCCGGCTCCGCAAAATTGTCAATTTCATACCTGTCAGATCCCATGCCAATAGGGACAGGCTGGGGGAATAGTTAACTTTAATCAGCGATCGGAACTTTCGCCGTCTGCCTTGAGAAACGTAAGCGTTGCAGCTTGAACATCATAAGACGGACACAAACTCAATACTGATGCCTGACACACTCTTCTCTTGGAAGATGTGGGCCCATTGCTTTCCTGTCAAGATCGAACAAAAGCTAAAGCAGGGGTCGGCATGCAACTCGATGGCGTCATTTTAGATGTTGATGGAACACTGGTTTTGAGCAACGATGCCCATGCCAAGTCCTGGGTTGAGTCCTTCGCCAGCCACGGTTATGACGTGCCCTTTGACCAGGTGCGCGCGATGATGGGAATGGGTGGCGATCAGCTCATGCCCAAGCTGATTCCCGAACTCAATGACGAAGAAGAACCCGGCAAGACAATCGCCAGCGATCGCAAAGAACTGGTCTTAAATAAGTATGCGCCCGACATTGCCCCCGCCAACGGCGCACGGGCGCTGGTGCAAAAAATGCTGGAAGCGGGCCTGCACGTGGTGATTGCCACCTCCGCCAGCCCTAAGGAACTAGAGGTGATGCTCAAAATCGCCGAGGTGGACGATCTGCTGCACGAAACCACCACGTCCAGCGATGCCGAAAACTCTAAACCCGCCCCCGACATCGTCGAAGCCGCCGTCAAAAAGGCACAGCTCGCGCCCGATCGCATGGTGATGCTGGCCGATACCCCCTATGACATTGAGTCGGCAGGCGGAGCTGGGGTGAAGGTGATTGCCGTGCGCTGCGGTGGTTTTAGCGATGAGGAGTTAGCGGGCGCGATCGCCATCTACGACGACCCCGCCGACCTGCTCCACCACTACGAGCACTCTCCCCTTGGGCAAGCCGCAGCGGGTTAACCCCTATCGAAGAAGGCCTTCGAGGAGGTTGTTACACTCAAGCTATAGCTGTGTCGAGCCGTCTTTTATGAAACTGGGCCAGAGTCTGCTAATTGTGGGGGTTGTGGTAATCGGGGTGGGGGCGCTGCTCTTTTGGGCCTACAGTGCGGCCTCGGCACCGCTGCCCGTAGGCTTTCCGCCACCAACGGCGGATGGGGAAATCGAAATCAAGCAGTATCCCGACTATAGGGCCGCTACGGTGCAGGTGACGGGAAACTTAGCTAACGCGCCCTCCCAGGGCTTCTCGCCGCTCTTTCGCCACATCAGCAGCAACGATATTGCCATGACGGCTCCAGTAGAAACGCGCTACCCGACCGCAACCCTTGATGCTAGTACGGTGGTCGAAGGGGACGCATCGGTTTCGTTTTTGTACCGCAGTTTGGATATCGTGCCCCAGGAGATCGCCCAAAACGTGCAAGTAGAAGACATTCCGCCCATGACAGTCGTGAGTGTTGGCGTCAGGGGCGGCTATGGCTACGAGGTCTACACCAGCGGCCTTCAGCAGCTGAAGACTTGGTTGGCAGCGCATCCTGAGTATGCCGTGGCAGGGCCGCCCCGCCGCTTTTTTTACGATGGCCCCTATGTGCCCGATGCCCTAAAGCGGAGCGATATTCAAATTCCAGTTCGGCAGAACTGATCGCACCATTCCTGCTCATCTAGCTCAGGCAGCGGCGGTTCCTCTATTAGCGATGAAAGCTGAATGATGTCGCTGATCAAGGTCAGGTTGCCACTTTTTCGCTCAGATACAGGTTGGTGACATACTTCAGCGTCACTGTGCCGTCGATCGCAGCCCAAGCCCCATGCCAAGCGGCGCTGGCGTCTAGAAACTGTAGGTGAGCTCGCCCTTCCTTAGGAATGTAGGACGAGCTGAGCGATCGCCCCACCACCTCAGGCAGCGTCAGCGTCTGGCCGTAGGCAAAACTCAGGTGTCGCACCCGTGAAAACTCAGTCTGCTGCTCCACCGCTTTGAGCGCTTGGGTGTGGTCGCGGTGGTCAATAGCACGCGTCGCTACGGCATGGATGATCTGATAGTAGGCCGCCGTGCCTGAGTCCTTTAAATCCCAGTCGTTCCAGAGCAGGGCCAAGCGTCCTCCCATCTGCAAAATGCGGCTAAACTCCGCCAGCGCCAGCGGTGCGTTGAACCAGTGAAACGACTGGCAACAGGTGACAATATGAACAGACTTATCCGCTAGCTCTGTTTGCTCACCAGTACCTGGCTGAAAGACCACCTGGGGATGCGCTTCAGCTGCTTCGCGCATAGCGGCATTGGGTTCAACCGCGATTATCTGGGGGCCGCGATCGCCCAGCAGCCGACTCGAAATACCCGTGCCTGCTCCAATATCGGCTACCACTAGCGATCGCGGGTCACCCATGTCGGCCAAAATGGCGGCGATCGCCTCCGGAGGATAGCCTGGCCGATAGCGAGCATAGTCTTGGGCGCGGTCAGAAAAGCGTCCCAACGGGTTCAGGGTATGAAGCGGTAAGACATTGGGGGGCATAAAGCGATCGCCATACTGCTACGTCGCTATCGTAACCCAGCAGTGCAGCAGTCAGAAGCTCTACCAGCGCACCTTGCCAATCCAGTACAGTAAGCCTAAACCCTCCTTACCGCGTCCATGACCACGACCAAACTCAAGCCCGACTGGGCCGGCAACGATCTGCTCTCGCGGATCGTCAACCGCGCCATTCAAACTCCCGCTCTCTACGCCCTGATGAAGCGCCAGGCCCGCCAGGTGCTAATCAAAACCGCCGAGAAAAATGGCGTTCCCTGGCGACAAACCTGCCTCGATCTCGACACTCCCGAAATGCGCCAGCGATTGGATGAGTTAACCAATCCAGCGGTAGTCTACCCCGACTATTACCAGGTGCCCTTCCACGCCTACAGCGAGGGCAACCTTTGCTGGCAAGCCGCCTTTGAGGCCGCCCCCGCCACCTACGCCATGGCCCTGCGGGTTTGGCCTCAGGAAGAGTTGTCCTGGCAGACAGCCCAAGCCCGGCTGCGCCACAGCTTTCTTGAAGTGCTCGACCAGCATGGCCCAGCCGAGGTAACAGACATTTTGGATGTGGGCTGCTCGGTGGGCATTTCTACCCTCAGCCTGCACCGCCACTACGCCCAGAGAAATCCGGTGCGCACCGTGGGCCTTGACCTGTCGCCCTACATGCTAGTGGTGGCTCAATCCCAAGATACCAACCGTGAAATTGCTCAATGGGTACATGGGGCAGCAGAAGCTACCGGCTTCCCCGCTGCGTCGTTTGATGTGGTGACGATGCAGTTTGTTGCCCACGAACTGCCCCGCGCCGCTACCCAAGCCATATTTGACGAAGCCCGGCGAGTGCTGCGGCCCGGCGGAGTCCTGGCCATTGTCGACAACAACCCCAAGTCGCCCGTGATCCAAGCCCTGCCTCCGGTGCTGTTTACGCTGATGAAAAGCACCGAACCCTGGAGCGACGACTACTACACCTTTGATTTAGAAGCAGCTCTGGTTGAGGCTGGCTTTGAGCCACCTATCACAGTGCCCAGCGACCCCCGCCACCGCACCTTAGTAGCGCGCAAGGGGATGTAGCACCGACAAAACAGCGGAGACAAAGTGCGTCCGAAGAAATACGGGTAGAATAGGCTCAGTGCTAGCGTGGAATACCGCATTGGCACTGAGTTTGCGATTGCACCTGTCTTTTGCAATGGCCTTCGCAAGCGCCAGCGGCACAGCCTTAATTAGTGGCAGGGGTAAACCATGGGTGAATGGCTCGATCACAGCGTAGCGGTAGATGTCGATGTGCCGGTAGAAACGTCCTGGAATCTGTGGTCTGACCTGGAGCAGATGCCCCGCTGGATGAAGTGGATCGACTCTGTCAAAGTCTCCGATGCCGATCCCGAAATTTCAGAGTGGAAGCTGGCCTCCCGCGGGTTTGAGTTTACCTGGCGCTCTAAGATCACCAACCTGGTCACCCACCAGATTATTCAGTGGGAAGCGATTGACGGGCTGCCCAATCGGGGGGCCATTCGCTTTTACGATCGTAAGGAGGGTCAGTCAACCGTCAAGCTCACCGTGTCTTACTCGGTGCCTGGCGTCATCAAGTGGATGGACGGGCTGTTCCTCGGTCGGTTGGTCGAAGCTACGCTGCAAGACGACCTCAACCGCTTTCGCGACTACGCCATGGCGGCCAAACAATCTCCTTCCCCCTAGGCACCATGGGCCTTACGGTAGAGCAGCCCCCCACCCCCACCCTAGTGCAAGGCTTTCAGCGGAGCTGGCAGACGTTGACCGACGCCCTGGTGTCCTTACCCGGCAGTCAACGCCGCCACTACGCCACGCTGCTGCTCACGCGGCTGATTGCCGTGGCGGCCCTGCAACAGCGGGGCTACTTGGGCGGTGACGAGTGGTATCTACACAATCAGTTTGGCCAGAGCCAGCAGCGCGAGCTAGATGGGTTCTTCTCACAGGTGCTACAGCCGCTTTGCCAGCAGGGGTTTACCCTGCCCGCCGAGGAGCGCCCCCCAGCTTTGCGCCAGCGGCTAGGGCCACTGCCCTTTGTGCCCACAGGGCCGTTTCGATTCACAGAGTTAGACCAGCGCTGGGGTCACGTTCCCCTGCCCGACGCTGCCTTTGAGCCCACCCTCCACTGGCTAGCCGACCTGGCAGCGGCGGCTCCTGCTGGGCTAGACGCGGGCTTGGGCATGCTGCTAGAGCAGGCGGTCAATGGCTATGACGGGGTCGCCATGGCGACGCCAGCACCACTGCTGGGGGCGCTGTGCGATCGCACCATCCACGCCACCCTACTCGACCGCGCCGAGGCGCTCACCAACCACCGCTATCGCTCCACCGAACAGCTTCTAAAGGAGCTTTCCCCCGCCGAGGCCGGAACGCTGTTGACCGAGCTAGGACAGCTCACCCTGCTCGACCCCGCCTGTGGTTCAGGGCGCTTTCTCGTGGCGGCGCTCAATCAGCTGATGGAATTGGCCCTAGGATTGCGGGCGATCGCCACCCAAAATTCTGCCAAAACTATTCCCAACTGGGCCAAACCATCCCCCAACAACCCTACCCTAGGCCTCTACCAACACCTGGCCACCCACGCCCTCTACGGCCTCGACCTGTGGCCTCCAGCGGTAGAGCTCGCTCGGCTACAGTTGTGGCTCCAGGGCGTGCAGCACACCAGCCAACCGACAGAACTCACCGCATTGCCTGACCTAACCCTAACCGTGCTCCAGGGCAACGCTCTGGTCGGTCTAGTGCGCGTTGATGACGAACGATTCGATCAGGTGCCGCCCCGGCGCGGGGCCAAAGATCCAGAACAAGCCGTCCCGCTCCAGGGGAATCTGCTCCAACCATTGATTGCTGACAGCTACCAGTCTGTGCTGGGTGAGCGCCAGGTGCGCCTAGAGCACTACCGCAGCCAGACCCAGCTGCTGGCCGAAGTGGGCAGCGTGCCCGCCTACGCCCAGGCCGACTTTTTGCGCGATCGCCTCGACGAACTCGACGCCATTGCCCAGGGCAAGCTCACCCACTTGCTGTGGAGCGAGGGCAGCCAGCAGCTGGGCCTGAGGGTGCCCGATCCGACGGGCGATCGCCCCACTCGCCCCCTAAACCAAACGGATGTCGATGCCACCCAGCCCTTCCATTGGGGGTTCTATTTTCACCAGCAGCGGCGTGACCAAGGCGGCTTTGACATCGTGCTTAGCCACTTTCCCCGCGGGGCCGTGGAGGCGACCCAGGTGGGCTTTGTGGAACGCTATGCCACTCTGTTTGAGCAAAAAAACGTGACTCCCTCTACCTTTCGGCACAACCGCCAACCGGTGCTGACCATCGACCACGACCTCACCCAAGCCTGGGCCGAGTACCGGGGCCAGTTCACCTGGCTGAGTAACTACCTGCGCCGCTCTGACCAATATCCCCACAGCAGCTTAGGGCCTGACGGCCTGAGCCAGAATCGGCTTTTTTGGTCTCGGTTATTTCTAGAACGCAGCTTGCAACTCTTGCGGCCCGGCGGTCGCTGCGGGGTGTTACTCGACCCCTTTTGGGCCCAGAGCAACAGTGCCCCCCTGCGCCACTGGCTACAGCGCCAAACCGATCTGGCTACCGTGCTCGACCTGTCAAATCACCAAAAGCTCTGGCCCGACATCCCCTCTCGTACAACGCTCTGTGCACTGTGGCTGCGGCATCAGGGACCAACCCAGGGCAGCCCCTATGCCGCTTTTTCTAAGCCCAATACGGCCCTAGCGCCGGAAGCCCTCGGGGGTGTGCTGCAACGCCTCATCCACCCGACGGGATAGGGCGGCCAAGTCGGCGGAGTTGTCGATCACCACATCCGCCAAGGCCACTTTGTCTGCCAAGGGCATCTGGCTTTGAATGCGGGCGGTGGCCTGCTCGGCAGTCAAACCATTGCGTTCCATGAGGCGCTGACGTTGGCGATCAAAGGGACAGGTCACCACCCAAATTTCGCTCACCTGATCAGCTAGGTTGGCCTCAAACAAAAGTGGGATGACTTGCACCACGACGGGAGCCTCGGCCAGCTCAGCCATCGCCTCCCCGAAACGCTGGCGTACCACCGGGTGAATCTGCTGCTCTAGCCAGGCTTTTTCGGCGGGTTGGTTAAAGACGATTTCCCCCAGCGCTCCCCGGTTCAGGGTGCCGTCGGGGTGAAGCAGAGATGCTCCGTAGCGATTGGCGATCGCCCCCAACACCGCCGACCCCGGCTCCACGGCCTGACGAGCGTAGATATCGGCATCCAGCACGGGCAGGTGGTGTACTCGCGCCAGGTACTCGGATACGGTTGATTTGCCGGTGGCAATGCCCCCGGTTAGGCCGATAATGCGCTGGCCCATGTGACAATCGCCTCCGTCAGTCCATCTAAGGTATATTCCGCTGGCTCAATATCCACCCGGCCTAGAAGCTCGCGGCAGCTGTCTGAGGTTTTGGGGCCAATGGAGGCGATCGCCACCCCCTTCAGCACCTCGCGCCAGTCCGCACCTAAACCCTGTTCCAAAAGCTGAGCCGTATGCACCACGGTTTTCGAACTGGCAAAGGTGATCACATCCACATTGCCACTTTTCAGGGCTGTCAAGGCGTTTGGGTCGGCGAACTCTGGACAGCCCGATTCGTAGGCCGCCACTTCCACCACCTCGGCCCCGGCGGCGGTGAACTCCTGCACCAGCACTTCCCGACCGCCGCTTTCTACCCGGGGAAATAGCAACCGCTGCCCCGCCACCGCTTCAGGAAAGTGACCGACCAGGGAATCGGCAACAAAGTCGGGGGGAATAAAGTCTGGTACCAATCCCCGTTGTCTTAGCACCGCCGCCGTTTTACGCCCCACCACGGCAATTTTGAGCGAACTCAGGGCGCGCAGATCCTTCCCCTGCTCCAGCAGCCGATCCACAAAGAAATTCACCGCATTAGCCGAGGAGAGAATCAGCCAAGAGAAGGTGGGAAGAGCAGCGATCACTTCATCTAGCCCAGCCCAGCTCGACGGCGATCGCATCTCCAGTGCGGGGAGATCGATCACCGTAGCTCCCTGGGTGATGAGCAAGTCAGCAAAGGCGCTGGATTGTTCGGCGGCGCGGGTGATGAGGATGGTCTTTTGAGTGAGAGGGAGGGGAGTGATGGGGTGATGGGATGCGTAGGGTGCATTCACGAAGCAATGCACCGCTCCAGGGCTCTCTCCAGAATGTTGGATTTTGGATTTTGAATCTTGGGTTGGTTGCTTGCCCGAAGCCAGATAAGGACGCAGGCGGACAACTTCCCCAAACACCGTCACACAGGGGGAGAGGGTTTCGCCGCGAGTTGCCTGGCAAATGGTGAGCAGGCTGCCTTCCCACACCTGCTGCTGGGGGTGGCCGCCCCAGCGAATAATGGCCACCGGCATGTCGCCTCGGCAGCCGTTTTGGCGCAGACGGTGAACAATTTCTTCGAGGTGGCGACTGCCCATGAGCAGCACCAGAGTGCGCAGGCGAGCCAGGGTGGGCCAGTCGAGCAGATCAAGATCGTGGGCGGTAAAGACGCCAAAGCCGTGGCTCCACACCGGGTCGGTGAGGGGAATACCTGCCAGCAGCGGGGCCGCCAGAGCCGACGAAACGCCGGGCACAACTTCTACCGGGCAGCCCGCCTCGCGTAGAGCCTGCACCTCGGCGGCGGTGCGGCCAAAAATAAAGGGGTCGCCGCTTTTAAGACGTACCACCTGACGCCCTTCTAGAGCCAGCTTGACCAAGAGTTGATTGATGTCGGTTTGGGCGGTGCTAGGCTGGCCACCGCGTTTGCCAACATTGATGCGATCGCACCCCTCCGGCAGCAGCGCCAGCAGCGCCTCATCCAGCAAAGCGTCGTACACCAGGCACTCGGCCCGCTGGAGCAGGGTGTATCCCCGCACGGTGAGGTAGTCGAGGCTCCCCGGCCCCGCTCCTACGATATACACTGTCCCCGGCTGAGTCATAATCAAACGTTACACCGTCACGCCTCGTAAGTCATGCCCCTTGGATGGCCCCTGATTGCCCAATAGCAAATCATAAATTTAGAAACCCAGTTTCTCCAAGAGACCGGGTTTCTGATTCGCCATATCCCCATGACTTCCCTTAGCGGGCTGGGTAAGCTAGGAACGAGTAATTGTTCATGCTTTTTCTCGCACTGCCATGCCCCAAATCATTGACGGGCGCTACGAAGTCATCCAAGCCCTTAGCGAAGGCGGGTTTGGCATCACCTTTTTGGCCAAAGACTTGCGCCGCCCTGGTCAGCCCCGCTGTGTGGTAAAACAATTGCGGCCTCGGCGCAAGTTTTCTGCCGAGACATGGCAGGTAGCCCGCCGTCTGTTTGACCAAGAGGCTGAGATCCTGGAGCGCCTAGGTCGCCACGACCAAATTCCGCTGCTTTTGGCACACCTGGAAGAAAACGGCAAGCTCTACATCGTGCAGGATTTTATTGCAGGGCGCACCCTGCGGGATGAACTTCATGCCGCAAAGCGATTGCCCGAACAGGATGTGACTACATTATTGCGCCAAGGGTTGGAAGTACTCAGTTATGTACATCAGCAGGGGGTTATCCACCGCGACATTAAGCCCGAAAACTTGATTCGCCGTCAGGATGGTGTGCTGTGCCTGATCGACTTTGGCATTGTGAAAGAATTTTCAGCCCAGCAACTTGGGCAGATGGCTCACCCTCCATCTAAGTTAATTGCAACTACTGTCAGCATTGGCACCGAAGGCTATACTCCTCTAGAGCAAGCCCGAGGGAAACCCTACCCCGCTAGTGATGTCTATGCCCTAGGCATGGTAGTCATAGAAGCACTGACAGGCCGCTACCCAAATGATCTCGATCTCGACCCCAACACGCTAGATGTAGTGTGGCGGAAAGGGGTAAAGGTCAGCGATTCCCTAGCGGAGGTACTGACTAAGATGGTGTGCGGCCACTATAGCCGCCGGTACGCTAACGGGGCAGAGGCTTTGCAATCGCTGCAAGTAGCATTGGGGGAGGCCGGTTCTCAGGCAGATGTAACTCTTAAAAAAGACTCGGAAACCAAGCCCAAGAAAGGGTTAAGAGGAGTGTGGCAAAGCTTTAAGGAAGGTTTCCAGGATGCCTCCGAGGAATTTCAGGCTGCTTATGAAGAAGAATTATTGAGATGTGAGCAAGAAGCAATTGCACCACAAGAGCAGAAAGCTCAGCCTGAGAAGAATGTAACTCCTCAAAAAAATCCAGAACCTAAGCCTCAAAACGGGTTAAGGAGAGCATGGGAAAACTTTCGAGATGGATTTCAAGATGGCTATGAGGAAGAGTACCAGGATGATCTTAGCTCAGAAAAAGGGGTTGACTACACCCACCTGCGCGACCTACTCAAAGCCGGAAAGTGGAGAAATGCTGACCAAGAAACCTATGAAGCGATGATTCGCACTGTGGGCAAAAAAACTGACAATTGGTTCACTACCGATGAATTGCTGAATTTTCCCTGCACGGATTTACGCACGATTGATCGCCTGTGGGTAAAGTACAGCCAGGGCAAGTTTGGTTTTAGTGTACAGAAGCAAATTTATATCGAATGTGGGGCCAAACTCGATGGCAAGTATCCGGGTGATAAGATTTGGGATGAGTTCTGTAATCGCATCGGCTGGCGTAAAGACGACAAGCCTCTTGTGTACTATGACGACCTAAAGGCAAATCCCTCTTTATCTCCCACCGGAGAATTTCCGGCTCACGTCACGGGGTGTGGTTTTGTGGGTGGGTTGTTCTTGTCGGTTGGTGGTGGATGGTTTGGGGTTCTCTTCTCTCGCACAAAGACTTGTGAACTTTAGTACGAGCCATTCTAGCGGTCTTTAAAAATTTGTAAAAGCAGAGTGTTTACACGATTTTCCTGCCTTTCAGCGATCTGTCACCTGGCACCACGGGGCACTCCGCTTTTCTAAATTCTCACTCATCAAACAGGAGGTGATGGAGCGTAGCCTTGTTCGGTGCGTCCGCCGGTGCTACAAACGCTTAATAGGTGTCTGTAGTTCCCATCTCCCGGCGGATCGTCTCCAGTTTGGGCAATGCTCCCACTCGCGGGTCACTGTACTCTTGATAGCTCAAAAACACTCAATCTTTGGGACATACCAATCGTCGCTAAGGTTGTAGAGATGGTAGTAAACGTACTAGGGCCGCGATCAGCGCGTGGTTTTGCTCCTCGGTGCCTACCGAAATCCGCAGCTTGTCGTCTAACCGGGGTTGTTTGAAGTAGCGTACCAAAATGCCCTGCTCTTTTAGGGCCAGATACAGCTGCTCGGCGTTGGGCTGGGGCGGCGTAGCCAAGACAAAGTTGCCATGGGAATCGAGCGCAGTAAACCCCAGATGCCGCAGTTCTTTGGTTAATGCTGCTCGCGAGGATTTGATTTTATCTACGCAGGTGTTCTTGTAGGCCTGATCGCGCATGGCCGCCGTTCCTAGGGCGATCGCAAGAGCATCGACGTTGTAGCTGTCTTTGACCTTAAATAGCTCAGCCAACAGCGCCGGATTGGCAATGCCAAACCCCAGCCGCAGCCCCGCCAGCCCATAGCCCTTCGATAGGGTGCGCAGCACCACAACGTTGTCGAATTCCTGCACCAGCGACAGCGCTGAACCCTCAGCAAAATCCACGTAGGCTTCATCTACCACGACCAGTCCTGAAGCCTGCTGTGCTAAGTCTCGCAGGTCAGACAGCGCCACCACGTGGCCCGAAGGGCTGTTTGGAGTGGCAATGAACGTGATCGCCCCCTGGGCCGCCACCAAATCCTTTAGAGGAAACTGAAAATCGTCGGGATAGGGAACCTCGACCACGGTGGCGGGTTGCAGCGCCGCCAGGGTGCGGTACAGCACGTAGGTAGGGGTGGGGTAGACAATCGGTCGGGCGGCGTCATCGGCACAGGCGCGCACCAAAAGATTGAGCAGATCGTCGCTCCCGTTTCCCACAATGATCCAGTCCGCCGGTACGCCTAGAACATCGGCGATCGCCTGACAAAAGTTGCGGGCAAAAGGGTCAGGATACCGCCTGAGCAGCTCATTCTCGAAATGCCTCAGCACCTCAATCACCTGGGGAGAGGGCGGATAGGGGTTTTCGTTGGAGTTGAGCTTAATAATGCCTGTGCCAGGGCGAGGCTGTTCTCCCGGCACGTAGCCAGCCATCGCATCTATGTTGGGGCGAACGTAACTCATTACAAATAAATCGTGGGGATCAGAGTACTTCCTGTGAAATGCTGGATCACAGACATTCAGCCTGTTGAGGCAAGGTTTGATCATGCTGACCTTTTACCATACCCCGCTGTCGGTCAACTCCCGCCGCGTCTGGGTGGCGCTGCTAGAGAAGAATTTGCCCTTCGAGGAGATGGCCATGAGCATGGGGGGAGAGCAGTTTCAGCCTGAGTTTTTGGCACTCAATCCCTTTCATCACATTCCCGTGCTGGTCGATGATGGCTTCACGGTCATTGAATCCTTCGCCATTTTGGATTATTTAGAAGCCAAGTACCCCACGCCTTCGCTGCTGGCAACGACTCCCGAGGGCATCGCCACGATGCGCATGGTCGAAATGGTGACGGTGAATGAGCTGGTGCCCGCCATCAACCCACTGATCAAACAGATGATGGGCTTTGGCCAAGACCCAGAAGATGCGATCGCCCAGGCCAAGCAAAAGGCCGAGGTGGTGCTCAAGTTCTATGCCGACAAGCTGGGGAATGGCCCCTTTTTCTGCGGCGAGCAGCTCACCCTGGCGGATGTGGTGGCGGGCACCTTTGCCCCCTGGTTTGAGCAGTTGGGCCTGCCCATGGCCGACTACCCCACCCTACAAGCCTGGACTAGCCGCCTGATGGATCGCCCCGCCTGGCAGAGGACCCAACCTTCAGCGAAAGATCTGGCGGCGTTTCGCGATCGCATGAAAGAGCGCATGGCCGCCCAAGGGCAGTAGTGATTCGTCGGGTGCCTCTCTGGGGTTGGACTCTGGGGTTGGGGGCGATCGCCCTCAGCCTCCGCTTAGCTGGCCTGGGCCGCATCCACGGGCTAGTCTTCGACGAGGTCTACTACGTCCCCTTCGCCCTCGACTATTTACAGGGAACGCCCAGCTTCGATGCCCACCCGCCCCTGGCTAAATACCTAATTGCCCTGGGCCTTTGGCTTGGTCAGTGGCCCGCCACTTGGCTGGGTTGGCCCACGGTGAAGGTGGAGGGGGCTTTGGTCAGTCCGCTCGCCTTTCGCTGGCTGAATGCGATCGTGGGCGCGACGATTCCGGTACTGTTAGCGGCGCTGGCCTTTGCCCTCAGCCATGAATACCCACCTCAACGCCGTCGCACCTTCGCTCTGGTGGCCGGACTGCTAATGACGATGGAAGGGCTGACTCTAGTAGAGTCGCGCCTGGCGTTGATCAATATTTACGGGCTGGCCCTGGGGCTGCTGGGCCAGTGGGCATGGGTCAGGGCAGGTCAGGCCCAGCATTCCTCGCACTGGCGCTGGGTAGCAGGCATCGCCCTGGGGGCCGCCATCAGCGTGAAGTGGAACTGGGCAGGACTGTGGCTGGGCCTGCTGCTGTGGGAAATTCTCACAAGCGATGGGGAAGCCCCTCTTCCTAAATCCCTCTCCCCAGGGGAGAGGGACTTTGATGTTTCCTCTGGCTCCTCTTCTCCCTCAGGGAGAAGGGGCTGGGGGATAAGGGGCAACCGCTGGCGCATGCGGGCGGCCTACCTGGGCGTGATTCCCTTGGCAACCTACCTGCTGCTGTGGCTGCCCCATCTGGTGCTGACGAGTGAATCGTTAATGGGCGTTCACCGTCGGCTTTGGTCTACCCACCAATCGATCGCAGCGGGAGCGGGTCACGATTACTGCTCGCCGTGGCACAGCTGGCCGCTGATGGTGCGCCCGGTAGCCTACTTTTACGAACGCGCTGACGGTATGGCCACAACCATCCACGCCATGGGCAACCCGGTGTTGTGGTGGCTGGGGACAGCGGCGGTGCTGGCCCTGGGCCTGGGCTGGGTGAGTCGGCGAGTGACGGGCGAAAATCGCGGAGTTGGGTCGTCAAGCAATGCCGTAGTGCTGTTTATTCTGCTTAATTACCTAGCGAACTGGCTGCCCTGGGCGCTGGTGAGCCGCTGCACGTTTCTGTACCACGCGATAGGCATAGCGGCGGTTAGCACCCTGGGGCTGGCCTGGCTGATGGCGCAGTGGTGGCAGAATCCGCGCGATCGCCCGCTGGCCCTGGTGCTGCTAGGGGCGATCGCCCTCAGCTTTCTTTTCTGGCTCCCCCTCTACCTCGGCATCCCCCTCTCGCTAGAAGCGCTCCACCGCCGCTGGCTGCTGCCGGGGTGGATCTAGCCGCATCAGCCGTGGATAGTGATCACGTTAAAGCCCTCTTCCGGGGCGGGCGGCACAAAATAGCTGGTGAACTGATCAAAATCAGCCTCGGTTGGCGCAAATTCGTGAGTGCCACTTTCGTTGCGCAGGCGCAGCCGCCGCTTGCACTCGGCATCCGGCACATCCAGGTAATAGAGAACATGGGCAGCTTCGGCGCGCTCAACGATGGCTTTCATCCACTGGCGACTCTTGACCGTGTTGGCAGGAAAATCGAGGACGACCGAGAGACCCGCTCTCAGCAGCGCCTCAACGTGGATACCCATTACTGTATTGAGACGCGTGCTGTAGCGAACATAGTCGGCTAACGTGTTCAGCTCATCGGGGTAGAGGGTGGATAGCCACTCGTCTTGATTGATCAAAACCGTCCTGGGCTGGCTCGCCAGTTCGCGCGCCTTAGTGGACTTGCCCGCTGCAATTTTGCCGCAAATGAGGTGAAGCGTAACGTCAGCCATCGGAGTCGCTGGGTGCTAGCCTAATTCTCTTCCTGTAACGCTATAGCTGTAGCCAGTTTGATTGAGACATTTTCCAAGCCAACGTTTGAACGTCTTATGGTTTTGAGTCTGATTACGACTATAACAAAGCAAATTTAACGCGAAAGCAGGCTGTATGGGTTAGTCGCCTCAGTAGCCATGCTCCGCCAAAAACTCTAACGAAACGCTGTTGCCCGCCGGGGCGTCATCCTTGCCCCCCATAAACTTCTCTACGTACTTGCCCAGCACGTCGCCCTCCAGGTTCACTGCCTGGCCGGGGCGTAGGTGTTGCAGCGTGGTCTCATGGTAGGTTACGGGGATCACCGCGACGGCGAACCAGTTGCCGCTGGGGCTACAGTCGGCCACCGTCAGGCTAATGCCATTCACCGCAATGCTGCCCTTGGGCACGATGTAGCGGGCAATTCTGCGATCGCCCACGGTAAAGCTAAGCTTCCAGGCGTTGTCAGTTTCGATCGCCGCTTCTAGATGACCCTGCCCGTCGATGTGGCCGGTGACAAAGTGACCGCCAATCTTGCTGCCCACCCGCAGCGACGACTCCAGGTTGACTCGACTGCCATCGGGGAGGTTGCCTAGAGAGGTGCGATCGAGGGTTTCCGGTGAAACTGCGGCCACAAAGCCATCGGGCAGCATGGTTTCTACCGTCAGGCAAATGCCGTCTACGGCGATGCTATCCCCCAGTTCGACATCGGTGAGAGAACTAGGCAGTGGGCTGGTCTCCCAGCGCAGGTAGACCTGAGTATCGCCCTTGTGAAAGAGCGTACCCGTCGCTTGAATCAGTCCGGTAAACATGGCTGTAACCTTAAGAAAATTCTCAGGGAAACTGCGACCCACCTAGGGCCCAATCGGGGCATACTTAAAGCAATAATTTTTTTCTTTAGAGTATCCCGTATTCCATCTGCTGATAGATAAGCTTAGGTAGACTAAGGGGGCAACCCCCGCCCACAGTCGCTTTAGAATCGCTTCACTGGGTAACCCTCAGCCTGCCATTCATAGAAATCGCCCGGTACGCAAACAGCCCAGTACACTAGTAATAGTATCGGTTCCAGGCTGACAAACACCCCTAGAGCACGCCAATCAACGGATCCAAGAGGCCAAACCAATGATTGAAATGAGAGTCGCCGGGATTGCCCTAGATGCGATGTCGCGAACTCCGGTAATTTTGCTGCGAGACACTACCGATCGCCGACAGGTTCCAATCTACATCAGCCGCGAGCAGGCCAATTCCATCATCGCGGTGCTCGAAAACCAGCCCGCCCCCCGTCCCCTCACCCACGACCTGTTTGTCAACTTGCTCGACGAGTGGGATATGACCCTGGAGCGCGTGGTCATTCACTCCCTACAAGACAACACATACTTTGCCTTGCTCACCCTCTCCAAGGGCGAAATTCGCCGCGAACTAGACTCTCGCCCCAGCGATGCGATCGCGATCGCCCTGCGCCTTGACGCCCCCATCTGGGTAATGGAAGAAGTTGTCGCCGAGGCCTCTATCTCCGTCGATACCGACGCTGATGAGGCCGAGAAGAAGGCATTCCAGGCTTTTTTGGCCAACATCAACCCCTCCGATTTTACCCACCGAGGCAAGTCCTCGACCAGCAACGATACCCTCGAAAGCTCTGATTCGTAGGGTATGGGGGTTTAGGGTATAAGGTACAAGGTTCAGGGTTGTGGCCATCCCTTAAACCCTATACCCTGCACCCTTAAACCCTTCCAACTATGGACTATCGGCGGTTCGGTCGCACCAATCTATCGCTCTCGGTGCTATCTCTGGGCACCATGCGCGCTTTGGCCTCTGAGAAGGTGTTTCGCGACACTCTGATCGCTGGGTTGGCGCTGGGCATCAACCACATCGAAACTGCTCAGGCCTATGGCACTAGCGAGCGCTGGTTAGGGGCTTTTCTCAAAACAGCAGCGGTGCCAGACAACTTGGTAATCACCACCAAAGTTACACCTCAGCCTGACGCCGCCACAATGACTCAGCGCCTGGAGGAATCCCTGGAACGGCTAGGGCTAAACCACATTCACTGTCTCGCCATCCACGGTCTCAACACCTCTGAGCACCTAGCCTGGGTGAGCGATCCCCAGGGCTGCATGGCGGCGGTGCGGCGCTTTCAGGCTGAGGGACGCATTGGCCACGTGGGGTTTTCGACCCACGGCAGTCGGGAGGTGATCGAGGGGGCGATCGCCACTGATCAGTTCGATTTCGTCAACCTGCACTACTACTATTTCTTTCAGCGCCACGCCCCCATCCTCGACCTTGCTGCTGAGCGAGATATGGGCATCTTCATCATCTCCCCCGGCGACAAGGGCGGTATGCTTTACACCCCGCCCGCCCAGCTTGAGGAACTCTGCGCGCCGTTTACCCCGCTGGAGTTGACCTATCGCTGGCTGCTGGCCGACCCACGCATCACCACCCTCAGCACCGGCCCTGCCATCCCGGCAGAACTCGCAACTCTAGAAAGTTTGGGCGATCGCACCCAGCCCCTGACCACTGCAGAACTCGCTGCCCTGGAACGGCTTTCGACGCAAGAATCTGCTGCTTTGGGGAGCGATCGCTGCGCCCAGTGCTACGACTGCCTGCCCTGCCCCGAAGCCATCAATATTCCAGAAGTGCTGCGGCTCAGAAATCTAGCGGTGGCCTACGACATGCAGCCCTTTGGCGAATATCGGTACCGCATGTTTGAGAACGCAGGTCACTGGTTCCCCGGCCGCAAGGCCAACCGCTGCACCGACTGCGGCGACTGCCTGCCCCGCTGCCCCGAAAAGCTCGATATTCCCGCGCTGCTGCGCGATACCCACGATCGCCTCCAAGGCCCCACCCGCCGCCGCCTTTGGGGCGACTAGGGGCTACAGGGCAGCAAGCTGCCGCTACGCCAAGCGAGTACCTATGGATAGCCCCATCACCATTGAGCCAGCCAAACCCGAAGATGCCCAAGCCCTGCTCGAAATTCACGCAGCGGCGGTGCACCAGACGGCCGCCCCCTACTACTCCCACGAGATTTTGAACAACTGGTCCCGGCGGCCAATTACGAGCGATCGCATTGAGCGCGTCCGCCAAAGATGGATTGAGCACCCCGACCGTCGGGTCATTGTCGCCAGACACAGCGGGCAGGTCGTTGGCTACGGCTTTATTCACAAAGATGGCGAATTGCAGAGCTTGTACACTCACCCCAACTATGGCCGGCGCGGCATTGGAGCCAGCATTTTAGCCACCCTTGAACGAGAGGCGATCGCCCTAGGGCTCACCGACCTGCGGCTCAACGCCTCTCTCAATGCCGCAGCGTTTTACCAAAAGCAGGGCTTTGAAGTCATTGAGCCGGGGGTTCACCAGCTGGCCTTTGGACAAGAAATGCCCTGCTTTAAGATGCGCAAGGCCCTAGCAAACCACAAGCAGTAGGACGCCGGTTGCTATACTAGCGGCATGGCATTTTTGGCATCATCACCCAGGGAATTACTGCTGGGCAGGAGCGGTCGGTTTAGACCCTCAATGTTTCTATCGCCGAGAAAATGCCTACTCTATAGCTAAGGCACTCACCCCCAGCCATTCACCCAGAGCCAAAGATACCGTGGAAGAACAAAAGCAACCCTCCGAAGTCATCACTCTCCTTTCTAGCCGCGAGCTAGAAAAAATGCGCAAAGCCTGCCAGCTCGCCGCTCAGCTGCTCGACTACCTGACTCCCCACGTCAAGCCCGGCGTCAGTACCCAAGAACTGAACGACTTGGCCGAGACCTGGACCCAAAAGCACGGCGCTAAAAGTGCTCCCCTGGGCTATGCCGGTACGGTGATGCCCTTTCCCCGCTCGATCTGTACCAGCATTAACGAAGTTATCTGCCACGGCATTCCCAACGGCGAAGACGTACTGCGCGACGGCGACATCGTCAATATCGATGTCACCCCTATTCTCGACGGCTACCACGGCGATACTTCCCGCACCTTCTTGGTAGGTGATGTCTCGCCCACCGCCCGCCGCCTGGTTGAAGTCACCGAAGAAGCCATGTGGCGCGGCATCCGTGCGGTCAAGCCCGGTGCTCGGGTAGGCGACATTGGTGCGGCCATTCAAGAATATGCTGAAGGCGAAGGCTTCTCGGTGGTGCGCGACTTTGTGGGCCACGGCGTCCACCGCATTTTCCACGCCGCCCCGCAGATTCCCCACTACGGCGAAAAGGGCAAAGGCAAAAAGCTGCGCCCCGGCATGGTGTTCACTATTGAGCCGATGATCAATATCGGCAGCTATGAGGCTGAAGTGCTGGTTGACGGCTGGACGGCAATTACCGTCGATCGCTCTCTCTCGGCCCAGTTTGAGCACACCGTAGTGGTGACCAAAGACGGCGTCGATGTGCTGACGCTCTCGCCTGCCAAGGTTTTGGCCTAGCGATCGCAGCCCTGCAAATTTGAAATAACCGGTGGCTGAGCGGAGTCACCGGTTATTTTTTGCTGTCTGCAACTGTTAGCTGAACCATGGAATCAAGGGCGGCCTGAATGCGCTGCCAGCCGGCAGGCGAGCTAAAGTCGATGCCCATAAACGTGCTGCTGGACTTAGTTCGCAGCATGAGGTAAACCACCCCTGCTACTAAAACAGCGCTAATGGCCGGAATATCTTTGTCTGGAGAAAAAGACCCTTTTTCTTCTAAAAACTTTAGGCTGTCTAGAGCAAATCTGTCTCTTACATAGGCAAGTTCACGGGTTAATTCATTGCCCTCAAGCAGTTCCCACCGCAGAATTTCCTGCGTCATGGGGCGCTCTTGCAGATTGTCTGAAAATCTTGACAGTAGATAGGCCATCCAGTCAGCCAGAGTTTCGGCATTCACCGTAGACTCGTCCCCCACCAATTCTTCCACTGATGGCCAGTAGTCACCCTCCTTAGCAAAACTTTGGAGCAGCTGCGGCAGCCCTTCAAAATATCGGTAGATCAAGACTTTATCGACTCCGGCCTCGCGGGCGATCGCATTCACCCCCAGACCTTTAAAGCCAGATTCGGCTAATAGCTTGCCAACGGCAGCCAAAATGCGGGCCTTAGTTTCTTCTTTGTCGCGTGCCATAAAGTCCTCTCGCTGGCTTGTCACCACTCGGTGACCATGATACCGTGTCACTGAGCGGTGACTTAGATCGATCATTCTCTGGCTGGCGCAGACTATGCACAAACTTCTGTTTGATCTTGAGGTTTATACCTATCAAATTGACTTTGCTGGCCATGTGAATAACTCGGTTTATATCCACTGGATGGAAATTGGTCGCCTCAAGTTGCTAGAAGCCATTGGCATGCCAATCCATGAAGTGGTTAAACAGGGAATTGCGCCCGTTTTAACTCAAACCAACATTATTTATAAATTGCCGCTGTATTTGGGCGATCGCGTTCAGGCTCAAATGTGGCTGTCTGAGCTACGCAATGCCTCAGCGGTCATGCAGTTTCGGTTTTACAACGGTGACCAGGTGCTGGCCGCTGAGGGCATGCAAAAAGGCTTATTTGTAGACATCAAAACCATGCGTCCCAAACGCCTTTCATCGGAAGAAAGAGCTTTGTTTTCTGCCTATTTAACTGTGGCGGCGGAAGTCTAGGTCTTGGCCCATGAATTTAGTTTCCCTATCTAACTTCGGGCTACGGCACCCTTAGTGTGGGCTGACACATCCATGACCGGGGTGTTTTTGAGCAGTTTGCCGACGCCGGCCAGCATTCTGACATGGTGGTTTGCTCTCTCAAATCATATTGTTTGTCAGCAACCCCCGAGGGAAAACCAAATTCCTTGGGGGGGCGATCGCCATGCCCCCCTACTCAGATTCTGGGGGCCAGGCAGCGTCGATGTCGCTGAGCACGGTGTCTAAGTCTTGGCCATCGACATAGTCAACAATGCCCGACCAAAAGGCACCCGTGCCGATCGCACCCGGCATCAGATCAGCACCGTCGAAGCGTAGCACATCGGCGTTTTGCAAAATCTCGGCTTGCCTGCGGGTGAGGTCGTCGGGGTAGGCGTCGAGGCTCACCTGGCGGTGCGGAGAAATGTAGCTGCCCAGCCCGGCCCAAATCGCATGGGGTTCGGGGGTGGCCAGATACGCCATCAGGGCGCGCACCGCTGGCGTGTCGTTAAACACGCCAAAGACGATGCCGCCCAAAATCACTGCGTTGCCCTGGGCTGGGTCCATCGGCGGCAGCGGGAACACGCTGAGATTGACGCCGGGTTCAACGGTTTCGGGTAAAAATTCGACAATAAAGCTGGCCTGGTGGTGCAGGTAGCAGCCTGGTGGGTTGGCAAATAGAGGCAGCGGGGCCTCCCCAAAGGGGGTGCTGAGGATGCCAGTGGTGCCGCCCAGCACCGCCTCGGAGTCGAGGGCGATCGCTCCAAAGCCCTCAAACGCCGCCTTCACCTGCGGGTCAGCAAAGGGAATCTCGTGGCTCACCCACTGGTCGTAAACCTCTGGCCCCGCCTGGCGCAGCAAAATGTCTTCGACCCAGTCGGTGCCGACCCAGCCGGTGGCCTGGCCGCTCTCCATGCCCATACACCAGGGTTTGCTGCCGTCGGCGATCATGCGATCGCTGAGCACTTCCATCTCGGCCCAGGTCTCAGGCACAGTGTATCCTTTGGCCTCAAAGGCTTGCGGGTTGTACCACACCAGACTTTTCACATCCGCCCGCATCCACAGGCCGTAGACATCGTCTTCTAAGCTGACTAGATTCAGCAGGTACTCGTCGTAGGCGTCGCCCAGGGTGGCGCGATCGATAAAGTCGGTGAGGGGCACCATCTGGCCGGCCTCAGCAAAGTCCATCATCAGCCCTGGCTGCGGAAACAGGGCTATATCAGGCGGGTTGCCCGAATCGACCCGCACCGGCACCAGGGTGGTAAAAGCGTCGCTGCCTTCGTAGATAATTTCAATTCCGGTAGCTGCGGTAAAGGGAGCCATAGCGGCCCGCATCTTGTCTTCGCCCACGCCGGTCAGGGTGCCCAGAATGGTGATGGTATCGCCGGACTGCACTTCGGTAGACTGGGGAGCGTTTGACTGCGACCGACAGCCAACCATCACAACGCTGAAGATGAGCGTAAGCCCGACGAAATGGGGAAGTTTTTTCATTGTGGTGGCCTGATCTCAGTTGGCATGCATGGCCCTAACCTTAGGCCAGGTTACTCTACTGTGCCAGCCCCGCGAAAAGAATCCTTATTCCCCGTAGACTACGCGGTTGCGTCCGGTCTGCTTGGCTCGGTAGAGCGCCCGATCAGCGATGTCGATTAGATATTGAGGCGACGTGCCGACAGTGGGAATTTGGCAGGCCACCCCAACGCTAACGGTGACATAGACCGTCTCGGTTGCTGTTTCAAAATTCACGATGTTGAGCGCGCAGATGCTGCGACGAAGGGTTTCAGCAATGGTGAGTGCCCCTGAAAGATCGGTATTGGGCAAGACGACAGCAAACTCTTCGCCCCCATAGCGAGCGACTAGATCGGTAGGGCGATTGACCACGCCCTGGCTAGTTTGGGCAACGGTGGTCAGACAAGCATCGCCAGCCAGGTGCCCGTGGCGATCGTTGAATTGCTTAAAGCGATCAACGTCAAACATGATCAGCGAGAGGGGTAATTGGCTGCGGCTCAGGCGCTTCCACTCCTGCTGAAGAACGACGTCGAAATGGCGACGGTTGGCAATTTTGGTGAGGGCATCTTGGCGGCTCAGTTCATTGAGGCGTTGGTTGGCCTGCTCTAGGGCCTGGTTGGTCTCGGCTAGCCGTTCAGCTTGGCACTGGAGTTTGGCCAGTAGATCGGCCTGCTGCACGGCGATCGCCAACTGGTCAGCCACCTGCTCCAGCAGATCGACTTCTCCCGTACTCCACTGGCGGTAGTCGCTACAGGTCTGAGCGATCAAAAAACCCCAAAGGCAGTTTTCTCCTTTGCCTTGAGACTGTAGCACCGGGGCAATGATGGCCGACTTGGCCGCGATCGCCCGCATCAAGGGGCTGAGGCAGAGGTCAGCATCCTGCTGCTCTAGGTCGGCCACAGCACCCACGGTGCTCTGACCATAATGTTGATAGCAGGTTGACCGCAGCCCTTGCCCCTGGCACTGATGAGCGGTGATGGCTATAGGGCAGTCAGCCTCATGGGTAACCTGAATGACCTCGCCGCCGTGGCCCGAGGTGAACTGAAAAATCAGGGTGCGATCGACGTGTAGGTGGCGCTGCACCTCCTCAGTGGCAGTGGCCAAAATATCTTGTAGGTCTAGGGTTTGTCGAATGCGTTGGGTGATCTGCCAAAGAGTGTGATCTTGCTCTGACTTCCGCTGGAGGGCAAGTTCTGCCGCCTTGCGATCGGTCAGGTCTTGAATCAACGCAAAGTAGCCTTTCACCGCCCCCTCGGTGTCGTAGTCGGGTACCAGGGTGGCGTGCACATAGCGCGTCCCCGCCCGGTCATAATGTAGGGTGGCTTCATAGACCACCTTTTCTCCCGCTAAAACCCGATCGATATTGGGCTTAACCTTTTCGTAGGCGGCGGTGCCAATCACTGTTTCCAAGGAGCGACCATAGAGATCCTCCGGCTTGATACCAAACCAGTCTTGATACGTGACGTTGACGTATTGATAGCAAAGATTTTTGTCTACATAGGAAACGCAAGCAGGCATCGAGTCAACTATTTGCTGCAGCAGATGAAGCTGGGCATAAACTTGAATCTGCCTGTTCACGGTCGCCTCGTGCCGCCATGCCGTCGGAGAGAGCTGCAACTCCGATGACTCTGGAGTAATCTCGTTCCAAAAGCGGGGAGACTGCCGTTTACCTCTAGGCACCTTGGCCATAGAGAAAATCCTCTGGTGGTAGATTGAGCAGAACAGGTGCCAGAGTCGAATTATTCCCTGTTCAGCATTGTTCTTTGTTAAGTTAGCAAAAGTCGCTCCTAAACAATCCCCACCCAAAGAGTTAACTTATCGCCTCTTCAGTGTGGGAATTAAACAGGTGTAGGACATGGGTGTTCACGGCCAGTTCAACCCTGTCGCCCAAAGCCAGAGTCGAGCGGCGATCTACCCTAGCTGCGCAGCTCTGACCGTCGCCTAGAGCCAGGTAAACAATCACCTCATGGCCCATGCTTTCAGTGTGGGTAATGGTGCCTTTGAGGGGAGCGGTGACTATGCTAGGAGGCAGGTAGCGGGCATCGTGAATGTCTTCGGGGCGAATGCCGCAGATTACCCGCTGACTGATGTAGCGCTGGTACTGGGCAGAGGTTGTCGGCGGTAGAGGCAAGCTTAGAGCATCGGATTTGAACCAAAGCTGATCGGCCATTTCGACTAGAACTCCATCAAAGAAATTCATCGCGGGACTGCCGATAAACCCGGCCACAAACTTGTTTTTAGGAGCGCTGTAGATCGCCTGGGGAGTATCGATCTGCTGCAAGACGCCCTGGTTCAAAATGGCAATGCGAGTGCCCATGGTCATGGCTTCGACTTGGTCATGGGTGACATAAACGAACGTGCTCTCTAGCTCACGGTGCAGGCGGCTGATTTCGGCGCGGGCCTGCACGCGCAGTTGGGCATCCAGGTTAGAAAGGGGTTCATCCATCAAAAACACCGCCGGGTTGCGAAGGATTGCCCGACACACCGCCACCCGCTGCCGCTGCCCCCCCGAGAGTTCCTTAGGCTTGCGGTGAAGCAAATCCTCCAGCCCCATCTGCTGAGCCGCCCGCTGCACCCGCTGCTGAATATCGCCCCGGCCCAAACCCTGAATCTCCAGGCTAAAAGCCATGTTGTCGTACACCGTCATATGGGGGTACAGCGCGTAGGACTGAAACACCATGGCAATATCGCGATCGCGGCTAGCCAGCTCATTCACCCGGCGATCGCCAATGTAGATATCTCCCGCAGTCACGCTGTCCAACCCCGCCAGCAACCGCAGAGTAGTGGTTTTGCCACAGCCCGACGGGCCAACAAAGACTAGAAACTCGCGATCGCCAATCTCAATATCTAGATCACGCAGGGCCACAAACTCGCCGTAGCGCTTAGTGACAGACTTGAAAGTGACCGAGGGCATAGGGTGGGGGAGTGGATGGGTGGGCGGGTGGGAGAGTAGGAGGGTGAGGGGGTGGATGGGTGGGAGCGTGGATGGGAAGGGTGAGGGGTAGGAGGCAGGGGTCAGGGCTCAGGGGGTGGAGTTTTAGGCTCATCTACTCCATGCACCCGCCTACCCATCAACCCATCTACCCCTTCACCGACCCCGCCAGCAGCCCGCGCACAAAGTACCGCTGGAGGGCAAAGAACACCAGCAGCGGCACCGTCATGGTGACAAACGCCCCGGCGGTGAGCAGGTGCCAGTCTTGGCCTCGCGAGCCGACCAGGTTGGTGAGGGTAATCGTCAGGGGAGCGACGGTGGGGGTGCCGCCCAAAAATACCAGCGCTACCAGCAAATCATTCCACACCCAGAGAAACTGGAAAACTGCAAAGGAGGCGATCGCAGGCATCGACAGCGGTACCACCACCCGAGTAAAAATTTTGAGGTGGGTGGCCCCATCCACCGCCGCCGCTTCAACTAAATCCTTCGGCAACGCTCTGATGTAATTATTCAACAGGTAAATGCCTAGGGGCAGGCTGTAGCCCGTATGGGCCAGCCACACCCCGGCGAAGGTGCCCGTCAGGCCCAAATCGCCGTAGGTGCGCAGCAAAGGAATAAACGTCATCTGCAAGGGCACCACCAGCAACGCCACGATCGCCAAAAACAGCCACTGGCGCCCAGGAAACTCCATCCAGGCGAGGGCGTAGGCGGCAAAGGTGGCGATCGCGATCGGCATCACCGTCGCTGGAATCGCAATGGTAAAGCTATTGAGCAACGCCTGACCCATCCCCGCCGCGCCCAGCACCGCGCGGTAGTTCTCCAGGCTGTACTGGGTGAACTCAAAAGGGTGCTGAAACACCGTCCACCAGCCGCTGGCGAGCACGTCAGCTGGGGGGCGGATCGAGCTGATCAGCAAGCCCAGGCTGGGGAGAGTCCACAGCAGGGAAAGGGTGACTAGGGCGAGGTGGATGGGGGTGCGGGTGAGCCAGGGGGGCATGGGGTAGAGGGTTAGCGAGTGGGAGGGTTAGCGAGTGGGAGGGTAGGGGGTTTAGCGGGTAGTGGGGTGGAGGAATTCGCGGATGTTGACGACCATGATGGGGATGACGGCGAGCAGCAAAATGACGGCGATCGCGCTGCCCCGGCCGTAGTGGCGAAAGCTAAACATCTCCTTAAACATGCGGCTGGCGATCACCTCGGTGCCCTGGTTGCCCGCCGTCATTACATACACAATGTCGAATACCTTCAGTACCAGCAGCACAGTGGTGGTTGAGACCACCAGAATGGTGGAGCGAATCATGGGCACGACAATGCGCCAAAAGATCTGTACCTCATTGGCCCCATCGATGCGGGCGGCTTCGATCATTTCCTGGGGAATGCCCTTCACCGCTGCCGAGAGCAGCACCATGCAAAAGCCTGTTTGCAGCCAAATCATAATGGTGATCAGGGCGAAGTTGTTGAGCGATCGCTCCACCAGCCAGCCCACCGGCTCAAAGCCCAAGCTGGTAATCACCCCGTTGAGCAAGCCAATTTGGGCAGTTCCCGCCGGACGAAAGGCGTAGATAAACTTCCAGATCACGCTGGCTCCGACAAAGGAGATCGCCATGGGCAAAAAGATCAGCGTTTTGGGTAGTGGCTCGTAGCGCACTCGGTCGGCTAGTACCGCAATCAGCAGCCCCAGGCTGACACTAACCCCTGTCACCCCCACCAGCCAGAAAATATTGTTGCGTAAGGCTTCGCCCATCCCCGGATCGGCAAGGAGCGAGAGGTAGTTACTAAGACCGACGAAGGACTGCGATCGCGCATCCAGCAGGCTAACGTAAACCGTCAACACCGTTGGAATGACCAGGTAGGCCAGCAGCAGCAGCAGCGCCGGGCTTAGGTAAACCCAGGGCAAGATGCGACCTTTGAGCCGGCCTGGGGCAAAGCGCTCCACCAGCGCATTCGCCCCATAAAACAGAGCCACAACCCCACCGCTACCGACCAAAATGGCCAGCACCGCCATTCCTATCTTGGAGAAAACAACCATAGACCTGCGGTTAGCTGTCAGTCAGTCTTGACATTACCTGCCCCAGGCCCACCCATTCCCGTCCATCGCTGCAGGGCCAATGCCCCATTCTGCAACAACTTCAGCGCTCTTATGTTTGAAGGCAGGCATTCTAGAAATGCTCCGAGCCGCCATCGGGTTGAAAGGCCCGACACCACCCAGGAATAACGCTATGCTGGGGCTGATTTTACCTTAGGCAAGGCGATGGCGCGGCAGCGAGCATTTTCGGGCACTCCGTGGGAAGAGCAGGTCGGCTACTGCCGAGCGCTGCGGGTGGGCCAGCAAATTTTTGTCTCCGGCACCGCCCCCAGCGATGGCCAAGGGGGCACCTTTGCCCCCGGCGATGCCTACGCTCAAACCAAGCGCTGCTTTGAGATCATTCAGCAGGCCTTAGTAGAACTGGATGCTGACCTCAGCGACGTGGTGCGTACCCGCATCTACATCACTGATATGAGCCGCTGGGCAGAAGTCGCCCAGGCCCACCACGAGCTATTTGCCGACCATCCCCCGGTCAACACCACCGTCGAAATTCCTGCCCTCATGCAGCCCGATATGCTGGTCGAAATCGAGGTTGACGCCCTGTGCGAAGCAGCCCTACCCCAGCCGCCACCGGTCAGTCGGACCCAAAGCATGATTTTGGGCCGCCCGATTCAACGGTCTGGCCTGCCGCCGACTAGAGGATCAGACCTAGATGAAGGCTGTCTCGACTAGATCCTCAATCTTCGTAGTCAACCGGAATGCGCCCTTGTTTAGCAGCGGACACCAGGCGATCGTAGTCGCGCTCGGTTTGGTCGGCGTAGGCTTCGGCAAAGAGAACCAGGGCATCGGCCAACGCATCGCCTTTGCCAATATAGCCCGCCAGCATGGCGGCGTCGCACGATTTTGCGTGGGCCAGCGCCAGCGCCCAGCCGCAGAGGGTGCAGTAGTCAGGCAGTCTCGATAGCTGAAACTTGTCGGGTTCGAGTTTAAATCCGCCTTTCATATCGCGCAGTTGACGAACGTAGTAGTGGGTGCCGTTGAGGCTGCCCCAGCCTAGAAAAATATCGGGAGATCCTTGAATCAACTTTTGGCCAATCACCACCCGCCGCCCCTGGTGGTCATCGGGCAATCGATGGTCACACCGCGCCGAGGAATAGGGGGCCAGCGCTGAAGGCTGGACTTCTTTGACCTGCAAGAACAGTGGATCGCTGGCGTCCTTGCCCTCTAAATAGAGCACCCAGCAACGGGTGCCCACACTCCCCACTCCCACTACTTTACGGGCCACATCCAGCAGCCGGTAGCGCGATAGCAAAAAGCGGCGATCGCCGCTCAGAGACGTCAAATAGTCTTGCAGCAGCGTCTTCACGTCAGCTAGTACCGTAGGGCCATCGCTCAGGGTCTCGGCCCGCACCACCAGCGGCGGTGACTCGATGATGTGGTGGCGATCGTCCACCAGGTTGGTCATTTCGTCGAGCACTTGCAGGTGGTTGCGATCGCGCGCCTTATCCAAAACTCGCTGGGCATATTTCTCGGCGCTGTCGGGCAGCTTTCCGAGCAGTTCGGATTCAGTAATGTTGTCGTACCACAGCTCAAGGTAAGGCAGGTTGGCGTAGGCAGCCAAGTGCTGACGGTAGGATTCGATCGCCGCCCGCACTGAGTTCTGGCAAAGGGAGCGATCGCCCCCTAAATATCGCCCCGCTACCACAATGCTGGCCGCCAGACGCTTCAGATCCCACTCCCAGGGGGCGGGGTAGGTTTCGTCAAAGTCGTTGATGGCAAATACCAGGTTGCGCTCAGCCGAGGCAAACACCCCAAAATTAGACACATGCATGTCACCACAGGCCTGCACCTCAATGCCGGTAGTCGGTGCTGGAGCAACATCGGCCACCATCACCGCCGCCGAACCCCGCAAAAAGGCAAAGGGCGACGCCAGCATTCGCCCGTAGCGCAGCGGCACCAGGGATGGCAGACGCGTTGTCGCCTGGGCCTGCAGCAGGTCTACCGGGTCAGGGCGATTGGCAGGGGGGTGATATTCGCCCAGGTCAGAGCGCTTGACCCGCTGCCGCAAAGCCTTGCCCGCCGCCATGCGATCGGCTACCGACTGAGGCATATCGGCATCGGCGACTGGGCTAGAAGCCGATTCGTCAGCGGTAACCATAGCAATACAGGCCAGAAACAGCAGCGTAGCTAGGCTTGACCAACAGGCACATCGACAGCGGCTTGAAAGGCATCCCAGGTGAGAATGTCCTGGAGCAGCGCCCGGTAGCCAGCTACGTTGGGGTGCAGGCCATCCACAGAAATTAGCGGCTGCCACCAGGCTTCACCCCGGCCCATCCACAGGTTGAGCACATCTAGGTAAGGAATGTTGTGGCTGGTGCAGACCAGACGAGTGGCTTCGCGATAGCGCCACTGGTCGCTGTGAGTGTAATACAGCACCTCTGAGAAGGGCATGGCCTGCTCGTTGACCGGCGTCATGCCGATAAACAGCACTGGGCACAGCCGTCGCGCCTGGTTCAGCAGCGCCTCCATGTGCTCTTGAAACTCGTCAAAGTCGGTGCGATTGCGGCCCAGAGTATTGCCTACCCGCGCTGAGTCATTGAGACCCACCGACAGCACCAGCAGATCGGGCACCCGGTTGCGCAGCTCACCTCGGTTGCGAAACTCATGGTCAAGGCGCTGTCTTACCTGGCTGACGCCATCCCCCCGCACCCCGAGGTTGTAAAAAACCGCCCCCTCACGGCCTGGAGCCATGGTCAAGCGGCGCAGGCGCTCAACCCAGCCGCCGCCTTCTGGGTCACCAAAGCCGTACACCAGACTATCGCCCAGCACCAGCACCTTTTGGGGATGGGGCTGCTTGAGAATGATTCCTGAGGTAGGGGCGGGATGGGAGGCCAGCATAAAGTAATTAACTTAGGTAATGAGCCGAACCAATCAAACTGGACTATAGAAGGATTTGTTTTAAATTGTTTACATATTACCCTTTGAGGTGACTAGTGCCAGAGGCAAACCTTCATCTGGCTGGTAAAAAAGCGCGATCGCCCAAGCTTGAAACCCGCTGCTTTGCCTTAGGCTGTAAATGGCCACAACGGCCGCGCCCCGATAGACCCTGGCCCACATGAGCAGACGTATGGAGTACGGTGCAGCACATGGTAACGAACCGATCGCCAAAAGCTGGCTAGCCCGCTGGTGGGAAGAGCTTACTCCCATGGCGCAGTCAACCCTAGTGCTGCTGGCTACCCCGCTGCTCGTACTGAACGTTTGGGCGGTGGCGGTTATTTTTGGTTACTTCCGCTCAATTTTAGTCACCGTGCTGATCGCGGGTCTGCTGGCGTTTTTGCTCAGCTATCCCATGGGTCGCCTCGAAAACCTCGGCCTCAAGCGTGGCTTAGCCTCAACCCTAGTGCTGGTGCTGGCTCTGGTGGGGTTTTCAGGCCTAGCAATTGTGGTGCTGCCCTTTGTTATCGACCAGGGTCAGCAGCTGGTAGTGCGCTTGCCCGACTGGTTTGACTCAGGCAAAACCCAGCTCATAGTGCTCGACGGCAAGATGGCCGAATGGGGCTGGCCAATCAACCTCGATGGGCTAATTGCTCAAACCAGCGATCGCCTCAAGCGCGAGATCCAGTCCATTGCGGGGGAAGCCCTCAACCTCACCATCAACGTAGCGGTGTTTACCGCCAATAAGCTACTCGACGTTGTGCTGACCGTGGTGCTCACTTTCTACCTGCTCCAGCACGGCGAAGAGGTGTGGGAAGGGGTAGTAGGGCTGCTACCGACCCGCCTCCAGCAGCCCTTCTCAGAGACCCTGCGGCAGAGCTTTCGCAACTATTTTTTAGGCCAGTTCATCGTCGCTAGCTGCTTTGGCACTGCCCTGACAATCATTTTTGGCCTGCTGAATGTCCCCTTCGGTTCACTGTTTGGTCTCACCGTGGGGCTGCTGGCGCTGGTGCCCTTTGGCGGCACCGTCGGCGTAATCATCGTTACCCTACTGGTGGCCCTGCGGGACATCAAAATTGCCATCCCCATGCTGATTTCTGCCGTTGTTGTGCAGCAGCTGGTTGAAAACGGCATTGCTCCCCGAGTGTTGGGCAGCGTTACCGGGTTGAACCCTTTTTGGGTCTTTATCGCCATTTTATCCGGGGCGAGGGTAGGGGGTCTGCTGGGGGTAATTGTGGCCGTCCCCGCCGCTGTCATTATTAAAGAAGCCCTAGTGGCACTGCGCAACTCCCGTCAGCCTGTTCCCGAGGCCGATGCCTCCGTTAGCCCCGGCGCTGGCTCACCCCAGGCGAAGGCACCAGCCCTGCCCTAAAGAACGCCCCGGCGGCCGTTGGGCATCACCGTAGACCAGTTGGTGCGAGCTGCTGCCAGCTGGTCGGCAGAAATTAGCGCTCCCGTCAGGTCAGCTCCGCAGAGGTTGGCTCCCCGCAGGTTAGCGTTTGACAGACAGGCATGGGCGAGGTTGGCCCCTCGCAGATCGGCCCCCTCCAGGTTGGCATAGTGGAAGTAGGCCTTGATCAACTTGGCGTTGCGCAAGGTTGCTTTGCACAGGTTGGCCCGGCCAAAGTTGGCGTTGCTGAGATCAGAGCCCTGGAAGTTGGCGTTGGGCAACTTTGATTGATTAAAGTTGGCTTCGACCAGCAGGGTGCGCTGTAGATCGAGGTCTTTGAAAGTTTGTAGCGAAAAGTCGCGTCGCCCTTTGGCGTACTTTTGCTTGACATCTTCGGCAGACAACACGGCAGCAGCGGGCGTAGCTTTCCGCGGGGTGGGCGAGCCGTTTTGAGTTGGCACCAAGGGAGCCATGCTCTTGGCCCCCGAATGCGATCGCTCCCGCCGGGCTCGAATCGCTGCCGCCATGCGAGATGACGGAGAACCACCCCCTGAGTTGCTGATAGCGGCATGGGGTGAGGAACCACTCACTGGCCCGCCAATGCTATAGCCGCTGGTGGCCGGCCCCAGTGAGGTGGGAAACGCCATGTTTTGGGCCAGGCTTTCCATGTAGGGTTCAAGATCTAGGTCGCGATGGATAGCCTCCACGCTCTGGTAGCGATGCTTGACCGAGATCTCCAGCATCTTTTGCAGCACGCCAGCAAAGTGGTCGCTAATGTGCACGTGCTCACGCCACAGCAGTTCCCCGTTATTGGGGTCGTAGTTGAGGTCTTTGGGGGCCTTGGCCGATAACAAATAAATGCAGGTCACCCCCAGGGCGTAGATGTCGCTGGCGTAGACGGGGCGCATGGCCATCTGCTCAGGGGGCGCGTAGCCGGGAGTGCCAATGGCATAGGCGGTGAGGGCTGTCTGGTCAGAGCTGGCGGCCTGGGCTGGGTTGACTTTGTCTTTTACGGCCCCAAAATCGATCAGCACCAGTTTTTTATCCTGGTCGCGACGAATGATGTTGGCGGGTTTGATGTCGCGGTGAATAACGTGGTTATCGTGGACGTACTGCACCATCGCCAAAATTTCGCTGAGGAATTGCTTGACCCCAGCCTCAGTGAAGGGGCCACCGCGCTTGACCTCTTGCTGTAGGGTGAGGCCATTGATATATTCCTGCACCAAGAAAAACTCTTGCTCGCTCTCAAAGTAGTCAAGCAGGCGGGGCAGCTGGGGATGGTTACCGATCATCCCTAAGATTTTGGCTTCTCGCTTAAACAAATCTCGTGCCATCTCGAGCACGTGGGGCGCTTCGGCGGAGGGGCGCAGCTGTTTGATGACGCAGGGGGGCTTGCCGGGCAGCAGCTCATCGCGAGCCAGAAAGGTTGCCCCGAAGCCACCTTGGCCCAGAGCCCGAATCATCCGGTAGCGGTCCCGCAACAGTAGCTCTGCCCCGCACGTTTGACATTGGTTAACCGTGGGGGGGTTCTTAGGCTTAGAACAATCAGGGTTGATGCAGTAGCTCATGCGGCCCAGAATGGTGGGTATCTAGACGGGCCCGAAGGCCACGGCAAGCGGTAATTAACCAGCAGCGGGGCAGTAACAGGGCAGCCCTAAGGCTGCGATCGCGGCAGCTATGGGGACCGGCCCCTCTCGGTAATGCCACATTACCCCAATTATTCCCTGTTTCAGAGAGGGGTTATAGCATTCACCTACAGGGATATATACTTCTGCCCAAAATCCAGGGGAAATGTGAAAAGTCGATAAACCCTTGCTTCCTATTCTCAATAGTGAATCAGGTGTGCAGTAGAGAGCTGGCGCCCTTGGGTAGATGCAATGCCCACGGGGTAGAATGTTTGGGCAATAAACCACAGCATTCTAGATTTTCTAACGGTCAAGACAGCCCCACCATGCGCATATCTCTGAACTGGCTCAATGAATACGTCAATGTCCAGCTTTCTGCCGAAGAGCTAGCCGATGCCCTAACCATGGCCGGGTTTGAGGTCGAAGACATTGAAGATAGACGCACTTGGGCCGATGGCGTGGTGGTTGGCCGAGTGGTAGAGCGCACCCCGCACCCCGATGCCGACAAGCTCAGCGTATGCGTGGTCGACATTGGCCAAGCCGATAGTTCAACTATAGTGTGCGGGGCTGCCAACGTGCGAGCCGACATCTATGTGGCGGTGGCTACCGTTGACACCTATTTGCCGGTCGTAGATTTGACCATCAAGCCCCGCAAGCTGCGCGGCGTGCCCTCAGCGGGCATGATCTGCTCCCTAGCAGAATTGGGGTTGGCGAAGGATTCTGAGGGCATCCATATTTTTGCGGCTGACAGCCTAGAGCTGGGGCAAGATGTGCGCCCCCTGCTCGGCCTAGACGATGTAATTCTCGATGTCACTTCGACAGCTAATCGGGCCGATGCCCTCAGCATGGTGGGCATTGCCCGCGAAGTGGCGGCAATTACGGGGGCCGAGCTGCACCTGCCGATCACCCAAGCGCCCGCAATACCGAAAAGCACCACGGCTCCGGAGATCGCCCTCCCGGATGAGAAGGCCTGCCCAATCTACATCGGCACGGTGTTGGAGAACATTGCCCTTGGCCCTTCGCCCCAGTGGTTGCAGCAGCGGCTGGTGGCGGCAGGCACTCGCCCCATTAATAATGTTGTGGATGTAACTAACTACGTGCTGCTGGAGTGGGGCCAGCCGCTACACGCCTTTGACCGCGATCGCCTGCTAACCACTGGGGACGCCCTCAACCTCGGCGTTCGCTACGCTCAGCCCGGCGAAACCCTAGTGACCCTAGATAGCCAAAAGCGTCAGCTTCAGCCCGAGACTCTATTGATTACGGCCAACGACCAACCTGTGGCCCTGGCGGGGGTGATGGGCGGTGAAGCCACTGAGGTCCACGACGGCACCCAGGCGATCATGCTAGAGGCCGCCTTTTTTGACGCGGCGGCGATTCGCAAGTCGGCCCGCAGCCAAGGGTTGCGTACCGAGGCTTCGGCCCGCTACGAGCGCGGTGTGAACCCGGCAGAGCTGGGGCTGGCCTGCGATCGCGCCCTGCAACTCCTACAAGAGCTAGCTGGGGCCACCGTCGTTGCCCAGACCACCGGCACCACTGTCCTTGGGACGGCCATTCCCGAGCGGGTGATTACCCTGCGGCTGAGCCGGGTAGCCCAACTACTGGGCAAAGTGATCAATCTGGGTGACCAGCCCCAAGACCTGCCGCCTGAGACCATTCAAAAGCTGCTAGAAACCTTGGGCTGCCAGGTAACTCCAACAGATGATACGGGCGTGTGGGCCGTAACCGTACCCCCCTATCGCTACCGCGATCTGGAGCGCGAGGTGGACTTGATTGAAGAAGTGGCCCGTCTCTACGGCTACAACCACTTTGCCGACACCCTGCCCCAAAAGGCGATCGGCGGCTTTTTGTCGGTGGAGGCAGCCCTGCGCCGCAAGCTGCGGGAGACGTTTCGGGCGGCTGGGCTGACGGAGTTGCTGCACTACTCGCTGACTAAGCCGGTTAGCGATCGCCAGGTCACCCTCGCCAACCCGCTTTTCCCTGAATATTCTGCCCTGCGCCAGGATCTGGTAGACGGGCTGATCGATGCCTACGAATTTAACCTCAACCAAGGAAACGGCCCCCTCAATGGCTTTGAGATTGGCCATATTTTTTGGCAGGATGAAACAGGCATTCATGAGGCTGAGGCCTTGGGCGGCATTGTCGGCGGTGATGGGCGATCGAGTCAGTGGGTTACCAGCGGTCAAGATCGCCCCCTTACCTGGTACGAGGCCAAAGGCATTCTCGACGGTGTCTTTAGCCGCTTGGGCCTGACGGTTGACTACCGCGCCGACAGCACCGACCCGCGCTTTCACCCCGGTCGAACCGCATCGCTGTGGGTGCGGGGGCGGTTAGAGCTAGGCCGTTTTGGTCAGCTCCATCCCCAGCTGCGCCAGCAGCGGGAGCTACCCGCCGAGGTGTATGTGTTTCAGCTCAACTGGTCAGCGCTGGAGACCTGCCTGGTGCCAGTGCTGCAAAGGTCGGTGAAGTTTGCCGCATACTCGACGTTTCCGGCCAGCGATCGCGACCTGGCTTTCTACGCTCCGCTCGAGGTTACCGTCGCTGACTTGACGACAACCATGACCAAAGCCGGGGGCAAACTGCTGGAGTCGGTCGCCCTATTTGACGAATACCGAGGCGAAAGCGTCCCCCAGGGGCAACGCAGCCTGGCCTTTCGTCTGGTCTACCGCTCCCCCGACCAAACCCTCACCGATGAAACGGTAGACCCTGTGCACCAAAAAGTGCGCGCCACCTTGGAGAAGCAGTTTGGCGTAACGCTGCGCAGCTAACTACAGCAGCGACATGCCACCGCCCCGTGTTCCCAACGGCTCCGCTTAGGGAACGTGGGGTTAGCTCTAACTAGGGCATGACCTTAACCATTGTCTGCCTCAGCCGGTTCGGGCTGTGCGGTGTGATGGTGCCACAGCCGATAGCCACCGTAGCCCACTGCTGCCAGCAGCACCCAATAGGGGCTAAAGGCCAGCAGCCAGAGCGCTAGCTTTAGCCCGCTGACGGTAAACGCTTTCACCGATTGAGTTGCCGATTCCCAGGTGTTGTCGAGGGTTTCACCCACTGGGCGCAGCGGGGTTACTTGAGTTACCGGGCTTTCCAAGGTTAGGTAAATTTGTGAAAAGGCCACTTGCCGTTTGAGGTTTTGCTGCTGAGCTGCCATACGCTCGATCGACTCGCGCACGGTGCTGAGCTCCCGCGCTACTTCTAGCACGTGGGAAATTTCGCCCGATCGCTCCATAATTTTCAGCAGAGCGGCTTCAGACTGACGCAAATTCTTCAGCCGGGCATCGAGATCGACTAGCTGGCTCGACACATCCTCCGCCGTCAGCGACTGCTGCTGCACAGTTCCCAGAGGACGGAGAGCGTTCAGCACCGGATCTAACTGGGCCTGGGGCACTCGTAGAGTCAAAGTCACCTGCCGAGCTGTTCCCTCAGGCGAGCGGTTATCTTGCAGACTTAGCACATCCCCTTGAGACCTTTGAAGGATGGTTTGCACCTGATCTACGGCAGCGTCAATATCAGTTAGCACCAGCACCAGGCTGGACTGTTTGACCAGCTGAGGTGCAGGCTGCCCAATGTCGCTAGGGGCCGGCTCGATAACTTCGCTAACCTTGGCCCGATCAGAGGCCACAGCATCTGCTGGGGCGATCGCCTGATTGGCAGTCGGCGCAGCATCGCTCGACACTGCACCGGATTCAGGAGCCATGGCTTCTTGCTGGCTTGCTATATCGGGTACGCCAGCACAGCCGCCTACCAAGGCAGCCCCTAGGGCGATCGCTAAAAACTGAGCACGATGGACACGGAGGAATGCAGAACGGGTCATCGGGTCGCCTAAGCCAAACTCGGATGGCTCTACTATGGCCTGAGCGATCGCGGCAATTGCCCGAGTTACCAATACTGAAACCGGTAGAGCGAGCGAGGGCGATCGCACCGGAATTCTTGATAGGATCGCACAGTTGCCGCAGAGGAGCGTTGGCGCGGCCTTTTTAAAGGAGAATCGCACCCCAGTGCCAGAACCCATCAGCATCACTGTCAAGCTCTTTGCCATTTATCAGGAGGCCTACGGCCAGCCCGAGGTCCAGTGGCAGTTTTCAGAGGGGGCCACGGTGGGAGCAGTGCGCGATCGCGTTCTAGCCGAGCATCCCAAGTTAGAGGCTTGGCGCGATCGTACCCGCCTGGGTCTCAACCTTCAATTTGTAGCCGACGATACTCCTCTAAAAGACGGCGACGAGGTGGTGTTGATCCCTCCCGTGAGCGGCGGCTAAGGCTAGCACAAGCGAACTATCGCAACTTTTCTGCTTTGCCAAAGAAACTTCAAAAAACGTTAGGGTTGCCGCATCCAAGGCAGGATAGGCGATCCCCATTTTTTCGTGTTTAAAAGATTGCACAAGTTCTAGAAATGCTCATCGCGCTCCAGATATTTCTATACCTATAGCGTAGAGTTGATCTTGTTGACCCCATATCTAGCGTTTACGTAGGAGCGCCCGCTATGGACTGGTTCCCTCGCCGCCATGCCGTTGTCTTAGCCCGCAGCAGCCCTAGTCGACTCGCCTATCTCGAAAAACTAGGAATCATCGTACCCCAACGGTCCGGAGGTTCTTCCCGACTGGAGGTGTTCTACTCCTGGGAGCAGATTCTTGAAATTCGCGCTATTAGTCGGCTGCGCCAGCACTTGTCGTTTCAGACTATCCGCAAGATTCTACAGTACTTTGATGACCGCGGCGTGGGCCGCACCCTGCGCGACAAGCACTTGGTGATTGGCAACCATGGGGTCAGCTGGGTGCGATCGGGCACAACCACACCGCAAGTTGTTCATCTAGTGGGTCATAGCTGCTGCCCTATGGGGCAGTTTGTGCTGGCTCCTCTCAACGGACCAGACTTAAGTTGTGCCGATGCACTGGCTAAGACAACCATGTCTAAGGTGGTAGATATTGAGCACTTTAGACAAAAGGCACGCTCTCGATAGACAAAGTCCAATCCTAAAAAAGCCTCTGAACTCAGCATCCAGAGGCTTTTTGATAGGTTTGATCTTAGACATCTACCTTGTAGGCAATTACTAGCCCTTAGGACACCATTTCGCCGGTTTCTTGCAGCACGTGTAGGCGGTGGTAAATGCCGCCATGGGCCAGCAGCTCTTCGTGGTTGCCGACTTCGGCAATGCGGCCTTCCTCCAGAACCACGATCTTGTCAGCCTCCCGTACCGTACTTAGACGGTGGGCAATGATGATCGTGGTGCGCGTTCCGAGAATCGATCGCATCGCCAGCTGAATTGAGCGCTCCGATTCGTAGTCGAGGCTGGAGGTGGCTTCGTCAAACACCAGCACATCGGGGTTAACCAGCAAGGCGCGGGCAATGCCCAGTCGCTGCCGCTGTCCGCCCGAGAGTCGCACGCCCCGCTCGCCCACCACGGTGTAGTATCCCTTGGGCAGACGGTGAATGAACTCGTCAACCCGAGCGATGCGGCAGGCTTCGTTCACCTGTTCCATAGTAGCGGTGGGGTTGCCATACCTCAGGTTGTCGAGCAGAGTGCCGTTGAACACATCCACTTCCTGGTGCACGATCGCCAGCCGCTTCCGATACCCCGTCACATCCAGCTGGCGAATGTCTTCGCCGTCGATCAAAATGCGGCCGCTGTGGGGGTCGAAGTAGCGAAACAGCAGCTTCACTAAAGTCGATTTCCCCGAACCCGATCGCCCCACCAGAGCCACCGTTTGGTAAGGCTCAATCAGCAGATCGATGGCTTGCAGCACGGGTCTTTCAGCGTCGTAGCCAAAGCTCACCTGGTCAAAATGCACCTTGCCGGTGAACTGGTAGGTGGGCAGGCTCTCGGGGGCGTCGGTCAGATTCACCGCGTCGGTGCCCAGAGGCTCTTCCATAAACTCGTGGAAGTGCAGCATTGAGGCGTAGCGGCGGGCCAAGACCTCGCCCATGTCACTAATCGGCTCTAGCTCCGAGTAGGCCATGCTTGACACCGTCAGGGTGGTGACAAAGTGCCCCAGCGAGATGTGACCCTGCAGGGTGGCCAGCAAGGTCATCACCAGCAGCCCAAACACGCAACTTTGAATGATGAGATCCTGCCAAGTGCCCAGAACGACGTAGCCTTTGTGAATAACACGAATCACCACAGCGAACTCGCGCTGCAATCGCTGACTCTGCCGCCGCAGCTCGTCACTCTCCGCCGCAAAAGCCTTCACCGTTTTGATGTTGGTGATGATCTCCGAGGTGCGGCTTTCGGTGTTCTCCATATAGGTGTCGAGGGCCTGCTCCTTTTTGTTCAGGCGAATCAGATCCTTCAGGCTAAAGCTGAGAATACCGATAAAGGACATCAGAAAAATCAGCGCGATGCGCCAGTCAATCCACCAAATAATGACAAAAATGCCGGCAATGCGCACCAGCTTAGGAATTAGCTGCCCAGCGATTTCGGGGTAGGTCCAGGTGTGGTTAGACAGACCCCGCGCCACCCGGCCCGAGATGCGGCCGGGGTTGTGCAGGTCGTAGAAGCCCAGGGGCAGGGTCAGCAGCTTGCGAATCACCGAGTAGGTATGGTCGCGCCGGGTGCGCAGGGCAATATCCCAGTGAAACCAGTCAGCCACCCAGGGCTGAATAGGGGCACGTACTACAGTGACTAAAAAGATAATGGCTAGGAAGAGGGCAATCGCCAATCCTGGCCCCGCTGGGTAGCCCACTGTAGCCGCCACTCGGTCGACCATACCCTGGCTTAGGGGGTCAATGGGCTGGTCTGAGAGAACGTTGAGCAACTGGCCAATGCTGTAGGGCACTGCCAAATCCGCCACCTGAAACAGGCTGCTAGCGGTGATACTCCAAATCGCGGCCCAGCGGTAGCGACTGTAGTATCGGAGAACATGCGAAAGGGAGGCCATGACGGTAACCGTCCTGCGGTCGAATATGTTGTAGTATAGATACTACAACACAGGTTCTTGGATTCCGCAAGGTGTTTTGTCAGGGAAGTCGTAGGGTTAGCAGAGTTGCCGTGTGGGGTCAACGCTGCCCCAAAAGAATACTTTCCTGAAACCATCGGTGTCGTTCCAATAGCGAAATAGGCGGCGTGGCTTTAGCCGTAATGTAAAAGAAAGCAAGTTTTTCTGGATCAGGCATGTCATCTCGAGGTTCATCTACCAATGCCTACACTTAACCAAACCAAAACAGCTATGTAGCATTTGTATACCGGGCGATCGCCCATATCCGACAATCGTTGCAGTGAAAATCGTCGGGAAACAGCTGACGCAGGCTATAGGCAATCTCTACCGCACGGGCAAAATGGTCGAGCAGGCCAAATCGGTTAACATCCTCAGGTCCAAAAATTGACGGAAAGGCTCCGCAGTTTAGCAGGAGGCTAATTGAGTTGTTTGAATCTAAAATATCGTAGCCACAAAAGCTAAAGGTACTAGGCCAAAGATCAGATTCAGATACCTGGCGATCGGGAGCTTCAATTAATGCCAACAGATTGTGCTGCGCACCATCATAGGCAATGCGACGTTTGAGATATTCGTAATCACGAAAGTAGTGAACTCGGTTATCGGCATGAACATTAAAATTCCAGTCCTCATCGATCAGGGCATCGATTAGCGATGGGCAAAGTATCGTGTCCATCGACACAACTTCGCTCAGGTGCGCATAGCCAGACCATTTAACATAACGAGTCCACGCATCACCCCGTTGGGAATCAAACCTTTGGCAAGCTGCAAAGATGGGAGTCATGACAGACATAGTGGCTCATGCCTATGCATGTGTTTCAAAACTGCTATTACACGAAAATTTTGCCAGTTAGCCTACGAGCATTCTGCCTAGAACTAGCCAGGCTATCCAAGCCATGTAGTGAATTACAACGATCGCCCAAAACTCAGTTTGGTAAGACTGTTTCTGGCTCTTATGGCGCAATACTTGCTGAGCCACAAACCCACCGGGCCAACCACCAATCAACTCGCAGAAATGCAGGGTTTGTTCAGAGGTTCGCCACACTTTTTGCTTAGCCCGCTTCTTATCGTCGGCATAAACAAAATAGGTGATGACGCTCATTAGAGGGTAGAGCACCAGCGGCAGCGGGTTGCCTGTCAGCCAGGTAAAGTGAGCTGCACCCGCCAAAGGAAACGCCAACAGCAACAGTAGCTCAGCGATCGGCAAGCGGGAGTAAGATTTTTCGCCGGGTTTGCGGGTGCCCCTTGAAGCATTTAGTGAAGACTCCGATCGCTGCCTAGCACCAGCAATAAAAGCTCCAACAGCGCGGGTTTTGCCGTCTGGGTTAACTAGACAGTAGTAATAAATCGTGTCATTTTCCCGAGGGCGACGGGTTGCGTTTTTCAGCTCAGACACGTGGAGAAAAACGTCTTTACCTCCGTCAGCCGGTTGAATAAAGCCAAACCCACGATCATCGTTCCATTTTGTGAGTTTGCCGCTGCGAAGGTCAGATTTCATAGGTGAATTCTAACTTCAGTACTGTTCCTTCGGCTACACCGAGCGGCGGTGCACCAGGGCTGCGATCGCCTCCACTAGCTGGGTCGACTCCATCGGTTTTGGCAAATGCTTTTGAAAACCAGCGGCCAACACTTTTTGCTGGTCGACGACGCTGGTATAGGAGGTCAGAGCAATGGCAGGAATGGGCTGGTTATGGGTTAATGCTCGAACTTGCTCCATGAGCATGTAGCCGTCCATCCCGGGCATACCAATGTCGCTAACTAAAATATCGGGTTTTACTTGGGAGAGGGCCGTAATCGCAGCGGCGGCCGAGGGTAGAGCCGTTACCCTAGCACCAAACTGCTGAAGCGTCGTAGTGATTAAATCGCGGTTGTCGGCGTCATCTTCAACAATCAAAACGTGAATATTTTGCAAGCTGCCCTGGGCCAAGGGTGGAGGCAACTCCGCTAGGATTTCTACCGCGTCAAACATGAGCGGGAACCGAACCGTAAAGGTGGCTCCCTGATTTTCGCCGAGGCTTTCGGCTTCAATCGTGCCGTGGTGCAGATCAACAATCTGGTGGGCGATCGCCAACCCCAGCCCCAGGCCACCAAAATCTCGGGTCGTAGTGCTATCGGCCTGTCTGAAGCGATCAAACACGTGGGGCAAAAACTCAGAGGCAATGCCTTTGCCAGTATCGCTGACCTGAATTTGCGCCCAGCTGTCGTCATAGGCTAGGCGCACGGCGATGCGCCCACCCTGGGGCGCAAACTTGACGGCATTTGACAGCAAATTCCAAACGACTTGCTTGAGCCGGTTAGGGTCTCCCAAGACTTTGAGTGGCGCACCGTCAAGCTCGGTATCAAACTGCACCTCCTTAGCCTTGCCCAAAGAGCGCACAGTTTCTAAGGCCTCTTGAACAACTGTGACTAGCGAAACGGGCAGGCTGTTGAGCACCAGCTTGCCGCGCAAAATCCGCGACACGTCAAGGAGGTCGTCGATCAGCTGCGCCTGAAGTTTCGCGTTGCGCTCGATGGTTTCTAGGGCGTAATCAACTTTGCTCTCGCTGAGTTGGCCCATGCGCAGCAGCCGAGCCCAGCCCAAAATCGGGTTGAGGGGCGACCTCAGCTCGTGGGAGAGCACCGCTAAAAATTCGTCTTTGAGGCGGTTGGCGGTCTCGGCGGCTTCTCGGGCGACGCGCTCCTGCTCTAGCAGCCGGGCGCGCTGGGTTTCTAGCTGCTTTTGGTCATCCACGTCGGTGATGGTGCCAACCCAGCGGGTGACTGTGCCGCTGCTGTCTGGCACCGGCAGGCCGCGATTGATAAACCAGCGATAAACACCGTCATGGCGGCGAATGCGCTGCTCAATGTCAAAGCCAATGCCCTGGTCTAAGGCTTGTTGCCACAGCTCTAGAGCGCGTGCCTGCTCATCGGGATGCACAATTTTAGTGCCGCCGAGGCCAACAGCGGCGTCTTTTGAAAGGCCGGTGTAGTCATACCAGCGCTGGTTCCAGTACTGAACGCCGGTGCGATCGGCCATCCAAACCATTTGAGGCATGGCCTCCGCCAAGACGCGGTAGCGTTCTTCGCTCTCCCGCAGGGCAATTTCGGTCTGCTTGAGGGAAGAGACATCCAGCGCAACGCCGGCCATGCGGTAGGGCTGACCCTGCTCATTGTCATACACGCGCCCAATGGAGCGCACCCAATGCACGGTGCCGTCGGGCCACAGGGTACGCATTTCCACGTCGTAGTCTTGGCGGTGGGCGATCGCCTCTACCACCGCCTGCTGCACGCGATCGCGATCCTCCGGGTGAATGGTCTGGGCGAACACCTCGAAGCTCATATCAATATCGGGGGCGAGGCCAAAAATCGCTTTGCAGCGATCGGACCAGACCAAGTCTTGGCTGATCAAGTCATAGTCCCAGGTGCCGCAGTTCGCTCCCTGCAGGGCCAGCTGTAGTCGCGATTGGCTGTCCTGCAAGACCACCTCGATCTGCTTGCGATCGGTAATGTCTAAACAGGTGCCTATGAGTTTGACCACCTGGTTTTGAGCATCGAGCACCGGCTCGCAGCGAGAATGCAGGTAGCGAACCGAGCCGTCGGGCAAGACCACCCGTAGATCAAAGGCAGAGGAATGGTGATCGGCGATCGCCCGTTCCATCAACTGCTGCACCATGCGGCGATCGTCGGAGTGAATGCGCTGCATGAGCTCGCCATAATTAGGCTCCGTTTGGGCCGGGTCATAGCCAAACTGGTCAAACATCGCCTCCGACCAAACGCTCTGCTGGCTCTCTGGGTAAAACTCCCAACTGCCAAACTGGGCTAACCGCTGGGCCATGGCCAGGTGGGCTTCACTGTAGCGGAGAGCATCTTCAGCCTGCTTGCGGGCGGTGATGTCAACACCCACCAGGGTCACAATCCAGCAGTCTTGAGCCTGATCGCGGCGAGAGGTCAGGCTGTCGGCAATCCACCGAGTCGAGCCGTCCTTGTGGCGAAAGCGATACTCGACCGTAATCGGCCGTTGCTCAAATACCGCATCAAACATCGGACCGGAGATCACAGCCTGATCCTCCGCAAAGGTGCGAGCCATCCAGAGCTCGGGGGTAATCTCGGCCAGGGTATAGCCGGTCAGCGCCTCACAGCCCACCGAGCGGTAGTCAAGGATGTAGGTGCGATCGGCAAAGAAGCGGCAGCGGGCGATCGAGGCTGGGGCGGTGTTGAGCAGGTTATTGAGCTCTTCTTGGGAGGTTTGCAGAGCCTGCTCCAGATTTTTGCGCTCCGTGATGTCAACCCGCAGCAGCGACACACCCTTGCTAAAGGGATACACCCGGTTTTCAAGCCAGCGCCCCTCAGTGGCAGAAAACAGCTCAAAACTGGTGGCGATTTGGGTCTCAACGGCCCGGTGTAACTGCTCATGAAAGGGAGCGGCGATCGCCTCCGAAATTACCTCCCAAATTGGCTGCCCCAGCAGCTCATGGCGAGGCCTTTGCAAGGCAGCTACGGCGCGATCGTTCACGTAGGTAAAGCACCAGTTTGAGTCCAACATCATGAACTCGTCGCTGATGCTAGTTAGAACATTTTCTAAATTTTCAGCAGCAGTTTGAGCGGTGGCCCGCAACGCCCGTTCGCGCCGCTCTCCCAGAATTTTTTGAGTGGTTTCATTGACGGCAATAAAAATACCTGCCACCTGGTCTGGCTCATCCCAAATGGGCGTGTAAGAAAACGTAAAATACCCCTCTTCGGCCTGACCGTTTCGATTAAGAGTCATCGGCAGATCCTCAGACCAGGTGGCCTCTCCCGTAGCCCTGACCTGTGCCAGCAGCACCCCCGAGAAATCCCATACTTCCTGCCAACACTCCTCTGCCCGCTGACCAATACCGACAGGATGCTTATTCCCAGCAATGGGAATATAGGCATCGTTGTAGAATTGAATATAGTCTAGCCCCCACAAAATTTGCATGGGAAACCGGGACGAAAGCAGAATTTGCAGCGCAATTCGCAAGCTCTGGGGCCAAGTTTCCATAGGCCCTAAAGACGTATCTGACCAATTAAAAGCTCGAATTAGAGATCCGGTCTCTCCTCCGTTTCTTAAAAAGGCCAGCTCGCTAGATAATGCCATTCTTTACTGCACACGCCTATCAATAATTAATCACGTTGAAAACCAAATGTTTGGCCCCGTTGCGCTGTGGCCTACCATTAAACCCGGCGACAAAATGCTTTCCCACCAAACATTAGCCAAAGCTCGTCACCTTTGTCTCGTCAGGCTTACAGACTACTACAGAGCTCAAGTGAACTACCTAATTTTTAAGAATTGCTTTTTAGAGCACCGGCAGGGAAAACGACCCAAAGATAGGGTGTGCTAGGGCAATTTGCCCAGATTCATTTTAGAGCTTTACCCTGGGGAATGACACCTCTGACAAAGTGTTAAGCACAGGCTTTAACCTCTATTCCGAGTATTTATTTATACAAGCCGCTTCCTAAGCAGCTGGCCATTTCCTTAGGGCTAGCTGCCATTGCGTAGTTGTGCAACTGGGCGGTAGCCACAGTCGCTATGCGGGAAAATTTAAGTATCAGTAAGCTGTCAAATCACTGTAGGTTCAACCGCTCAGTCTACTGAGGCAAAGTGCCTCCCCACTGCTTTGGCATCAATTGCAAAATTGCGGCACCGCCCAAGCCCAGGGACGAGAACAATTTGAAACAGACAGGGTCAGCCTAGCGCTCTACCCCTCGTAGACCGCACTGGTCAACTTACTTGATTCTGCGTATTGACCGTCTGTCCCTGCGTTCTTGCCCAGCCTAAGACTGTATATTTAGGCCCGCTGTCTCTGCTCAGCAACAGCGCCCGGCGGTGCCACCATAGATTACGCTGAACCCAGCCGCCCACGATTCCGAGAGAGACCTAGATGCCCTCTGGCCCAATTCGCCTCTTGCTGGTAGACGACTCACCCGTTGCCTTAGTTCTTTTGCAGCGCATTTTGCGGGAGGCACCCGACATGGAGGTCGTGGGTGTAGCCCACAATGGCCAAGAAGCTCTGGACATGATAGCAACGGTGAAGCCAACCCTGATCTGCACCGATTTGCACATGCCCAAAATGAACGGGCTAGAGCTTACTGAAGAGGTGATGGCCCGCTGCCCCTGCCCTATTTTGGTGATCAGCGCCTCGGTGCAGAAAGAAGATACCCAAACCGTTTTTCGCATTTTAGAAGCAGGGGCGCTGGACATCTTTCCCAAGCCCCGCACAGGCTTGGCCTCCGAATATGAAAAGACAAAGACTGAGCTGTTGGCAAAAATTCGAGTGCTAGCGGGGGTGTCGGTGTTTACTCACCGGCGGCGCAGCCCAGCTCCAATCGTTCCATCAGGGTTGCCCCTCTCTACCACCTCGCTAGCGAGACGCCCCCGGCTGTTGGCTTTAGGCGCATCTACGGGCGGCCCCCAAGCTCTGCTGGCGATCATGCAGCAGTTGCCCAAAACCTTTCCGGTGCCGATTGTGTGCGTACAGCACATCAGCAATGGGTTTTTGCAGGGGTTAGTCGACTGGCTCGACAACAGCTGCGCCCTAAAGGTCACCATTGCCACAGCGGGCACTGTGCCACAGCCTGGTGTAGTCTATTTTCCCCCTGAACGCCATCATTTAGAAATCGACGTGGGTGGACGCATACAGCTCTCTCAAGGTGAGCCAGTGGCCGGGCACTGCCCCTCGGTAACGGTAATGTTTCAATCTGTGGCGGCCTACTACGGCCGGTCGGCTGTGGGCGTGCTGCTCACGGGCATGGGTCGCGACGGGGCCGATGGGCTCCAGACCCTGTTTCAGGTGGGGGGGCTCACCATTGCCCAAGACGAGACGAGCTGTGTGGTATTTGGCATGCCCAAGGAGGCGATCGCCTTAGGGGCTGCCCAGCAGGTGCTGCCCCTGAGCGCGATCGCTCCCTTTTTGCTCAGCCAAGTTTTTGTGAGCGGCCTTAATTAGCTCCTAAAAGTATTCTTGGATACTTTATTGCCGTTTTTTTGGCTTTTATTAATGCGATCGCGTCGACTGCGACTGAGGAAATTACCCAACTATATGAACAAGCGTTAACCAGCGCTCTCCCTAGGGAAAATTGGGACTGGGGTAGGCGGCTGTGGCACCGTTATCGGCTAGCTACAGAGTTCGTCAAAAATCTACTGCTTAGCCCTAGGGCTGAGGCATTTTTGGTTTGGCAAAAATTTACCTAGCGGACCTTTGGCCGCACTGGGTTTAGCCGCCAACACATCACCCCCTTAGTTAACGCCTCTTTCAGCATCGTCACCTGGCGCAGGGTCCTTTAGTCAAGCGGCCTCCATGCGTAACTTAGGGAGCACCTATCTATGGCAAATGCGGAACACTTAGACATTCTCAACAAAGGGGTGGAGAGCTGGAATGCTTGGCGGCTTCACAATCCCAGTATTAGACCAGACTTTCAAGGAGCAGATTTAGGCAAATTGCATCTGCCTGGTATCGACTTCCGCCACGCCAATTTTTACGAAGCCAACCTAAGAGAAAGTGTGTTCACTCGGGCCAACTTTGAGTCGTCTACCCTCTACCGCTGTGATCTATGCATGGCCGATTTGAGGCGGGCAAACCTCAGCATGGTCGACTTTTATAAAACCAACCTTTACACCGCTAATCTGAGTAACGCCAATCTGCGCCACTCACACTTTTACAAAGCAGATATGCAAGAGACGCTGCTCAACGATGCTGACCTGGGCGAGTCTAACTTTTACGAAGTCGATATGCGGGAGGCCATTCTGCAATCGGCCAACCTGGTCAGAACCACTTTTTATTACTCCAACCTGTGCAACGCCAACCTGTGTCAAGCCAATTTGAACTGCGCCAGCATGATGGGAGCCAATATGGCCAAAGCCAATCTCAGGCGGGCCAGCTGTGTGGGCACCAACCTGTTTAGAGCGGTGCTCAGCGGTGCCGACCTAACCGAAGCTGATCTGCGCGAAGCGGTACTGCGGCTAGCTGATCTGAGCAATGCCTCATTAGAAAATGCCAACCTATTTCGGGCCAACCTCTCTGAGGCTTGCCTCGACTATGCCCAGCTGGCGGGGGCCAACTTCAAAAAGACCAACCTATGGCGCGTCAATCTAGGTCAACTGATTTTGACCCATCCGGGCCATGACAGAGATGCCATCACCATTGACTCTAGCGCCCTCAACTAGCCATGGACGATCTGATCCTAAAGCGCATCAGCGATCTCATCGCCGACCATTCTGGCCTGTGTATTCGCCCCCAAGATTTTCAGATCCTGTCAGACAAAGTTTGGCTGCGGGCTAAAGCGTTGGGGCTGACGACCTTAGCCGCCTACCATGACTATCTCAAAGCTTTAGACCAAGGTTCCCTTGCCCTAAATAGTTTTAAGGCTCAACCTAGCCCGCCCCAGCAGCGGTCTGAATGGCAAGAGCTGTACTCGATTTTGACTATCAATGAGAGCTATTTCTTCCGAGACAGCAACCAGCTCAGATTGCTGAGCGATCGCCTCCTTCCCGAAATTATTCAGCGCAAGCAGGCCGCGGCCCCCTTGAGCTCCAAACCCAGCCTGCGCATTTGGAGCGCCGGCTGCTCCACTGGAGAAGAGCTATACTCGATCGCAATCGCCCTCGACCAGCTCAACTTTCCGTGGCACCAGTGGGATGCGCAGCTGATTGGCACCGACATCAGCGCCGCCGCTGTCCACAGCGCCCGCCAAGGGCTTTACAGTAGCTGGTCCTTTCGGCAAACACCCGCAGCTATACAGCAGAAGTATTTTCAGGCCGATCGCCAGGCCTACAAAATCTGCGATCGCCTCCAGCAGCATGTGGTCTTTCAGGTCGGCAATCTGCTCAAAGACCCTTGCCCTAGTCGGGGGCACGGGCCAGGTGACTTAGACCTGATTTTGTGCCGTAACGTATTCATTTATCTCGATCGCCAGGCAATTGGTCAAATTATTCAAAGGTTTCACAGCGCCCTAGTTCCCCAGGGGTATTTGCTCACCGGCCATACCGAACTCTACGGCCAAAACACCAGCCCGTTTCTGGTCACTAGCTTTCCTGAGACAGTGGTCTATCAAAAACCACCTCAAGCGGCCTTACCCCAAGCAGCTGCGATTGACGCAGCTGCTCCATGGCAGAGTTTAGCCAGTTCACAGCCAGCTCGTCTTACCCCCAAAACCGCACCCCCCAGTCTGGATGACGGCTTGGCAGCAGCCCTGCAAGAGGCGGCTGCGTTTCTCCAGCAAGACGATTACACCAGTGCCATTCGAGCCGCTAAACAGCTTTACCTTGCCCATCCGGACTGCACCGCCGCGCGTCAGATTGCCGCTCGGGCCTATGCCAATACTGGCTGCTACAGCCAAGCCAAACAACTCTGTCAGCGAGTAATCTGTGACGATCCCCTCAGCCTCGACATGCACTATCTGCTGGCCCAAATTGCCGAAGATGAGAACAATTTAGAAGCTGCCAAAGAGCATCTGCGCAAAATTATTTACCTAGACCCTGACTTCGTTAAAGCCTATCTCGACCTAGCTAGCATTTACGATCGCACCAGGCAGCCTGAGAAAGCTAAAACAACCCGTGAGCATGCTCTCACTCTATTAGCAAAGCTGCCTCCCAACACTGTATTAGACGACCATAGCGATGCCACCGTTGCCCAATGGCAAGCGCATCTTAAGCAGCAGGTTGCGGGCGGCGATCGCCAATCATCTCAAGATTGATCTCGTCTCCACCACAGAGCAAAATCACAGTTTTTGTAGAATGGCGCAATGGTTGCGCCATGAGCAGCGCGCTAAAAATATAGCGATCGCCGTTGCGATAGGATACTGACTTTCACTAGCTAAAACTGGTGCAGCACAACGGTATATAGCCATCACGCAAGAGTATGTGAAATGTCCTAATCGTTCTGGCGATGGCTAGAGCCCAGACATTTTCTCTGAATTGCGGATAACTCATTCCATGGGGGAATGCTAAGCCCGAAGCATTGATTTCTTTCGAACCCAGACTTCATCGAGTCGGCTGGAGGGATCTGCGTTCTACCTTGCCGTGCTTTATTCCCCTTGGGGGCAACCCGTGATGACCCCGACATCCTACCTCTTGTTCACCCTAGACGGTGCCCACTACGGGCTAGCGGCTGAGGCCGTACAGGAAATGTTTTTGCTGCCTGCTCTGATCTCGGTACCTGAATCGGGGCCAGAAGTTGCTGGCGTGCTGAACCTGCGCGGTCAGTTACTGCCGGTCATCAACCTTAGGGTGTGCCTAGGTTATCCCCAGCAGGCCAACGCCCTTAGCCAAGCCGTTATCGTGGTGCAGTGCGGCAGTCGACAGCTCGGCTTAGTCGTAGACCAAATTCAAAACGTAGAGGCGATCGCCCCTAGCAGCATCACTGCGGCCCTAGAAACTTCCTATTTTGGCTGTGGCGAACACCCACTGACTGTTGGGTTCGCCCGCCAGAGAGACACCGTCATTGTCTTAATAGACCCAGTGGCCCTCGGGCAAGGCTCCCACAGTGCAGCCCCGTCCTCGGTTGCAGAGGTCCAAACCAACCGCTTCATGGCGCAGTTTAGCCCTGCCGAGCGACAGGTGCTCCAAGCCCGAGCCGCTGGATTAACCCAGCTAATTGCCGACGAAAGCACGTCAGATTTGTCAGCGGTGGCAGTCATTGGTTTAGAAGGCGAACGCTTTGCTCTGGGGTTAGAGAGCGTGCACGAATTTGCTGAAGTGCCTCAGATTACTTCCATTCCCTGTTGCCCAGCGCACATTGTTGGAAACATAAATCTGCGCGGCGAAATTTTAACTTTAGTGGATGTACGCCACTTTCTAAACTTGACTCCGGCAGCTCCTCTCCAGCCCAAAACAGCAGTGGTTATGCGACTAGGTTCCCTAGTAGCAGGGGTTGTCATTGACGATGTTTTCGATGTGATTTATTTGCACGCTTCAGAGATAGCAGCAACGCCCACCGCCGTCCACTCCAGCAATAACCCCTACCTCAAAGGATTTGCTCAGCATGGCGACTCTATGTTAACCCTTCTAGATCTGCCCAAATTGCTGACCGCAGGCGATCTTGTTGTCGATCATTCAAACTAGCTAACCATGAAAGATTCCTTAGACCTAAACCCTAAAGTTAATCCCTTTAGCTTTTTTTCTTCATCCCTTCTGCAGAGAGACACCATGAACAAACGCAAGTCCTGGAAACTACGCCACTGGATTGTACTAGGCTACTCTGTACCAGTACTCGCACTTGTAGTGTCTGCGGGCATGGCAGCGGCTAATGTGCGCCAGCTTATGACTATCTCTGGGGAACTCAGAAGCGCTTGGGAAACTCACGAAAAGGTTGACCATGTCAACCTCAACCTTCAGATTATGGCCCGTGCCACCCGTGGCTATTTACTTCAGAGACACCCAACCTCTCTATTAGACTTCAATGAAGCTAAATCAGACTACATGACTGTGGTCAGTGAGCTAGATGCTCAAATCACCAATGAAGAACAGCGGCAAAACCTAGCTCAGCTTACAACTCTAATCAATCAGTTTATTACTCTCCATCAAGGCATGATCGATCTGGTCAACCAAAATCAGACCGCAGCAGGTGTGCAAATTTGGCGAGAAAGCAACGGGCGCGCTCTAACCGGCGAGATCGGCAGCTTGTTGACCGATATGGAAGACCTTGAAGGTGAGATTGTCGCTAGACAAGAAACGATCCAAGCGGCCGCCCTATGGCGGCTGCAACTTACGCTGCTGATAGCGGCCACTCTCTCATTACTGCTGTCGGCTCTGATTGGCACCTTGGTAATTATCAAAGCCTCACGCATTATGGACCAGGCGGCAGGCAACATTGTTAGCTCAGCCAGCGAAATTGCCACCAGCATTGAGCAGCAGGAGCGCAGCAGCAGCCAACAGGCCGCTTCGGTAAGCGAAACCAGCACCACTATGGATGAGCTAGGGGCTTCGTCACGGCAGTCGGCAGAGCAAGCTGAAGCCGCCGCCGCCGGTGCTCAACAGGTCCTAGCCTTAGCCGAAGGTGGTACCCGTGCCGTTGAACGTAGCCTTGACGGCATGGGCGACCTCAGAGAAAAAGTGGACGCGATCGCCGATCAAATTCTCCGTCTGAGCGAGCAAACCAACCAAATTGGCGGCATTTCTAGCCTAGTCAGCGATTTGGCTAACCAAACCAACATGCTGGCCCTTAACGCCGCCGTCGAAGCGGTGCGCGCCGGCGAGCACGGCAAGGGTTTTGCGGTCGTCTCTGGCGAAATTCGCAAGCTAGCCGATCAAAGTAAAAAATCGGCCGAAAAGATTAACGCCCTGGTGGCCGACATTCAGACCGCCATCAACTCAACGGTGATGGTCACCGACGAGGGCACCAAAACCGTCGAAGAGGGGGTCAGAATTGCTGAGGAAACCGCCGATGCTTTTGCCGGGGTAGCCGAGGCGGTTAACAACGTGGTGCTCAACAGCCAGCAGATTTCTCTCAACGTGAAGCAGCAGGCGGTTGCCATTCAGCAGGTGGTGAGCGCCATGAACAGCCTCAACACCGGAGCCCAAGAAACCGCCCACGGCATTACCCAAATTAAGGTTGGCACCCATCAGCTCAACGAGAGTGCCCTCCAGCTCAAGGTGGCTATTTAAGCTGCTTTCCCCTTCCTAACAGCTTAAACACCGAAGGCTGAGGAGAAGACATCTCTACGGGTTAGACCCACTCGCCTGCCCTTACAACCCATGCCCTATCGGAGGGAAGCGCCTGCCATGATGATTGACGACACCGAACTCCGCGACATTTTTAAGACCGCCAGTGAGGAACGCTTGCAGGCCCTCGACGACGGGCTGCTCCACCTCGAAAAGCACCCCGACGACTCGGCCATCCTCGAAGCACTCATGCGCGAGGCCCATTCCCTCAAGGGCGACGGCAACATGCTCGGGGCCACCGATTTGGGCAAGGTCGCCCACCAGATTGAGCATGTTTTGGGGTCCATCGGCCGCGGAGAGCAAGCCCTCTGCGCGGATCTGTTTGACTGCCTCGCCTACGGTGTAGCAGCTATGCGTCAGCTCGTTCACGCTGCGGTGACAGGCGAAACCGCTGAGGTAGAGGTGTTTTATGTGCTGGCTAGGCTGATGGGGGCAGAAGCCGCGCCGCCTGCTCCGGTCATGGCCCTAGAGGTAGACGATGCTATTTTCGATCGCGCGATCGCCCCAGTAGACACCAATGGTCTCGGCCCTAACCATGCTTCTCCGGTTCAATTGCTGGAGATGGGGGGAGCAACCAGTCAAAATGGTACGGCCCTGATTGATGCCCCTGCGATCGCGCCTCACCTCAGCGATCGCTACATTACCGACAGCGAACTGCGCGATATTTTCAAGACCGCCAGCCAAGAGCGCCTGCAGGCCCTTGACGACGGGTTGCTCTACCTCGAAAAGCACCCCGACGACTCAGCTACCCTCGAGGCGCTTATGCGCGAGGCCCACTCCCTCAAAGGCGATGGCAACATGCTTGGGGTTACCGATCTCGGCAAGGTCGCCCACCAGATCGAGCACATCCTCGGCGAACTCCTGCGCGGCGAAGCAGCCCTCTCAGCGGAGCTATGCGATCGCCTCTCCCATGGCCTAGCCGCCATGAAGCAGCTAGTGCACGAAGCCACCACTGGCGAATCCACTGATATCAACCTGTTCTACGTCCTGGCCGAACTCATGGGTGCTTCCCTTAGCCCCAAACCCGCGAGCCCCACCGCTGAAACCATCGGTGCCCCTCCGCCATCCCCCGATTTACTCAGTCACGCCGTAGAACTATTTCCAGAAATCCCTTCCCTCCCTACTCCTGCACCCCCTACTCCTACACCCCCTCACACTACCCCCTTACCCACCCACAATTCCTCAGACCCCGGCCTAACCAACACCACCGACTACCGCATCGAGACCATCCGCGTCCCCACCCAGAGCCTCGACGCTCTGATGACCCAGAGCGGTGAGCTGACGGTCACCAAAATTCGCGTCGCCCACCGGCTGGCTGAGATCGACGCCATCAACAACTTGTGGGAAGAGTGGAGTCGCGACTTTTTGATGAGTCGCTTTTTGCTTCACGATGCCCAGCAGGGCAAGCCCGTCTGGCAACAGCTAGACAGTTTTCAGAATCGTACTGAGCAGCACCTAGAGCAGTTTGGGACCATGGTGCGCCAGCTCGGCAGCGCCCTCCACGCCGACACCACCCGCCTAGAGACCATCACCGACGGCCTAGAAAAGGGCATTCGCACCCTGCGCCTGCTGCCGCTGTCTACGCTCTTTAACTTGTTTCCCCGACTGGTGCGCGATCTGGCCCGTCAGGAGGGCAAAGAGGTGCAGCTGTTGATTGAAGGGGGCGACACTCGCGCCGACAAGCGCATTCTCGAAGAGATGAAAGACCCGCTGCTACACATGATTCACAATGCCATCGACCATGGCATTGAGTCACCTGCCGAGCGCTTGCGGCAGGGCAAACCAGAAGTGGCAACCATCACCCTGCGCGGCTACCGCACATCGGCAGGCATCAGCATTGAAGTGAGTGACGATGGCCGGGGGCTCGATGTGGAGTCGATCAAACAAGCAGCTGTACGTCGGGGGCTATATCGTCCAGAAGAACTAGAGCTGCTGACTGCCACACAAATTCAGGGGCTGATTCTCAGTCCTGGGTTTTCGAGTCGCACCCTGGTAACCGAGATCTCCGGGCGCGGAGTCGGCCTAGATGTACTACGCACTAACGTCGATCGCCTCAGGGGCAGTATTGAGGTTCAGTCAAAACCGGGCGAGGGCTGCACCCTCCGCGTTCAGCTGGGAACTACCCTGGCCACGGCCCACGTTCTGCTAGTGGCGGCGGGCGGTCAAACCTTTGCCCTGCCCGCCGAGTTTGTAGAGACGGCCTGCCTAGTGCAGACCAGCGAGATCTTTACTCTAGAGGGCTACAACGCGATCAAGCACGACGATCGCCCACTTTCGGTGGTGTGGCTAGCCGATCTGCTGGGGCTGCCGAGGGTTGAGCCCAAGCAGCGCGGGCGATGGCAATCCGACCAGGGGGAACGGCCCCAGAAGCGGCATGCCTGCATTATTTTGCAGTCTGGCCCAGATCGCCTAGGTCTCTTTGTCGAAGCTTTGCTAGACGAGCAGGAGGTGGTGCTCAAACCCCAAAGCCAGTTGCTCAAGCGAGTGCGGTATATCTCTGGGGCCACTATTTTAGGCACTGGCGATGTCTGCATGGTGCTCAACCCTCAAGATTTGATCACGGCGGTACGTCAGCGAGGCAGCTCTCTAAAGCTGCCGGAGCTTAGCTCGACCGGCACTGCAGCCCCGACCGAAGCCCGTCCTCGGTGCATTCTGCTGGTGGAAGACTCGATCGCCACCCGCACCCAGGAAAAACGCATTTTAGAATCGGCAGGCTACGAAGTGGTGACTGCGGTAGATGGCCTAGACGGCTTTAACAAGTTACAGACCAGGCCTTTTGATGCCGTCGTATCCGATGTGCAAATGCCGAATTTGGATGGGCTGGGCCTCACCCAGCGCATTCGGCAGCAGCGGGAATACAGCGAACTACCCGTGGTGCTGGTGACCACCCTGGCCAGTGAGGACGATCGCCGCAGAGGGGCCGAGGCCGGAGCCAACGCTTATATTACCAAGGGCAGCTTCACCCAAGATGTGCTGTTTGAAACCCTCAACCGACTGATTTAGCAGCCTTCGAGTCACTAAAGAGCCGACCAGCCGTCTTAAGTACTAAAAGAACCTAAAAACAAAAGACCGGAAAAACTAGTTTTTCCGGTCTCTATTGGATTGCAAAGGTGCTCAAATTTGAGCTGGGGAAAGGTTCAAACGCGACTTCGCAGCAGGTCAGCGATTTGGGATGCTGAGGTTAGTTTGTGGCTAGGCCTTTGGGCAGCAGCCTACCCATGACGGCTTTGAGCCGCTCAGGTTCGCAGGGTTTGGTCAAATAGCCAGAAGCTCCCGCCATGCGGGCTTCTTGCCGGTCGGCCTCAGTATCGCGAGACGTGACCATCACAATTGGTAGGTTTTTGAACCGGGGCAGACTGCGCACCGTGCGACAGAGCTCAAACCCATCAATGCCGGGCATTGAGATATCGAGCAGCAGGGCTTCGATCATCTCTTGAGAAATTACAGTCAGCGCATCCACCGCATTGTCGGCCAGCAGCACCCGATAGCTGTTGTCCAAGGCGCGTTTAATCATCTGCTGGCTAATTAAGCTGTCATCCACCGATAGGACGGTTTGTTTGGTGACGGCGCAGGTGGACATATGCAAACAACCTCTTGAAATCATGTGGGTGCTTGTTATAGTTATGCCCAAAAATTAATCTTTTTCATAACGTACTTATACGCAACGGCCTGATAATTACCCAAACATCGCTGTGTTGATGCCAAAATACCGGCGAAATTTCTGTTGCCAAGGGTACTGAACTGTATCCAGTTCAGTTTGCTTGAAGCGATCGCGTTACCAGTTCCGCGGTCAGCTCCCCTTAGCCAGCTGTGGCAGGCGACATCGGTGATGGGGCCAATGGTGTTAGAGTAGTGAGTCAAAATTATCCGTAAGGGCTGGCTTAGAGAATGGAGTTTGAGGCGATCGCGCAGTCGTTAGTAGAGGCAGGCGGTTTCTTGGCCAGCAAAGGCTGGGCACCGGCCACCAGCGGCAACTACTCGGCTCGGCTGGCCGAGGGGCAGTTAGCCATTACTGTGTCGGGACGCGACAAGGGACAGCTCACCCCCGCCGACATTATGGTGGTCGATAGCCAGGGGCAACCCCTCAGCCCGGAGAAGCGGGCATCGGCCGAAACGCTGCTGCACACCAGTCTCTACCTGGCCTACCCAGAGGTAGGCGCGGTGCTGCACACCCATTCTATAGACTGCGTTAGTCTCTCTCGCTGGCTGCTGAGCCGGGGGCAAGACAACCTGGTGTTAACAGACTATGAATTGCTTAAAGCATTGCCGGGTATTACCACCCATGATGGAGAGGTTGCCATCCCAATCGTGGCCAACAGTCAAGATATGGTATCTCTGAGCGAGACCGTGCTGACTCAGCTACAGGCGGCACCAGCGTCGGTGGGCTATATGATTGCGGGCCACGGATTGTATAGCTGGGGAGCCACCGTGCCCCAGGCGCGCATGGCCACTGAGGCATTGGAGGTGCTGGTGAGCTGTGCGCTGCAGGCCCTACTGCTCGATCAAAAATTTGTTTAGCCCCCACTCGCTTATCCCTTCAGGACACCCTCAATTCAAGGACTGACTCCAATGACCCTACTTCGTGTTTTTAGCGATCAAGACGGCGCGACCCTGCTGAATGAATACCGGGATGCAGACGCGATCGCCGCTGCCCTGGCCAGCGCTGGCGTCCGCTTTGAGCAGTGGCAGACTCAGGCACCACTGCCCCCAGCGGCCGACCCCGAAGCCATTCTGACCGCCTATGCCAAAGATATCGATCGCCTCAAAGCCGAGAGCGGCTACATCACCGCCGACGTGATTCGCATGCACCCAGAGCATCCGCAAAAGACCGAGCTACGGCAGAAGTTTTTGGATGAGCACATTCACAAAGAAGACGAGGTGCGCTTCTTCGTGGAGGGACAGGCCGTGTTTTACCTACACTTGGGCGACAAAATCTACGCCACCCTCTGCACCGCCGGCGATCTAATTGGCGTACCCGCCAACACCCCCCACTGGTTCGACATGGGTGAGGAACCTCAGTTCGCCGCCATTCGCCTGTTCAATAACCCCGAGGGTTGGGTGGCCCACTTTACCGACAGCCCCATCGCTAAGGGATATCCCCAGTACCATGCTTTTGCTTGAAGAGCGACCCCTAGGGGCGATCGTGCTCGATATTGAAGGCACCACCACCGACATTGCCTTCGTCAAAAATACCCTGTTCCCCTACGCAACGGAGCGGCTAGAGGCCTTTGTGGCTGAGATCGCTCCCACGGCTGAGGGGCAAGCCATTTTGGCCCAAGTGCGGGCTGAGGTGGGCGATGCCAACCTATCTGTAGAAGGCTGCATCGCCCAACTTTTGGCCTGGGCCAAAGCTGACCAAAAGGTCACCCCCCTCAAAGCCGTGCAGGGCATGATTTGGGACGAGGGCTACCGCACCAAGGCCTACTACAGCCACGTCTATGACGATGCTGCCGCCCACATTCAGGAGTGGCACCGGCGAGGAGTGCCGCTATATATCTATTCCTCTGGCTCGATCGCAGCGCAGAAACTACTGTTTGCCCATACCATTGTGGGCGATCTGACCCCTTGTTTTCAGGGGTATTTCGACACCACCACCGGAGCCAAAGTCGATGCAACTTCCTACGAAAAAATTGCTAATACGCTAGGAATTGCTGCCGGGGAGTTGCTGTTTTTGTCCGATCACCCAGGAGAATTGGCTGCCGCCCAGCATGCAGGTTGGCAAGTATATGCAGTCCAGCGTCCTGGCACCCCAGACTTTGACTCAGACTTGCCGACAGTTCGTCACTTTGGGGAATTGCAAATTCATTTCGACAACGCTTAATTCACTCACTATTTAGCGACAAACAGCGCAGCCTCCGTGAAACGAACGCTGCGCTGTTTGTCGCTATTGGCTCAAGAAACCTGTCTAGGTCTCTTACTCATAGAGCCAGCCCTTGGCGGCGGGTTCCCAGCTGACGAGTTCGCTGTCGGTGAACCACAGGGCGATTTCGGCCTGGGCGGTTTCGGGAGCGTCGGAGCCGTGGATGATGTTGCGGCCTACGGTCACACCCAGGTCGCCACGAATGGTGCCGGGTTCAGCTTCTAGGGGCTTGGTCGCGCCGATGATTTTGCGGGCAGAGGCGATCACACCTTCGCCTTCCCACACCATAGCCACCACGGGGCCAGAGGTGATGAAGTCAACCAAGCCGGCGAAGAAGGGGCGCTCGCGGTGCACATCGTAGTGCTTTTCGGCCAATTCTCGGGAGACGGCCATAAACTTGAGGCCCACCAGGGTGAAGCCCTTGGTTTCAAACCGGCCAATGATATTGCTGATCAAACCGCGCTGGACACCGTCGGGCTTGATCATTAAAAAAGTGCGTTCCATAGATACCTGTTCCTAGTGCGTGGTGAAAGACCTTTACCATGCTCAGAAACGGTGGCCATTTTGTAAAGGATTTGGTCAAAGATTCATGGTTGAGGGGGAGTTTGAGCTTCGGGTTTCGGATCGCAGCTCAGAGGCGAAAGCTGTGCCTGAAACCTGACTTGTACCCCTAACCCTTTGGTACCGGCCAGTAGCGATCGCGCCCAGCATCGTACCGCCAGCCACAGCCGTCGGGATCGCGATCGCGGCTCCATATCAGCAGATTCACCGCCACCGACGGCTGAGTCAACTCAGCTTCGGTGCAGCCCAAGCGCTGGGCTAGATCGGCAGCGGTGAGCGAGAGCACCTGGAGCGTTGCAACCTCGGCGTCTAGGGTAGTGGGACGAAAGGTGTAGAGCACATCCCCGTTTGAGGTAGGTTCAAAGTCGCCCCAAAAATCTTGGGCGCGCTGGTCGAGAAAGCGGCGGGCCTCACTGCCGGTAAGCTGGGCGGCGATCGCAAAGTCGAGCACGCTAAGCCGCCCCTGATGGGCCGCAACCTGGGCATAGAAAATTTGGTGCAGCGCTCGATCTCGGGCTCTTTGCCGCCGCCAAAACCACAGGGCACCCGCAATTAGCCCTCCAACCACTAGCCAGGGCAGCAATAGCTGAATCAACAGCACCGTGACCAGGGCAGCACTGGCCATGATCAGGGCCATCAGCAAGCGATATTCAAGCCCGGCACCGGGGCTATGGAAAGGCCGCTGGGGCATAGGTCCTCGGGGGTGACGGCAGTGCAAGGCTGCCCTCTCGCCTTCTATTGAAGCAGGGGCAGACGAATTTCGCAGGTGCAGGGGTCAGCTAAAATGCTGTCACGCGGTTGCACTGGCGAGATTGATCTCAGCTGGGCCAACCCAGATCGACGCACCGACGCTGTCCTAGGTTTCGCTATGCTAACCTTTGCCTCTCCCACCGATGAAGCCCAAGCGGCTGAGCTCATGCAGCCTTGCCTAATTCGCGTAGTCGACAATATTCGCAAACACACTGAAACCCTCGACTGGCGTACCGATTATCTAGAGCAGCTGCGCTGGCCCGGCGATGCCACCCCTGAGCAGCGCCAGCAAGTTCGTGATTTAGCCGCCCAGCTCTCTGAGGCTTCCCCAGATGACGAAAAAGCTATTCGCCAGCAGCTCAGTCAGCTGCCTACTCCAGCCCCTGGCTATGAGCTGCGGCTGACCCAGAGCGCCGGCGAAGCCGCAGCTGAGGAGTCTCGCACGGCAACCCTAGACGTTTGGGAACTGTGCTTTGAGGTGTGCTTCGACAACTACCAGCCTCAGCAGCCCGTTTCAGTGGATCCAGCTTTGCTCGACGAGGATGGTGAAATCGACTGGTTAGCCCTCGACGAAAAGGCAAAAGCTCTGGTAGAAAAGGCCATTGACCAGGCCACGGCAGCGGCGTAGCGGGCATATACGGCACAATGGAAAGAAAGTAGCTACTCTGCAATGCTCGATCTGCACAGCCACACCACCTTTTCTGACGGCACTCTCTCCCCCGCTGAACTCGTAGCAGCAGCGATCGCAGCGGGGGTGAAGGCATTGGCGATTACTGACCACGACACCGTGGCCGGGTGGGATGACGCGATCGCCGCCGCCGGAGATGCCCTAGAGGTGGTGCCAGGGGTCGAGCTGAGCACCGTGGAGAACGGGCGATCGCTGCACATCCTGGGCTTTTACCCCAATCGAGAATCCCTGGAACCACCACTCGTAGAGCGCATTGAAGGTCGCCGCCGCCGCGCCCAGCAGATGGTCGAAAAGCTGGCCGAACTGGGCTACCCCATTGAGCTACCTGCCATGGCGGGCAATATGGCTCCCGGTCGTCCTCACTTGGCGGCGGCCCTGGTTAAAGCAGGCTATGTCGACTCGAAGCGGGAGGCCTTTGATCGCTGGCTGGGAGACAATGGCCCCGTCTTTGTGCAGTACGACAAATTTTCTGCCGCTGAAGGCATTCAGCTGCTGCGGGACTGCGGGGCCGTACCGGTATGGGCCCATCCCTATTTATTTAAAGGCTCAACCGTCGATGCGCTCCTGCCTCAGCTAGTGGAGGCCGGTCTGATGGGGGTCGAGGTCTACCACCCCCACCACAGCCCCAGCGATATTCGGCGTTTAGAAACCTACTGCCGTGACCACAACCTCGTGATGACCGGCGGCAGTGACTTCCACGGCCCTTCAGAAGCGAAAGCTAGTACTCCTAACCCCAGGGCCAAGCATCAGCCCAAGGAGGCGGCCGGGCTGAATCAGCTCAACTTGCCGTTGGAGTTGCTGAGCCCGCTCAAGCGAGCGGCAGCGACTCTGGCAGCAACTTTGGGCGATGGCGCAGCCTCTCCAGGGGAGAATCGCCTGCCGAGCCCCAACCATGGCTGACCCTGCCTTCAACACCCTTTGGCAGCTAGTGGGAGGGGTGCTGAGATTAGACCCAGAAGCCTTTCAAGTCTTTCACCAGATGCCCGACAGCATCGTCCTGGGGCTGGTGTTTGTCGCGGGCTTTTCCCAGGCGGTGGGTCAGGGCATTGTGCTCTTTGTCAACCGAGTCAAGCCGCTGCGGTTTGTGCTCAGCCTGGTGCTGTCGGCCCTGCTGTTTGTAGCAGGCTATCTGTTTTGGGTGCTCAGCATTTGGATGGTGAGTCGCTGGCTGCTCGATCAACCGATTCCCTGGCGGGTAGTGCAGGGTAGTTTAGCCTTGAGCTATCTGCCTTTGATGTTTAGCTTTTTGGGGGCCATGCCCTATCTGGGCGTGCCGCTGCTGCGGCTACTGGCGCTGCTCAGCCTGCTGGCCGTGGTGTTTGCTCTGGCGGTGTTGGGCCAGATTCCAGTGGGGCAGGCGGCGGGGCATGTGGCCCTCGGCTGGTTGGGGCTGGTGGTGGTGCAGCAAACCACCGTGGGGCAGCCCATTGTCAACCTGGGGCGCTGGCTGGCCAACTGGGCGGCGGGGGTACAGCTGGTGGTCGATCGCGGTCAGCTCAAACTGCTAATTGCGGCCAATCCTTTGGGGCCAGAACTACCGGGGGCGATACCCACCCATATTAGTGCTACACCTTTGCCGGGAGCCCTGCTCAAGCCGCGATCGCGGCGATTGACCCTGCTGTGGATCTACGGCGGTTTGGGTCTGCTAGCCCTGGTGGTTGCCCTTAGCCTAGAACCTCTAAGGGGGTTGATGACCCAGTGGTATGGCCAGAGCCGTCCGGCTCGCTGGTTTGCCGATTTGATCTGGATTGGCGCGATCGCCCTGGTGGTGGGGGCCATGCTGGCTCCCTTGGAGGCTCTAGGCTGGTGGGCCGGTTGGTACGGTGACGGTTCCCCTCCGCCTGAGACGCCCAAGACCGACGGAGCCACCACTAAGCTGCCCCGCCGGTACATTGTCTACCTCGACGGCATCAGCCAGGCCACCGCCGACTACCAGCCCAGCGTGGCTCGCTACCTCGACGAGTTGGATCACAAGCTCCCCGACGACATCACCCTGGTCAAGGGATTGATTTCCTACTCGGTGCTCAACCGTTCGCTAACGGAAAACCGTCCCCTGGCATTCTTTTGGCGCGGGGTCGAAACCCTGACTCGGCGGCTCGGCCCCTGGGTGGGGATGATCATCAACATTCGCAACATTTTGATTGTGGCGGTGTCGGCCGACCAGCGCTTTGGCCCCATCTACAACCAGGGGGTGGCCCAGCAGGTCTACGAAAGCTTGTTAGAAAACGGCTACCCAGTCCAAGGGGGCATTCCCCTCACGCTGATTGGTTACAGCGGGGGTGGGCAAATTGCCGTGGGCATTGTGCCCTTTCTCAAGCGGGCTTTGGGCGCCCCAATTGAGGTGGTTTCTCTCGCTGGGGTGATTGGCGGCAACGGACGGGTGATGGAGGCGGAGCAGCTCTACCACCTGGTGGGCAGCCGCGACCCAGTCGAGCGTCTGGGGCCAATTATGTTTCCGCGGCGCTGGGCGATCGCCCCCTTAAGCTACTGGAATCGGGCCAAACGCAAAGGCAAAATCAGCTTCATCAGCTTAGGACCAGTGGGTCATCAGGTGCCCGGCGGTGTGCTCGACGACCAGGCCTTTTTGCCCGATGGCCGCAGCCACCTGCAGCAAACCCTCGACCTCACCCTCGATATTGTGGCGGGCGACCTGCGCCAGTACCTGGATATTCAAAAGATTCAGGTGGTCAATCCCGGCGACTATTACCGGTTTCAGAGCGCGCCGTTTAACCACCCCAGCTACTACCCGGTGCAGCAGACCTTGCCCGCCCCCCAGTACCGCCCGGTGGGCGACTGGCTAGGGCGGCTGATTTTGCCCAACGCCCACGAGCGCCTCCAGCTAGAGGGCGTCTGGTTCGAGCTATTGCACACGCCTCCGGCTTACCAGCACTACCTGGGGCAGCGAGTACACCTGCGCTGGCGATGCAATCCAGGGCTGAAAAAGCGATTCCAGGCCGTGACCCGCGACATCCACTTCAGCGCCGAGGCCGAGGCCTCGCACCGGGAGGGCATGATTGTGCCTACCCGCCTCAACCACTGGCGGTTGGTCACCCCATTAGAATCTTTGGCCGGGGCTCACCCCGTTGACGACATTATCGTCAAGCTGCCTGACCCCGTCATTGTGGAGGCGATCGCAAGCGACGAATGGAGCACCCTCCCCCTCACTCCCCACTCCCCTACCCCCTCTCTCACCCTCACCATTGGCAATGAGCCGATTCAAATTGCTGGTCTTTATTACGCCCTGGTGCAGTTTCTGAGCCCGGTGGCAGGAGCGAACGATCGCTACCATGTCGTTCACTACAACCCTGACACTCAAACCTTTGACGGACTTAAAGAAACCGTGCGACTGCCGCAGGTTGTGCCCGACGGGGATGGCATTGAGCCATCGACCAGTCGGGATTTGGAGCGATCGCCCCTCAACTCAACCGGCTGGTACATCCACGGTGCCCAGGCCCACGACGGCGAGTTTGTGGTGCAGGCGCTGCGGCCCCGCCGACTCTTTCAGCTGCGACCCGATCGCACCATCGCCAGCGCCCGCCAAGGGCGGCAGCACCTGCACCGAGAATCGTGGGAAAACCTGGAGCAGAAAAAAGGCACCACCGAGTCGGTGCTGATCGACCCTAAAACCCCCTCTGAGCAGGCCGCAATCGCCGAGTGGCAAGAGGGAGACCAGGCCTTGCTGGTGCATGTCTACGGCGGTATCGGCGGCCAAAAACGCGAGCCCGCCGCCCGAGGCCCGGTTTACTTTGGTCACTTTGCCTACGGCATCGCCACCGTGGCACGCGAGCCACTCACCCAGGAGCTACAGTTCGATATCCATTATCACCAGGTCTATACCCACAACCAGCGCGGGCTGGTGGCAGGTACCCTCGACTGGTCAAAGTACATGGGCGATCGCCAGTGGGGATTTTTGGGCACCCGTCCCGTCTCCGACATTTTGATCAAGCTGCCCGCCTACACCGAGCCCTTTGACTTTAACGGGGCCGCCTGGGCCGCCCTCGATGACCTGCGCATCGAGCTAGAGCTCATGACCGCCCGCTACCGCACCGGCGACGGCACCGGCGTTACCTACGTCGGCCCCGCCAACAACTGCGCCCAAGATTCTAACCAGGCCATGTACGCCAGCGCCGCCCACCTGGAGGCTGCGGTCATCGCCCACCGAACTACCCTCAAAGCTTGGGAGGCCAACAACCCTGACCAGGCCCAACAGTTTCAACAGTTGCTTGACCTACGCCGCCACCTTCAGCAAAAACTCCTGCCATTTGGCAGCGCCCGAGCCGACTGGGCCGACGAGCGAGAATCTTTGGGCAGCAACCTGTCAGATTTTCCGCTTCAGACCGTGGGCCGTGGACTGTTGAGCTGGCGCACCATGCTACCTCGCAAAGCCAGCGACACCATAACCCAGCTCTGCCTCCGCTACGGAGCCAGCCTGTGGGTATTGCGCACTAACCAGGTGGGAGGCCACGATCCGACAATAGAGCCCATAGCGCCTGTCACCCTGTAAAGAACCTTGTGCACTTATCAAGTAATGTGTATATGAAGATGAAGTAAAATGTCTGTCAGGCACTTTATAACTTTCTTACGGATCTGTTATCACAAGACTGTAGAAATACGTAGGGTCCCCTGATTGTCGTTAGCGGAACTGGTCGTGTTCCTAGTGTTGTCAATAACTGCTCCTTCCCAGCGCACTGCTGCCTGGCCCAGAGCATTCAAACCCTAAGAAGCTGTTACTGCGGTTGTGCCATGCTGAACGTCGGTAAATTTTATCGTCGGAGCCACCGACGTCTAGCCACTCAAATTACCGGGCTAGCCTCTCTGGTGGCGATCGTGCTGGCGGGTTTGCCAGCCCAAGCCAGTGTGACCCTCACCCGAGCCGAAGTCGAAGCCCTACGCAATCGAGTTGAATTCATTCCTCGAGGACGGCAGGCTCGGGCGGCGAGAATGTCAGACTTTTTAGCCCTCGGGGATGCCCTGCGCACCGCCGCATCGTCCCAGGCTGACCTGCGCTTCAACGATGGATCGCTGGCACGGGTTGGTGAGCGAGCTACCTTTCGGTTTGTGCCCAACACGCGCAATTTTCGACTCACTAACGGCACCGTGCTGCTGCTAATCCCACCGGGGCAGGGCCGCACCAATATTCAAACTCCCAGTGCCGTTACGGGCATTCAGGGCTCAGCGGTGGTTGTACGCTACGTGCCAGAAAGCGACCTGACCCTGGTTATGGCCCTTACCAATAACCCCGCCGGGCCCATGACCATCACCACCAGCAGCTGCGGCGAAGGCGTTGCCGACTGTAGCGCCACCGAATACGCCCTCTACGGCGGCCAAATGGCCCTAATCCAAAATAATCAGGTGCAGGTGGTTGAGTTTGACCTGCCCACGTTCTACCAAACCAGCCCGCTGGTTGAGGGGTTAGAACTCGACAATCCAAATGCTGAGTCTCCCCTAGGGCCTGCCCTAGAGGCTGTGCGCGAAGAGACTCTAGAAGCTCTGTCAGAGCAGGTGCCTTTTGCTGAAAGCATCACTCTGAACCCAGCTTTGATTGGCATAGATAGCAATGGTCAGATTATCACTGACCAAAACCTGCCGCTATCTCCAGCTACGGCTGGGGTTTCTCCTAGCCCTTCTCAGTTTCCGACTGATGTGGTTAATACCCCTGCACCTGACCCGAGTCTTAATCAACCTCCGATCGCTGGGGGGGGAGATTTCGGTAATAACGGCGGCAGCATAGGCATTGGGGTTGGCGGCGGCGGCATCGGTGTGGGTGTAGGTGTCGATCCAAGAGGCAACAACGGCAATAACGGTGTCGGTGTCGGTGTAGGCGGTGACCCCGGCAACAACAACGCTGGTGGAAATGGCAATGGCAACGGCGTTGGCAACGGCAATAACGGTGTCGGTGTAGGTGTGGGCGGTGATCCCGGCAACAACAACGCTGGTGGCAACGGCAACGGTAACGGCGGCAACGGCAACAACGGCGTCGGTGTCGGTGTAGGCGGTGACCCTGGCAACAACAACGCCGGTGGAAACGGTAATGGCAATGGCGTTGGCAACGGTTCCGAGAACGGCGGGGGCAATGGCGTTGGTAACGGCGGCGGGGTCGGCGGGGGTGGTTCCCAACCTGACGACCCGTTTATTCCTCCTGTCAAATAGAATTTGGCTCGCCTAGGGATACATTGGCTGTCAATGGGCAACCAGTCTAACGGGTTGGTGCGGTGTGTTACATCAGAGCCGGCCTGTTTTAGGCTAAACGTGGCCATTACCGACAGTGTTAACCCATGCTGAGCCAGATTAAATCGATTGTTGAGGCGATTTCACCTCGCCTGATTGAGATTCGCCGCCACCTGCACAGCCACCCTGAGCTCAGCGGACAAGAGTATAAAACCGCAGCCTATGTAGCGGGGGTGCTTTCCTCCTGCGGGCTGCGGGTGCAGGAGCTGGTGGGCAAAACTGGGGTAGTGGCTGAGCTACCGGGCAACGGTGACCCTAGAATTTTGGCGATCCGGGCTGATATGGATGCATTGCCCATTGCCGAACGGGTTAACCTGCCCTTTGCTTCAAACCAGTCGGGCATGATGCATGCCTGCGGCCACGATGTACATACAACAGTGGGCCTGGGCACAGCTATGGTGCTGGCTCAGCTGGGCCTGCCGCTGCCGGGCACCACGCGGTTCTTGTTTCAGCCTGCTGAAGAAACTGCCCAGGGTGCCCGCTGGATGATTGAGGACGGAGTAATGGCCGGGGTCGCAGCTATTTTAGGGTTGCACGCCTACCCCACGGTGCCAGCGCGGACTATTGGCATTCGCTACGGGGCACTCACCGCCGCCGCCGATGATCTGGAAATTATTATTGTGGGGGAATCGGGCCACGGGGCACGGCCCCACGAGGCGATTGACGCTATCTGGATCGCGTCGCAGGTGATTACGACCCTACAGCAGGCCATTAGCCGCACCCAGAACCCACTGCACCCCATTGTGCTGACGATTGGCCAAATCCAGGGCGGGCGAGCCCCCAACGTAATTGCCGATACGGTGAAGCTGCTGGGCACGGTGCGATCGCTCCATCCCGACACCCGCAACCACCTGCCCCAGTGGATTGAGTCGATTATCGCGGGGGTGTGCCAGCCCTACGGAGCCAAGTACGAGATCAACTATCGCCGTGGAGTGCCCTCGGTGCTCAATGACCCCACCCTGACCGAGCTCACCGCCCGCTGTGTCAGTGAGGTCCTAGGCAACGAATATCTGCAAATTATCCACGAGCCATCCCTGGGTGCCGAAGACTTTTCGCTGTATTTAGAGCACGCCCCAGGCACAATGTTTCGCTTGGGGGTGGGCTTTACCGATCGCGCCATCAACTACCCACTACACCATCCCAAGTTTGAAGTGGATGAGTCGGCGATTGCCGCTGGAGTGCTCACCATGGCCTACGCCAGCTACCGCTATTGGCAGCTAGCGCCCCAGGCGCCGAGTAGCTAGAAACCCAGTTTAAACCCATCTAAATACTTGCCTTGGGCCAAGGCTAGGCCCGCGCGGGCTGAGCCTTACCCCCCAAGCCAAAACTTCGATAGACTAATTGGTTTGGGTGCCACCCCTGGAGGATGTAACGTTGTCAACGCCGATTCCCATCTACCTGGTAAATCAGACCGATCTCGCCAAAGACCACGCCGACGGCCAAGCCTGGGCCCAGGCCACGGGGTTCAAGGCTGACCCTAGTACTGTCTGCCTAGTGCCCGGTCCCGAGGGTAACCTGGCTAAAGTTCTGGTGGGCAAACCCGACCCGGTCGACACCTGGACTCTGGGAAACCTGGCTAAAACCCTGCCACCCCACACCTACACCCTCGCCGATGAGTGGCCTGCCGCCACGGCCACCAAGCTCTGGTTGGGCTGGTGCCTGGGTCGCTATAGCTTTACCCCCTACAAGCGCCAGTCTCCCCCACCGGCGGCAGAGCTTGTGCCCCCGGCTGGAGCCGACACTGCCTACGTCACCACCACCGTGGCGGCCACCACCCTAGTGCGCGATCTGATCACCACTCCCGCAGGCGACATGGGGCCAGAGCAGCTTCAGGCAGCGGCTCAAAAACTGTGCGATCGCCACCTTGCCAACCTCACTACCCTGGCCGGCGATGAGCTAATTGAGCAAAACTACCCCATGATTCACGCCGTGGGGCGCGCCTATACCCAAGCTCCCAGACTGCTCGACATTACCTGGGGCAACCCCGATGCCCCCAAAGTGACTCTGGTAGGCAAAGGCGTCTGCTTTGACACGGGTGGCCTCGATATCAAGCCCGCCGCCGGCATGAAGCTAATGAAAAAAGACATGGGCGGTGCCGCCAACGCCCTTGGCCTCGCCGAAATGATCATGGGTCTCCATCTGCCCGTGCGCCTGCGGGTGCTCATTCCGGCGGTTGAGAACAGCATCGCCGACAATGCCCTTCACCCGCTGGATGTAGTGCCCTCCCGTCGGGGGCTAACGGTAGAAGTTGGCAACACCGATGCCGAAGGTCGCCTGGTGCTGGCCGATGCCCTGTGGGAAGCCGTGTGCGAAGAACCCGGCCCCCAACTGGTAGTCGATTTTGCCACCCTCACCGGAGCAGCCCGCATTGCCCTGGGCACTGAGCTACCCGCCTGCTTTAGCAACAGACCCGAGCTAGCCAATACGCTGCTGACCTGTGGTTTAGCCGTCGATGACCCCCTCTGGCAGCTGCCCCTGCACCAGCCCTACCGCAGCATGATGGACAGCTCCGTGGCCGACCTCTCCAATATCTCAAACAGCTCCTTTGGCGGATCAATTACCGCTGCTTTATTTTTGCAGGAGTTCATCCGGCCTGAAATTCCTTGGGTACACCTTGATCTGATGGCCTGGAACGTGCGCAGTCTGCCCGGTCGGCCCGAAGGCGGCGAGGCGATGGGCATACGGGCGATGTTTGAATTAATTCGACAGACAGTGGCAAATGGCTAGCCTGAAACTTTGGCATTGTAATAAGCGTAATGGAGTGTAGAGGGCCAGGCAGCTCGTCTAACCACCTCTTAGCGGCTCTGTAGCTTAGCTTTTAACCCCTCAATAGACCAGGGCGAATAGCATTCACTCTGGTCTATTGGGTATATTCGTAAATACCAATAGGCTGACCTTTTCTGAGCAAATGCTGTAACCGTTAATCTTTTCTTAACCAATCCAGGGCAGCAGAGGTTAAAGTTTGCATCCTATCGTTAGCTATTAAGAACCGTCCGAAGTGTTGAAATACAGGACGTTGGCAAAACCAAAAACTGAAAATTTCTGGAGTGCTCTAGTTCGCGATCGCCAAGCTAGACTCACTATCTTTAACTTGGCTTAACAAAGCTAGGAATAGCTCTGTCAAAACTAGGCCTAAAGCCTATCTAAAGGCGTATGGTTCGCTCGGCAGCTTTATATATCATGGGCTTGGCTGTCAATAGTTTCAAGCTCGATATAATTCAGCGCTCATCCTATTTGATAAGAACTCAAATATATAGATAGAACACTCAAAAAAGTCGGCATGCTAATTTCGCCCGTTTGCAAGCCGCCATAGTGGTTTTAGATGTCATTTAGATAACACACAGGAAACTGTGTGACGATTGGTATAAAAATCCTCAATACAACTGCCCCCACTGCTAATCATGAACTCTGCTAAACAATTAAAGATAGTATATTCTTCAGCCCCTGTAGATGCTACGAGCGTGTATATGCACTGGGTTTTAGGGCAAGATGACCCTTCTCACTTTGCAATCACCTACGCTCAACATTTTTATGAATTAGCCAAAAAATTCAGTGCGAAATCTTGGCTTATTTCGTCAAGAGACAAGAAAGGCCTCATTCAAGATAATGACTTTAGAGTTGAATTTAGATCTCTAAAATATCAATCCCGAAGTAGCATGGCCTACTTCGCTGGTCAGTTTTGGTCAGGATTGAGACTGATTTTTTCAGTAATTCTCTTCAAGGCTGATATTTTAATCGTTACTGAAGATAGAACCTTTTGGTTCCTACTAGGTATTCTTCCTTTATTTGGCATTAAGATTATTCCCACAATTCACTGTACTTTGTGGCCCAAGTACAAACGGCCTAGCGCCGTGCAGCAAATTATTCAAAAGCTGAATAGCTGGTTCTTTCGGTACGGCTGTGTAGAAATTTGCGTCGTCTCTGAAGACATTAAAGATCAGATCGTCAAGATTACCAATGGTCGCAGCCGCCCCATTCGGACGTTTGTTCCTGCCTATAGAAAAGAGTTTCTTGACGACATCAAGAGTCGAAACTATGATGCTGAATCTGATAAATTTCAGGTTTTGTTTGCTGGCAGAGTGGAATCAAGCAAAGGGATTTACTTACTTTTAGAGGTTGCGAAAAGATTTATCCTTACCAATCCCAACTGCGTTTTCAATATTTGCGGTACTGGTAGCCAGGTAGAAAAGCTTAAGGCGGCTGCTCTAGAGGCCGGCATTGAGAAGCAATTTGTTCTCCATGGGCATTGCGATCGCAACAAGCTTCGCAAGATGTATGAAATGTCCCATGTCATCGCTGTTCCAACAACTAAAGATTTTGTTGAAGGCTTCAACAAGGTTGTTGCTGAGGGCGTCATCATGGGAAAACCAATCGTTACATCTCCTGTTTGCCCAGCATTATCTGTAGTTAGAGATGCAGCGGTGGAAGTTGCTCCTGACAACGTAGACGATTATTTGAACGCTATCTTGAAGCTGGCAACGGACAAAGAGTTTTATCGGCAAAAGCAAAAAAATGCTCTGGCTCTGAGAGAACAATTCTTTTCGTACTCAAAAAGTTGGGAAGCACAGGTGGAAGATGTTGTTCGAAAAATCTGTAGAAGCAACTTGGATCTCAGTAAATACGGACGAAAAACAGCTCATCGCCCTCTGTTGAACGCCGACTCAAAGCCCAACTTTGTGCCGAAGGAGAAAACAGCTAAAGCTCTAGTTGGTCTCGATAAAGTCCTTTGACTAAGTTGTCAAGCTGCTCGTCGGGGCAACAGTCGATGAGGATATAGAAAGCTTCTAGCAGCTTGGCAGCACTGTCGCCCATCAGTGGGCTGAGACCCCATACATCTTGCACCCAGTCTTGGGGATCGGTGGCGTCAAAAATCATGCGCTCTAGCAGCTGCTTGGCCTCGTCTTTAGAAATAGACATGAAGTTAAAGAGAATAACTCAACTGACCCATTTTATCGTGCAGGGGTGCTGATCACAGTTTAGTAAGGCGATCGCACCTCTGCACGAGGCATTGCGCTTACGAATAGTTCCATAAAGCTTCTATCAACTTTGTCTTGAATGCTCAGATGTTCAAGACTTCTTTTTGTACAAAGGGTTAAAGCCATGCAACTTATACATGAATTTAGAGGAAGCTTTACAGGCTCTGCCCCCAGATGCCGCTGAAGTTATCGTTGAAGGAAATTTTTCCAGAGCTTTCTTAAAAGCTTTAGGATTTGAAGATTTAGAAATGGTGCCCGGCTTTAGGGTCGGTAGACTAACTGTTGACCATGCCGCTCGTAAGAATGCGGGTGATGACATTTTCCTTCATAGTCAAGCGAACCCCTACCTCTATATGGAGGTCAAAGGGCGATCGGCGAATTTTGCAGACGAGCGGCATCCTGACTACCGCAAAGCATCTCTACAGCTTAAACGCTATCTATTAGCTCCATCCTCTGCGTCTGTTGAGTGGGGAATTTTAACAAATTCTCTTCATGCTCAACTATTCCGGAAACACGGCAAGATCGTACATCCTGTAACACCTTGCATACCATTAAGTGGAAATATTCAACAAATCGTCAAAGAATTGAAGGAGCGGATAGAAACTCCTCAAAGAGCGCTGATAGTGGCGGTCTACAACAATAAGGGCGGCGTGGGTAAGACAACTACTACGCTAAACTTAGCAGCTGCCCTTGCTATATTCAAAAAGCGAGTACTAACTGTAGACTTTGACCCTAATCAGAGTGATTTAGGTGATGCTCTTAATCTGCCACCATTAAAAGGAAAGATTCTAGACGTTCTTAAAAGTAAAGAGTCTATTGTTCGAGAGATTATCACAACCTACAAATTTGAACACCCTCGATTGAAAGAGCCGTGGGGTTTCGATATCATTCTTGCCGACGAAGATTTAGTTACTGAGTTCGATGAAGTCAAAGTAAAACAGCAAGTCAAGTTTCATGCTCTACGTAGAGTTTTAGAATCAGTTCAGCATGATTACGACTACATCTTGATAGATGCACCTCCCAATTGGCGAATTTTTGCTCAAAAGGCTGTTTGCGCTGCCGATGTAGTACTTATTCCAGCCCGTCACGACAACTTGCATTCCTTACAAAATGCAGGTACTGCAATCACAAAGTTTATTCCAGAAGCACAGGCAAGACGGCGAGAAGTAGGCGATTCTGGCCCTATAGCATTGCCTATCTTCATGAACAATGCTCTTCGACCCAAAGGTCCTACCGTTCAGTTAATGCATCAAGCAATTGCCAAAATCATTAAAGATACCAAAAGTAATTCGGGAGGTTTTGATTTAACACCTTATTTCTACCCCAAATACCGAAAAGGACACGAAAACCTAAAAATACTCGCTATTCCGTATATGGCTTTCATTTCTAAAGCCGATTTTATGCACATGCCTGCCGCGTTTGCATTTAAGGCGGCGCGAGAGCAATATATGAACCTTGCAAAGGAGTACTTTCTCTAATGAGTCTTTCAGACGTTGGCAACTTAATGTGTTTGCCCTTTGACGAAATTGAACCTGGCGAACCTACCGAGGCCCACGAATATCTCATTCAATCGGCAGCTAGCCAGCTCGGGCCAGAGGGGCGCAACTGGGTTCCGCTTGTGGTCAAAGAACTTGCGCCTGATCAATACCAAGTGATTGGCAATTCGTTTGTTTATGCCGTCGCCGCTGAGGCCGGGCTCGAAGAAGTTTGGTGCATTATTGCCGATGATGCGCCAGAGACCGTTGCGATTACTCAAGCACTGGCCCAAGAAACTCTGCCAAAAACTAACCTTTCCACCGCCAGCCGCGAGGAGATTTCTGCTGCTCTAGATTACCTAATGAGTCAACCCAGCACTCCTCTCAAAGGTGTCAGTCACGCCTCCCTAGTGGCCCGGTTAGATGCAGCTCCCCGCCAATATTGGAAGAACCTGCAACCCATTACTAAACTCGGCTGCCGCATTACCGCTGGCAAAAAACTAAAAACGCTAGAACAAGTTTTTTACCTCACGCCAGAGCCCATGCCAGAGGTAATTACAGACCGTCAGCTGCTAGAGTCGCTCAGCACCCAACAACTCAAAACCATGGCTCAAAAGCGCGATTTCAAAGGACTCTCTAAGCTCAAGAAAGCAGATTTAGTCGCCTTGCTAGCAGCAGCTTAAGCGTCTGTTGTGACGGACGCCCACTTATACTCATCGCCTTCAGGTGAGCTAAGAATTAGGTTTTGGGCGCTCACGGTGCGCCGATACGTGGCTCGATTGTTGCCCAAACCCCTAGGGGACAAGTTCGCCCATAATCCTAAATCGCATGTGGTTAACTGCAATGTCGCCCAGGCGCGTGTCTGGGCTACCCGCCGGCAACACCAGCTTTTCAAAGGATACTTCTTTGCCCATTTCCACATGCCACCAAGGCAGGCCCATAAAAAAGCGGGTGGGGTAGGGGCCGCCTTCCTGCACATCGTCGGGGTTTGACTCCATGGGCACCCAGCCAAAACCGGGTACGTAGAACTCTATCCACACATGGTTGAAGTCGGGCTCTAGGTAAACGCCGGGCTGGTCGGCGTGGGCAGGGCACTTGTAGCGGCCTACAGTGCGACAGGCGATGCCGTTGAGGCGCATTAGAGCCAGCAGCAAACCAACGTATTCACCGCAGGAGCCGCGCCCCCGCTGGAGCACGACCTCGGGGGTTTCGATCGCCGGCGTCACCGCGTAAGACAGCTTGTCGTAGACGTAGTTGCGAATGCTGAGCACCTGGCGCAGCAGATTGGTTTCGCTGCCCACGCTCTCGCGGGCGGCCGCCTGAATCGCGGGCTTATCCATAGACAGTTCGTCATCGTCGATCAGGTAGCGAGGGCCATAGTCCTGGGGCAGGGGCGGGGCCGACTCGACTTGGCGAGGGGTGAGCTGATACTTAATGCCGTAGACCTCGACTAGGGCCTTCCAGCCAAAGAGGTGGCGCTGGTTGGGGTCAATGCGGTCAAACCGGAAGCAGGCAATGCGATCGCCCGCCTGCTGCACCTCGGTAAAGGGCAACCCTACCGGCTCTACTGACTTAACTCGCTGGCGATCGGTCGTGGTAGGAAAGGCGATGCGCCACTCCACGTTCTCTAGGGGCTGGGCGTCTTCGAGGGTGTCTATTTCTTCGACGTAGGTCATTTCGACCAGGTAGCCGGTGGTGCGGCAGTAGTTGGCCTCTTTGTACCAGCGATAGCTGAGGGGATGGATGAGGGTGCGATCGCGAAAGGTCAGCACATAGGGCTCTTCGCCGTTGGGGTCATCGCGCACGTAGGGCTCTTCGTCAGCGTAGGCCACCCAAACGGTGCCGCTGTCGGGGGTGGTGTGAGGCGGCACGGCAATGCCAGTGGGGTTATCGAAAGGGGTGAGCATTTTGACTATCAGCTCGCCCGTGGCGCGATCGAGGCAGTAGACAGTTTGCTCGGTCTGGTCGCAGGCCCACAGATAGTCGCCCCACACTGAGAGATTTTCCACCCCAATGCCCGGGGCCGAAAACTGGGTAATGCGCTGGCCCGAGGTGCGATCGCAGACGAAAATACAGCCCCCCTTTTTGCAGCTAATGTAGAGGGTGTTTTCCCACACGGCGACGCCATCGGCGGGGTAGGGCAGCGTCAGCAGAGGCTCGGGCTGCATGGCGCTAAGAGTGGTGGTGTAGACGGTGTGATCGCAGCTAAACCACAGCTGATCCTGCCAGCAGGCAATTCCCGTCGCCCCATAAAAAGCCTCAGCCTGGGAGGTATTGAGAACTTCTACCTGTTCAGTTTTGGGATCGATGCGCAGCAGGTAGCCGCGAAAAGGGTCTACCGCCAGCAGGCGATCGCCCTGCAAAGTCAGGCCATAGAGCGCCTTAACTCCAATCGGCTGAAGCAGTGAAGCACCCGCCAGGGGCAGGGCCGGGGATATAGAAGGAGAGTCAGGCATAACCAGCGGAGCAACCCAAAACGAAGATAGCTAGCGGAGCCGCAACTGCACCCGCTCAGGTCATATCCTAGGGGACTAAGACGGCAAAAAGTGTAGTTTCCCTAGCCCATCGTAAGAAAACTGTAGTCAATCTCTCTCATTGGAGAGGTGAGAGAAGCGGGGGGAGTGAGAAAGATAGGGGAGATGAGGAAGGTGGGGAGGATGAGGAAGATAGGGAAGGTCCAAGAGCATTCCTACCATCCCCGCATCACCTCCCTCACCTCGCTCTATTCGCCTTCCTGGCTAACCTGCTGCTCCACGGTGCTAATTGCGGCATTGAGGGCAGCGAGGCGAGTTTCTAAGGAATCGCGCCAGGATTTCATCATCTCTAACTTATAGCGCTGGTACTGGCGACGCGATTCGGCGGAAGGGGGGGCACAAAATGGAAGGAACATAGGAAATTTGGGGGCTAAATGGATAGTGAAGGACGCACCCTTGCTTCTGAAAAGAGGCTAAGCAACCACTCGGCTCAGAGCCACTCTGTAGGTCCATGCGGTAGGTTTGCTGACTGCCTAAAGGTGCTCACGACAGCTCACCCCAAGGAACACCAGCCGCTGATAGAACAATTGCATTAGTCCTACTTTAAATTTAGCTCAGCTAGAAAAAGATCGCTTCTTCTAGGTGACAGACCACCAGTTCTAGTGGTCCATAAGGCTTAGGCTGGCTGGCATCAGCACTGCTCAAATCAGTGTTGAGTTTGAAATGTGGCGATCGCCTAGAGAACCAGCACCCAATCGCGACGATGGTATCGAGACTCTAGCGATTTTGCCATCAGCAACCATGGCCAACCCTGACAACCTCTGCCGCCGATTCCGCGACTAATACCTATCTGGATGGCAGCCCTGGCCGAGCTCTCTTTAATCCGGCGAAAGCGTGGCTGGGAAGGGTTATTTTTGCGGGTTGAAGGTGCATGATAGCGGTGACAATAGTCAACGCTATTGCTTGAAAATGTAGTTTTTTATACGTTTTAGACCAAATACCCCTATGTGGAAAATCGTCTTGGGTGCAGTCTCAGCCAGCAGCCTACTGGGCCTGGTGATACTGTTTTCTCCCAGTGCTTTAGTTCCGGCACTGTCATCTGAAGTCTCACTTACCCAAGCGCCAGCCGCCCCAGCCACCCCCACTACCCTGGTGCACCTGTTTGAATGGACCTGGGCCGACATTGCTACCGAGTGCGAAACCTACCTCGGCCCCAACGGCTACCGAGCCGTACAAATTTCGCCACCCCACGAGCACATTGTCCTGGCCGACTACGGCTATCCCTGGTGGCAGCGCTACCAGGTGGTGAGCTATCAGCTCGAAAGCCGCAGCGGCAGCCGTGCCGACCTGCAAGCTATGATCGATCGCTGTCGAGATGCCGGGGTCGCCATCTACGCCGATGCCGTCATCAACCACATGACTGGCTTTGAGAGCGGAGTGGGCAGCGCCGGCACCCGGTTCAGCAAGTACGACTATCCTGACCTCTACGCCCCCGAAGACTTTCACAACTGCCGCCAGCCCGTCACCAACTACGACGATGCCGAAAACGTCACCCAGTGCGAGCTGGTGGGCCTAGCCGACCTTAACACTAGCTCCAACGCCGTGCAGACCACCATCGTCGACTACATGAGCGAACTGGTCGACATGGGCGTAGCAGGCTTTCGCATCGACGCCGCCAAACACATTCGCAACGAAGAGCTGGGGCAAATTTTAGACCAACTGCGCGATCGCCACCCCGACACCGACCTCTACATCTACCAAGAAGTGATCGATCCTGGCACCGAGGCCATTCGCAAACAGGACTTCTACGACAGCGGAAACGTGCTCGACTTTAAGTATGGCCGCTTTATCGGTGAGGCCTTTCTAGGCCTAGAAGGTCAGACCCTAGCCAATTTGCAAACCCTAGGCGAGGGCTGGGGCCTCGCCCCCTCCAGCCAGGCGGTAGTGTTTACCGACAACCACGACAAACAGCGGGGCCACGGCGGCGGCGGCGACTACCTCACCTACAAAAACGGCGACCTCTACGCCCTGGCCAACGTGTTTATGCTGGCCTTTCCCTATGGCAAACCCCAGGTGATGTCGAGCTTTGCCTTCGACGACTCAGAGCAGGGACCACCTGCCGAGGCCGACGGCACCACCCGCTCTGTCTACCAAAATGGCCAAGCCAACTGCTCTGGTGAATGGGTCTGCGAGCACCGCTGGCCCGCTATTTCTGGCATGGTCGGCTTTCGCAACGCCACTCAGTCCGTGGCCGAAGTCACCAACTGGTGGAGCAACCAGGCCAACCAAATCGCCTTTGGCCGAGGCAACTTGGGCTTCGTCGCCATCAACCGCGAAGCCCAGCCACTCACCCACACCTTTCAAACCCAGCTGCCCCAGGGCCGCTACTGCAACGTCGTGCAGGGCGGGCTAAGCGCTGACGGCGCCGCCTGTGCCAACGACGCTAAAGTCGTGCTAGTCAACCGCGCTGGACAATTTACCGCCACCCTACCCGAGATGACTGCCCTAGCCCTCCATGTGGAGGCAAAGCTCAGCCGCTAGCTACATAATCGTGGGGTTGGGCAGCAGACGCGATCCTACTTGGATGCCCTTTATTCAGCTTCTGGAGCAGCTTTTTTTGAGCGGTAGAAGGCCTTGATCGCAAACCGCACTAGCAGAATGAAGACAGCCAACACCAGCACAAACATGACGATGGGAGCCACCAGAGCCAGTAGCGAGATCACGATCGCCCCCACCAGCTCCACCCCAGCAATGATCAAATTCGTCGCGCCACCTGTGGTGGCAGTAGATACGAGTCGGGTCAGACCATTCAACCCTTTCACCGTGGCGGCGGCCCCGCCCCCGGCCACGATCGCAACGCTCCACTGAGCAAATGGGTCGAGCTGGTTAGCCGCGATCGCCATCAGCAGCGTGCCCGCCACTGCCGCCACCGGCAGCGCTACGGTATCGATCACATTGTCGAGCCAGGGCACGCTGTAGGCCAAAATTTCGACCACTAGAGCTATAGAAAGGCCAACAAAGGCGGTAGTACTGCTCAGCCAGGTCATGCCGCTAGTCAGCTCTAGATGGCCAAACAGGGCGGCGGCACTCAGCACCCAAAAAGGCACCACCACGCGAAATCCGGCGGCAACCCCTAAGCCAAGGCCCAAGCCAATGCTCTCCAACAGTTGCAGATCCATAAGGTTTAGAGCCATGGCGCGTCCTTCCCCAACTATTCCTAAATGCCGGTCCTTGGCCTAAGAATAGCCCCCGAGCCAGCCGGCAACAACCCCAGAAATTTGTGGCAGCCTGGCTCTACCACGGCAGGCGACTGCCATCCCAGCTAAAAAACTCGCCGCTATCGGCGGGGGTGAGGCCATCCATCACCGCCATGAGCTGCGCTACCGTGCGCTCAACCGAGAACAGCTTCTCCGGCGGCACCCCCCGCTGAAAGGGCTCCGACAGGCGGGTGTCGGTGGTGCCGGGGTGCAGCAGAGCCAGAGTGGTATTGGGGCTACGGCGGGCGTACTCAAGCGAGGCCGTTTTTATGAACATATTCAACGCTGCCTTAGAAGCCCGGTACCCATACCAGCCCCCCAAGCGGTTGTCGCCAATGCTGCCTACCTTAGCCGATACAGCAGCGAGGATACTGGGCTGATCGTGCTTCAGTAAAGGCATCAGATGCTTGGCCAACAGCACCGCCCCAAAGGCATTAGTCTGAAACGATCGCATCAAGTTTTCGCTGGTAAGCTGCCGCAGGCTCTTTTCAGGCTGAAAATCGCCGTCATGGAGCACCCCCACGCAGTACACCGCCCGGTGCAGCCGCGGGGTCAAGGTTTGGATGTGGGCGATCGCCCCCTCAATCGTGCCCTCATCGGTAACATCCACCGGCAGACAAACCAGCTGGGGCGACTGTTCGGCCAGTGCTAACAGTTCCTGGGCTGTCTCGGGCCGACGGTAGGTGCCGTACACCCGCTCGAAGCGTCCATCGGCCAGCAGCTGCCGCACAAAGCCCAGGCCAATGCCTTGGCTAGCGCCCACCACCAGCGCAATTTGGCGATCGTTTTGCAGTTCAGCGCTCATAGCGGCTCAACCATTCCACAGAGTTAGACTTCTGGATTATGACGCCTCTCCCCCAGCAGCATCTGCCGTCAGAATTAACTCCTCCATTGCCGCTTGAATATCGGCCGTCAGAGTCTCCACCGCCGCCTTAGCCGATCGCCGTGACTCGGCATAGTCAGACCAGCGATCGTTAATATTCATCGGCTCCCCCAAACTGATCACCGCCTGGCGAGTACCCAGCTGGGGACGTTTGGGCACCCTTGTCCCCTTCACCCGCTCCACCAAGTCAAAGAGAATCAAGGTAGTTTCAGCAAAGCGCTCAAAGGTGGGCTTGTCTTTCACATAGGTGCCGGTCACCGCCACAAAGCTTTCTACCAAGCGCATGTGCCGCATGTGCAGCGTGGCTTCCTCCGACATCCAGTTAGCCAAGCCGCGATCGAAGGCTGAGAGCTGCTTCAGGTCAGCAATGTCTTCGCGGTAAATGTAGGCCCACCCCGCCTCTTCTAGACGGCGGCAGCGGGTCACCAGAGTTCCTGTATGGGGTAGGCCAAAGAATCGCTCCCCGATCTTGAGCGAGCCGTCTAGCAAGGGGCTCAACCGCTGGGCGATCGCGGCGGGATGTTCAGAATCTTCGGGCTCGGCAGCTGGCGGCAGGTTATAGAACTGCTGGTAAAACTGCTCTAACCGGCCCAGCAGGTGCCGCCCCAGGGTCAGCAGCCGAGGATAGTAGTCTTCTGGCCCCATGGCCGTCGGCTCACTAAATGACTGCACCGGCAAGCCGCAGTCGGCCTCTAGCTGGGCCAGCAGCCGATTCAAGGCCGCCCAGTCAGGGCGGGGGTAGATGTAGCGCAGCCCCACCGGCAGCAGCAGCACCTGCTCCGATCGCCCCGCTTTTTGCAGATCTTCCACCGCCCAAAAGGCTAGCTGAGCCGTGCCGGGTTCCAGATCGCTGATCACCTCGCCGTGGCCGTTGGTGGCCCCTTCAGGAGCAATCGTCACCGGCAGCGGCGCATTCATCATCCGCTCGCGCACCGCTTTCAGGGCCTTGAGGTCGAGCCGCCGACCCCGGTGCACCGGAATGCCCCCAATGGCGGAGAAAAACCAGCCCAACCAACGCCCTGCCCAGAGAGGCATGCCCCGGTCGTACATAAAAAAGCTGTGCAGCGGGCGCTTGAGGCTAAAACCCCGCTGACGGGCCGCCCGAGGCACCAGCCGCGAAAACAGGTACGACAGGCACAACGGATCGTCAACCTGGCTGTGGCGAAAGGCCATCATCAGCCGAATTTTGCCCGTCTGAAACTGACGAAAGCAATCCGCCAACACCTCAGGGTTGTGGCAGGTCACCGGCCAAATGCCCGCCGGTAGCCAGGGGCGCAGCCGCAGCCGCAGCATTAGGGGCAGCACGACGTAGCAGCCCTGCACCACCCAGGGCTTGTAGCGGGGCGGAATAAAGCCAAGGGGCGGCTGGGCGCGATTGAGCTGAGGCAACGGCAGACTCCGGAGCAATAGGCGGGTTTTCCATAGCCCACTGTAGGGCAGATTCCCCCGCCTGCGTCGGCCTTTCGCCAGTCTTTGACTCTCGCAGCCTCAAGCCCCAAAACAGCAACGTCCCCTCCCAAAGGAGAAGGACGCTGGTACGGAACCACACAACCAAGGCATCCACCCCTGTGGACCACCCCAAAAATAAAAGTGTCTGACCCCTGAAAGCCCCCTGGAGTCAGACACATTTACCTGTAAGGACGCTTTCTCAAACAAACCAGCTCTTAGGTTCAAATGCCCCCAAGTGAGCCGCTGAGCTGACCTGCATGCGTTCTTCAGAATTAAATTTATTCTCTTCGGTTTCGACCCTGGCGGCGTCCAGGGAATTACGTAACCTGGCCAACTTTCCCTAAGCAAGAAAGGGCAAGGCCGGTGGTATTACTCAGGGTGGCGACGGCAACCCTGATTAGCAAAGTAGGGCAGCAGCGCCCGGTGCTTGGGCCAGTGATAGACCACGTAGCGCAACACCCAGGGAGCCGACACCAGCAGGCAAAGCACCCCCAGCCACCAGCTGGCGCGAAACTCCGCCAGGGTGTCGATAGTGTTGGCGGTGGGCTGGTTGGAGAGAACGTCGATGCCTGAGGCGATCGCATTGTTGATCGCGTGGGCGGCCATGGGCACCAGCAGCGATCGCGTACTCAGGTACAGCAGCGACATCACCACCCCAAACACAAACAGCCCAATCAAATTGGAGTGCAGCACCCCAAACAGCACCGAGGTCAGCACAATGGCCGGGCGCACCCCCCATTTCATCCCCCAGCGGTGCAGCAGCACACCACGAAAAATAAACTCCTCGGTAATCGGGGCCACTACCAACACCGAAAACAGCATTAGCCCGTTATAGAGACTCGGGTCAGTCGCTTGGTCAGCCGATAGCAGCAGCGACTGCCGCAGCGTGGCCTCCACCAGCCCTGGGGCCACTATCGATAGACCCAGGTACGACACCTGAAACGCCCCCAGCGAAAACAAAAATACTCCCGCCACTAGCCACAGCAGCTGCACCCAGGCCAGCCGTCTGGGCCAGGAGCCCAGCAGCGCCGCCAGGTTGAGGGGCAGGCCCGATCGCCGGGCCGCCAGCAAAATCGAGCCGCACAGGCCCAAAAAAATTAGGCTGTAGAGAATGGGCGCCAAAATCGGGTCATCGCCCTCCAGGGGCAACAGCTCTAGGGCCCCCAGAGTGCCTAATACCATGAGCCAGCCGATGAAAATAGCAAAAAACGTCGCCACCACCAGCCGGGCCTTCAGGACTAGAAACGGATTGTTGTCGCACGCTGCCATAGACCAGAACCCGTTCTAGAAACCGCCAATCGGCGCGATCAGCCCTCGAGCCATCCGGTGATGCAGTTGATCCGGTTTTCCCCGATTCAACCATGAATTGATTAGGGAGCGCTATAACTGAGGCACTATGCCCTTGACCAAGGGCAGCCGGGCAGGGCTTAGCCCCAACCAGGGTTCTATCCTATGCCCGACCGCAGGGTGCTTATTGACGGTGACTGTTCTGCGCCTCCGGGTCAGCGCCTATAGTTATGGGGGCTGTCATTCTTGCTCCAGGGCCCCATGACCAACGCTTCGCCAGATTCCGGCGCAATTCCCGGCATCATTTTAGTGGCACCAGTGGCCGATAGCCCCTTGGGGCCTCTGGTGGAGTTATTAGACGTGCTACGAGCCGCGGGCTATGAGGTGCACCAGGCCACTGGCGAAGACGACACCATTGCGGCAGCCGAAGCAACTCCTCCCGACCTGATTTTGCTAGCACTAGAGCAGTTTGATACGGCCGCTATGCGGCTGTGTCACCGCCTCAAAAAACGGCCCCTCACTCGCCAGGTAGCCATAGCCGTCATCGGCCGAGATCAGGCCCTGGCTCGACGCCTGCGGGCCTTTGAATTTGGCGTAGTCGACTACATAGACCAGGCTCTCTGGGTTGAAGAGGCCGCCGCCCGCATTAAAGCCCAGGTAACTACCCACCGCATGCAGCGACGGCTGCGGCAGCAGGCACAGCGGGCAGTATCGGCGGGCAGTGCCACTAACCTCTTGGCCGATCTGCAAAAGGCCTTGCGCCGCCAAGCCCAGCTATTGCAGGCTCAAAATCTTCAGCTTCAGCAAGAAATGCAGGAGCGCGAACAGGCCCAACAGGCCCTGCGCCTAGAGCAGCAAAAGTCAGAGCAGCTGTTGTTAAACATTCTGCCGCGGGCGGTGGTCGACAAGCTCAAACAGCTCGAGGGGTCGCTGGCCGAGCGCTTCGACGACGTCACGATTCTGTTTGCCGACATTGTTAACTTCACGCCCCTGGCTGCTCAGATTAGCCCCCTAGAGCTGGTCAACTGGCTCAATCAAATCTTCTCAGCCTTCGATCGCCTAGCCGAACAGTACCAGCTAGAGAAAATCAAGACTATCGGCGATGCCTACATGGTGGTGGGAGGGCTGCCTTTGCCCAGACCAGACCATGCCGAGGCCATCATGGAAATGGCCTTAGCTATGCAGGAAGCGGCCGCCCACATCACCCGCAACGATGGGCAAAAGTTTGAGCTGCGCATTGGCATTAACACTGGGCCGGTGGTGGCCGGAGTGATTGGCATTAAAAAGTTTAGCTACGACCTCTGGGGCGATGCCGTCAATATCGCCAGCCGCATGGAGTCCCACGGCGTGCCGGGCAAAATTCAAATTACCGAGGCGACCTACCAGCACCTCAAACACCGCTATACCTTTGAAGAAGTGGGCCAGGTGATGGTCAAAGGTCATGGCTATTTGACTACCTATCAATACAGCGGCCCTGAGCAAAAAGCTTGATAGACTGGGGAGGCTAAAAATTCGGGCCGCTGAGCTAGCTATCCTGTAAACACGGCATAGCCTAGCCCGGTACAGCGCTCAAGACGGCCCCCGAGATCATGCCCGGTTAACTCATACCTCTACTCTATGGCGACATTTTTACTGGAAGTTGGCACCGAAGAACTGCCCGCCAGTTTCGTTAGCGATGCCCTCCACCAGTGGCAGACCCGGATTCCTGCCGAGTTGGCAGAGCAAGCCCTCGCCCCCGAAGCGGTGCGCTTCTACGGCACCCCCCGCCGCCTGGCGGTGATGCTCGACGCACTGCCCCTACGCCAGCCCGATCGCCAGGAAGAGGTCAAAGGCCCGCCGGCCCAGGCGGCCTTTAAGGATGGTCAGCCGACCAAAGCCGCCGAGGGGTTTGCTAAATCTAGGGGCGTCGATGTGTCTGCCCTAGAGGTGCGCGACACCGACAAAGGCTCGTTTGTGTTTGTCAATCAGGACATTCCGGGGCGGGCGGCCACCGATATTTTGACCGAGCTGATTCCCCAGTGGATTTTGGGGCTGGAGGGCAAGCGGTTTATGCGCTGGGGCGACGGCGACCTGCGCTTTCCGCGCCCGATTCGCTGGTTGGTGGCGCTGATGGATAACGAGGTGCTGCCCATCACCCTCGAGAATGGGTCGCTGGTCTGTACGAGCGATCGCATCTCCCAGGGCCACCGCGTGCTGCACCCTAAGCCCGTACCACTACGTCGCGCCCAAGACTACGTCGAGGCACTGCGCGACGCCTTCGTCGAGATCGACCCCGCCGCCCGTCGGCTTTTGATCCAGCACCAGGTCGAGGAGAAGGCCAAGACCCTGGGGGGCGTGCCGATGATTTCTGCTGACCTGCTCGACGAAGTCACTAATCTGGTGGAATGGCCCACCGCCGTCGTGGGCAAGTTCGACACCGAATTTCTCGACCTGCCGCCGGAAGTTGCCATCATCGAAATGGAGAGCCACCAGCGTTACTTTCCGCTGAAGCAGAAAGCCGACGGGTTGGCGCTGATGCCCAGTTTCATCACTATCTCCAACGGCGACCCCAGCAAAGACGCGATTATCGCCGAAGGCAACGCTCGGGTGATTCGCGCCCGCCTTTCCGACGGCAAGTTTTTCTTCGACGCCGATCGCGCCCAGCCCCTCGACGCCTTTGTCGCCAAGCTCGAAACCGTCACCTTTGAAGAACGGCTGGGCTCCATGGCCGCCAAGGTGAAGCGGATTGGCACCGTAGCTGACCACCTCTGCGACCAGCTCAACCTAGGGGCTCAGCCCCGCCAGCACATTCGCCGCGCCGCCTACCTGTGCAAGGCAGACCTAGTCACCCAAATGGTGGGTGAGTTCCCCGAACTCCAGGGGGTGATGGGGCAAAAGTATGCCCTCCACAGCAGCGAGCCCGAGGCCGTGGCCACCGCCATCGTCGAGCACTACCTGCCCAAGGGCGCGCAGGATAGCCTTCCCCAAACCCTGGCCGGTCAGGTGGTAGGCATTGCCGATCGCCTCGACACTCTAGTTGGCATTTTTAGCACTGGCCAGCTGCCCACGGGTTCCTCTGACCCCTTTGCCCTGCGGCGGGCCGCCAACGCGGTGCTGAATATTATCTGGGCGGCGGGGCTGCCCCTGAATTTGGCCAAACTGTTGGATACCGTCGTGCAGGACTTTGCTCAAGATCCGACCCTGGCGATCAACGCCCCCGAAGCGCTGCGCACCCAGCTCCACGACTTTTTCTTGCAGCGGGTGCAGACGCTACTGCAAGACGAGCAGGGCATCGACTACGACCTAGTGAATGCAGTACTGAGCGATCGCGCCCTCAGCGATCCGCTAGATGTCAAAGATCGCGCCTTGTTCTTGCAGGCTATGCGCCGCAGCGGCCGCATGAATAAAGTCTATGAAACCGTAAACCGGGCCACTCGTCTTGCCGCCCAGGGCACCCTCGACACCGCCGTGCTCGACCCCGAGGGCGTGATTGCCGAGGCCAAGCTAGAGGCTAAAGCCGAGCATGCCTTCTTGGCGGCGCTCAAAACCCTGGTACCCGAGACCAAGGCCGCCCAGGCTAGCCACGACTACGACAAGCTGGTGGCGGGCCTAGAGCAGGTGGCCCCGGTGGTCAGCGGCTTCTTTGACGGCCCCGATAGCGTGCTGGTGATGGCCGACGAGCCAGCGGTGCGGCAAAACCGCCTCAACCTGCTGGGGCTGCTGCGCAACCACGCCCTGGTACTAGGCGACTTTGGCGCCATCGTTAAGGGATAGCGATGCCATGAAAAACGCCCATGTAATTGGTCTGGGTAAGTCAGGAGTAGCGGCAGCGCGGCTGCTGCACCGCGAAGGCTGGCAGGTAGTGCTGAGCGATCGCGGCACCAGCCCATCTCTAGTCACCCAGCAGGAGGCTCTACGCCAGGACGGCATCACCGTGCTGCTCGACTACAGTTTTGTGCCCGATAGTCGCACCAACCTACTAGTGGTCAGCCCCGGCGTTCCTTGGGATAGCCCCGCCCTGGTAGCCGCCCGCGAGAACGGCTTGGAAGTGATTGGCGAAACCGAGCTGGCCTGGCGATTTCTGCAAGATCGCCCCTGGGTCGGCATTACCGGCACCAACGGCAAAACCACCACCACGGCCCTGACCGCCGCCATCTTCCAGGCTGCTGGGCTCAATGCGCCTGCCTGCGGCAACATTGGCTATGCCGCCTGCGAACTGGCCCTAGAATCAACGGTGCCCGACTGGGTGATTGCCGAGCTGAGCAGCTACCAGATCGAGGCCTCAGCCACCCTGGCTCCGCAGATTGGCCTGTGGACTACGCTCACCCCCGACCATCTCCAGCGCCATGGCACCGTCGAGAACTACGCCCAGATCAAAGCCACGCTGATGCACCGCTCAGAGCTGGCGGTGTTCAACGGCGACGATCCCTACCTACGCCAGCACATGCCGGAGGAGTTTCCCTCCGCCTACTGGACGAGCGCCGCAGGGAAGCGGGCCATTGCGCCCCTGCGACCTACCGCCTACATTGACGACGGCTGGGTTAAGTTTGAGGGCATTCCTATCGTGCAGGCCGATGCGTTGCGCATGGTGGGTGACCACAACCAGCAAAATCTGCTGCTGGCGGTCACGGCAGCTTGCTTGGCAGAGCTGGATGCAGAGGCGATCGCCGCCGGAGTGACTTCCTTTCCCGGCGTGCCCCATCGCCTAGAGCATATCTGCACCTGGCAGGGGATTGATTTTGTCAATGATTCAAAGGCGACTAACTACGATGCGGCTGAGGTGGGGCTGCGATCGGTAGAGGCCCCAGCTGTGCTGATTGCCGGTGGCGAAGCCAAGGAAGGCGACGACACCGCCTGGGTGCAGCGCATTCACGAACGGGCCGCCACCGTGCTGCTGATTGGCGATGCCGCCCCGCAGTTTGCTCAGCGCCTAGAGACCGCAGGCTATCGCAACTACACCATTGTCGAGAACATGGAGCGAGCAGTGGAGCGGGGCGCTGAAGTGGCCCCATCCTTAGGGGCCTCAGTTGTACTGCTTTCCCCTGCCTGTGCCAGCTTTGACCAGTATCCCAACTTTGAGCAGCGGGGCGAACACTTCCGCCAGCTTTGCCAGGAGCGATTTTCCTAGGGCCTTAAACGTCCAAGTTGGGCTAAGGAAATGTTCAAAAGCTGGAACAATTGTTGTTAAGGTTTGCAGTTTGAAAGTTTCTAAACTTTATATCCTGCAAACCTTTTTGCTGGTCTAAACCTGACTATTCAGGTATAAATTGGAGCAGATGGTGCCTAACTCTGCCCTTCAAACCATTTGATCCAGGGCAATCATTTCCCAAGTCAGTTCCTGATCTACCCTCATCCGCCTGACTCAGTCTCCCTTATGCCCTATGGACAACTCGTTTGATTCTGCTGAATTCTCTGCAGTGCCCTCCCCTACTGTGGGTGCCGGGGAAGGACGTTCTGCTCAACGGCCGGTTTCGTTTACCATCGGTGTCAGCAGGCCCGCTAGCGCTGATACTCCTGCTAGCGGCGCTGATTCCAAGCCGGTGCTCCAGGCTATGAATGCCCCGGCCCACCTAGCTCCCTTTCCAGTGCAGGCTCAGCTTTCGCATTTGCCCCTGCTACCGCGTCGCAAATCGCCAACCTTTAGCCGCCACCGCCACGATGCCAACCCAGCCCTGGCAGTTAAGGTGCTGCAAGACATTCAAATGGCGGTAGAAGCCTGGCACCAAGACCTAAAACAGACAGTGCATCGCATTCAGACCCTCTATATGGAAGGGCCGATTGTCGATGGCTGGCTCGAAACCGTAGACGAGCACCTTGGTCAAGCCGCTGCCCTCGATGCTGCCCTGCTGCGCCATGGCGACCCCCAAGCCCTCTCCAGCTACGTCGAGCAGCTGTGTCAATCGCTAGAGTCACCCCAAGATCAACCCGCCCCTCCTGGCACCGACCTAGGTCGTCCTGGCTATCGTCTGTGCAGCCTCGACTCTGACGGTCGGGTGCAGTACTTTCCCTGCCCACCCGAGCAGCTGTCTACGATTAGTTTGGCGATCGCCCGCCACCAAAAGCTGCGCCAGCTACTCGACCACAAGCAGTTTCTAGAAGCCAAGCTCAAGCGCACGGTGGATATTATGACCACTAGCCGCGACAACTTGGGGATTGCGCCGACCTGTAGCTCGGAGACGGGGGAGGAGTAGGCGGGTGGATGGGTGGATGGGTAGCTGAGTAATAGATAGCTCCCCGAATTACCATCCCCAGGTGCCAGGGTCGCCTTTAAAGGGGCCAACGATATCTGAGGTAATCCAGCCGCCGTAGAAGTCGCCGGGCTGGGACTTCACCAGCTCATCATCGACGTAGCAAGCTTCCATGCGGCTGGGGTAGAGGGCGATGTAGTTGGCAATACTCTCGAACGCTTCCGTAGGCTGAGGATAGGCCCAGGCAACCTGCTCGGCCACCCGTTCGCCCACCGCTATTGTGAAATACACCGCTGCCCCTTTCCATTCGCAGAACGTCGAGCGGGGCACCGACTGAAAATACTGCATCTGCACATCCTCAGGGGGAATGTAGTATGTCGGCGGATGGCTGGTCTCTAGCACCCGCTTGGTGCGCCGCGAATCGGCAATCACCACACCGTTAAACACCACGCGAATGTGCCGAGTCGAGTCTTCTAACCGAGGTGGACGCGGGTAATCCCAGACGGATTCTTGGCCAGGGCCGGGGGCAATGCGGTTGGGGGGAGAGAACATGGGTTAGGGAGTAAAGGGGTAGGGGGTGGATGGGTTTGGGGTAAGAGGATTAGTAGAGCTGGATTTGGATGTGATTTATTAGCAGTGCATTGTTTCAAGCATAAACTCCTTACCCATTTACCCTCTACCCATCCACCCTCCCACCCATCCACCCCCAACCCTCACTGCCCCTGCCACTGCTGAATCTCCTGCTGAGCCTGCTCATATGCGCTGGTACCTGGGGGCACTAGGCCCGCGGCGGAGATAGCGCTGGGAAGCTGGCCAGAGGCAGCGCGGGCGCGAGCGATCGCCAAAATATCTCGGCTCCACTGGTCGATGCGCTCCTGGGCGATCGCCGACTCGGGGTAGTCGGGGGGAATTTGCTGAGCGATCGCGATCGCCGATTGAAACGAGGTGGCCTGGTCGGGCTGCAGTAGGCTCTGGGCCTCTTGCAGCAGCTGCCGGTTGACTCGGCTCTGCTCCCACTTTTGAATTTGGGCCTGGGCCTGTCCCCAGGTCTCACCCTGGTCTTCAGGCACAAGGCGGGCGGCCGAAATGGCTGCATCTAAATCACCTGCAGCGGCTCGGCCTTCGGCAAGGTCTAAAATTACCAAACTCCAGCGCTCAATATCAGCCTGAGCCTGTTCGTAGGCCAGATCCCCAACAGGCACCTGCCGCGCCTGCTCAATGGCATCGTTAAACAGGGAGGCCGAAACCGGCTCAATCAGGCGGCGGGCCTGGTTGAGAGCAGCCCCCCCCGACAGCTCAGCGTTGGTATAGCCCATTTCCGCTTGGTTAACTAGGGCTTCGTAGTCTTCAGGACGTTCGTCCTCAGGAATTTGGGTTAGCCAGCTCAGCGCCTCGCCAAACTGACGCTGGTCAAGGGCCGTTCTAGCTCGTGCTAGGGCCTCGGCACCACTCGCAGCCGTTCCCGGAAAGAGGGGTTCCCCAACCGTCTCAGCAGCAGGATTGGCAACTCCCCCCGCAACAGCCCCATCGGGAGGGGGGACGACGGATGGCGCGGTGGCAGAACCTCCCCCCACAAAGCTCTCTTGGTTGCGCCACAGCACACCGAGCAGCAGGAGGCCCGCTACCAAAATTCCCCAGCGCTGCCAGGGCACCAGGCTAGGAACAGACGGCTGGCTCGGAGCAGGGGGCTTTGTGACCTCGGGCAGAACTCCCGGCGGCAGCTCCGGGTCTAGCGGCTGGGTCGGTGGCCAAGGCTTAGCAAACTCATTATTAGGCGGATCTATAGGCACCAGAGCTGGGTAAACCGGCCAGCCTGGACTCGGCTCTACTGGCAAGGCAATTTCTGGCTCTGGCTGAGGTTCTGGCAGTGTCTCAGGCTGGGGCATAACGCCAACGGGCATTTGGCCTACCAGGCTGGGGGGTACGAGCATGGCGTACTGCTGGCCAGCAGGCACCAATGCCACAGGATTTTGCACTGGTCGCCAGTGGTGCTGACACAGCTCAGGTACGCGATCGCGCAGGTAACTCACCAATTGCGCCAGGGTCAAACAGCCGTGGAACCGCATCCCTTCAATCAGGGCCTCGGTAAACAGCCCATGGCGCACCGCCAGCGTCTCCTGAGAAAACTGGTTGGGCTGGCAGGAGAGCACCAGAGGAATCTCCAGACTTTTAGCCAGAGCCAGGGTTTGATCGCCTAGGTTGCCGCCCCCAGAAGCAGGGCTGAGAGCACTTTGGGGTCGGTTCATGTCGAGCATGACGATGGATTGGCGCTGATTCCCCTGGGCCAATTGATTCAGCAGCGTTTCTACCAAAATGCCGGTCTGCTCAATGCGATTGGGGTCAGCATCAATGGGCAGTAGGTAATCTTTCCCCTGCCACAGCACCCCGTAGCCGCTAAAGAAAAACCACACTGTATCCTCGGGGCCGGCGCGATCGCAGCTCTGGGCCAACCGTTGCAGCATCACCTCGCGGGTTGGCGCAGCTGCCCCCTCATAGACCACCGCCGAGATATCTGTCAATAGAGAGCAATACTGGGCTGGCAACCCCACCTCGGCCACTAAAAAGTCTCGCAGTTCGAGGGCATCAAACTGGGCGTACATCAGGGGCTGAAGCGATTGATATTGATTGATGCCAACGATCACGGGCCAGTGGCTTGCCATGCCTTTTGAATGCCTCTCGTACTGTAGAGTTGAGGGATAAAAATTCCCCTGCCATAGTAGCGCCTGCTCGACCAAACGGAAGCTCAGACCGGCAACCCTAGACGGCGACAATTCTTAATTGACGATTGGCGGCTCTGTAGCTAGAGTTAAAGCACTTTTTGGACATCCCGCGAGGATGTGTGGAGCAGCAGGCCATGGAATTGATGTCTCTTCTAAAAAATGGGCGCGCCAAAAGACACAATAGGCCGTCCAACATTGCGTCTCTGGGAGCACGATTCACCCTAGCTGCGTTGGTGGGTTTTGGGAGTGTGGCCCTGCCGTCGTTGGTTACCCCACCCGCGGCCCAAGCCTACACGTCGCGAGTCAACCTCTACCTGGTGCGCGAACAGGGCGAAAGCTTTGAGACTCTAGTGCAGCGCTCCGAAATCATTGCTCGGGCCGCCATTCAGCGCAGCTTCGACGCCGATGTACTGATGACCGACGTCATCGTTACCGTCATCGGTGACAACCAGGGCATCTCTGTCCCCATTCTCACGGTGCCGGTCAGCCGCAGCGAGTGGCAGCTCCTGCCCGATGTACCGCAGTGGGCGGATTACTTTGAAGCAGCTAGGTACTTGGTCGGCGATGAGGATGCAGTTGAACCCTAGAGCTGGAGCAATTCTTACCAAGTGTGGTTGGGTCCGCAAGGCTAGACAGAAAAATAAAATTGCATAGAGTAGCCCTCTTGCCCTATGCTTGAAAGGTTGTGAAGTCTTAAAGTATTGTGTCATGGCGGTTCCCAAGAAGAAAACCTCCAAACAAAAGCGTGACCAGCGTCGCGCCACTTGGAAGCGCACCGCAGCGCTCCAGGCCAAGAAAGCCATGTCCCTAGGTAAGTCTGTGCTCACCGGACGGTCCACTAGCTTTGTGTATCCCACCGATGATGAGGACGACGACGAAGAGTAAGTTCTTCATCGTCATCCGGCCTTCCTTCACAGGGCAAGTTTATCAAGCTCTAATGGCAGCTATTTAGCTGTTAGGCTTAGTAAACTTAGCCCTGTCATTTTTGTTTTGAATCCAATTTCCCACGTATAACAGAGTAAATAGTTGTATGGGAAGCATTAGTATGTATCCCTCTGCAACAAGGGAAACGTCCAAGCTTGCCAATGCACCTAGTACGGTACTACTAGAGATAAGTAATATTAGTAAAGGATACTTTTTGGCCAAAAGGCTGGTTTTTAATCTCATATTTTTTCATGTGTTTAGGGCACTGAGCTAGATTGAATTTGAGCTAGTGACTATGAACTGCCAAGCATCTAAGGTTGTAAGAGAGCTAGGTAAAGCACTGTTATAGTATCTAGCGATGACTCGAAGAGCGTAGTATCCAATAAAAACTGCCGACAAGCTAACAGCAAAACCAATCGCAAAAAGGGGGTGATACTTTCTAAACGGAGAAAGTATCACCCTTTTAGATGTCAGTAGACTTATCAAGCTAAAGGCCAGCAAGCCGATGAAGCCTAAAAAGATTGCTGGACCGAATGCATGATAGCTAACAGATTTTTGCAATTGTCCATTAATAAGCGCGACTAAAGATCGAGTCAGTCCACAGCCAGGGCCAATTATCCCAAATATGTCTTGAAAATAGCAATGGATAAGTTTACTTCGCCAACCTTTAGAGTAAAGCCACATTACTCCTAGTGCTGCACTCGATGTTGCAGCAGTTAGAAAAAAGTAAGTTTCATCTCTTTTGTGTAAGTTGAGAATTTGTCTCCCTAAAACCATGGCTTCTTATTTTTGATATAAGTATCGACAAATTCTTCGTCAGTTTTAGTTAAATACAATATGCCTTCAACTAACCCAATAACACTCATGGCGAAAGTCCCAATCACTGGAATGATCAGACAAGATAAAACGATTCCAACAAGTGAAACTGCTAGCATAATTATGCCCTCTTGGTTATAGCCAAGAACGAACTTGTGAATTCCCAAAGAGCCTAGTAAGATGCCACAAATGCCAGCCGAAATTTTCTTGTCAGCGTCTGGGGGTTTTGATGTCGTCATTTTGTTCATCTCCTAAAGTAAAAGACATATAGCTAAAGCTTCTTTGAAATAAATTAATATTTGGCTTTCAGCTATAGCTATTTACTTAGTATTCCCCAGATAAACAGGAAGATCGGTAGCCTGCATTCAAAACAAGCCACAGCGTCGAAGGCTCAGCTACCGCTAGACCTTGGTACTGTAGCTAGTAAATTAGTGAAGCTAAATAAACGGACGAACTTCTGGAGCTAGGGGCGATCGCGGCGCAACCTTAGGCTGCTCAGTGCGGGGCAACTTTGTAGGCTCGTCGGTCTCGGCCTCTGGGGAATCTGCCTCAGGGGCTTTTTCGGTGCTGGGCGGGCTGGGCTCTGCTTGTTCCTCACCTGTAGAAGGAGCGGTAGGCTCGCTAGGTAGCTCAGGGGCTGCATCAGCCTCTGGGTTAGACAACCCATCTGGGACAGGCGTGGCCTGGGGAAGCTGATCAAAGGTATCTTCTGGGGTATCTGGGGCGGGGTTAGCGGGCGCGGGGGGCGAATTGGCCGGGTTGCGCCACTGCTTAAAACGATTGAGCAATCCTTTTGGGCTGGGTTCTGGAGTAGGTTCTGAGATTGCGGGGGGAGTTGGGAGCACGGGTACAGGCTCGGGCTCTACCTGGGGCGACAGCACGGGGGGAATCCCTAAATCTGTTGGGGGCACCATATCCTCAATGGCATCTTTTGACTCAGGTGCGATCGAGGCAGGGGCTTCTTCAGCAGGGCGCTCAAACTCCAGGCTATCCTCTTCGGCATCCTTCCCAGTGCTATCGTCTTCCAGCATAAGTTGATCTTCCTTAGCCGCCTCTGACTCTATTGATTTCTCTGGCGAAACCAATGGAGTGGGTGGTGTCTCGTCTTCAGGCTCAGCCGGGGGAAGACCCTGAGTGGCGGTGTCTGGAGCAGTTAATTCAGGTGCGGGTTGCTCCTGCGCTTCAGATTGGGATGGTTCTGGAGCAGCGATTTCTGGTTGAGTAGTCTCAGGCTCAGGAAGATTTTGCTCTGGCGTTTCTATTTCAGCGGAGGGAGGCTGAGGTTCTGGCTCGGGGGTCTCAATTGTCGGCTCCGGAGCTGGGGGGGCTGGGGGCACGTAGGTGGGGTCGATAATTCCTGCCACGTCCTTTAGACTCAGTTCGCCGCGCACTAGGCGAGAGAGAGTATCGCTGGCGCCGGGCTGATAGTCGATGATGCGCACGGTGTTGTTAAAGCGGTTGTCGATGGGGTTGCCGCTTTCGTCAATCAGTTCGAGCTGCACCCAATTGCGCCCCGGCTTGAAGCCTTTGAGCCAGATGGGCTGCCACTGGTCAAACACAAAGCTTTGGTCATTGACGGTGCAGCGAATGCGCCAGTCATGCAGATCATCATCGGCCTCGGTTTGGGCGCTCATGTGCAGGGGCGCATTGGTGAGATAGAAGTCGAGCATGATTGGCTCGGCCCCATAAGTCGCCTGGGGGCGGCTATAGGTAAGCAGAGGGGCCTTGGCGTTGAGTTCGTTTTGGGGCGTGGGGGCCACGATGTGGAACGTGCGCTGATCAAAGGCTCCTTGGTTTTTAAAGCTTTCGTGCCAGGGGCGTGAGGCAAACACGCGCAGGGTGTGGGTGCCGGGGGAGAGCCCGTCAAAGGTAACAGGTTCTGACAGGTCGTAGACAGCTTTGTAGGGTTCGTTGTCTAGGAACAGGTGCAAATGGGGGCCAAGTTCGTAGGTGTCGTCTTTAAACAGCGGCAGACCGCGCACCTGGAGTCGCACCGAGACGCTGGTGTCATCTAGCACTTCGCCGGGGCGGGGGCTAAGAATGCGCACCTGTGGCGTGTAGGCGTCGATAATTTGCTTGAGAGTCTCTAGGGTTTCGGGGGGAGACACCTCGGCGATTTGCCCGGTGAGACGGTTGGATTGAGGGGTAGGCTCTGACAGCAGTTCGGTGGGCTGCACAGGTTTAGCGCAGCTAGCCAGACCAAAGGTGAGCAGCGCGATCGCACAGAGGGCCACAACCCGCCGTCCTAGTCCCATGACCTTGCGGATGAACCCTTGTGTCGTGCCCATGCTGCTATTCTCTACGTCTTTACAACCAATACCATAGGCCACTTTAGGGTCTTTACAGCAATCGCCACACAGCTTTTTGCTAGCGTGGGAGAGCTGAGCTAGACTGGCTCGATGATATCTGTTAAACGACCGGGAGAGGGTTGTCAGACATGCGGACAAAGCAGGCTGTTGTACTGGCGCTATCACTATTGATCGGTCTCTCGGCGGGGGCTGCCGCTGCCACCGCTTTCTATTGGAACCGGGCTACGGCCCTGCCGACCTGGTACAGCACCAGCGGTGCAGATACGGCCGTGGCCGATGTCAATACCGGCAGTGGCAACCTGCTAGAGAGTAAGCTCGCCAGCGGCCAGGGAGTACGCTACGGCGACAACAACCGCATCGAAATTTCCCTCACCGAGGCTGAGCTAACCCAGCTGCTGGCCGAGGGCATAGCCCAGACGCCCGAGGTAGCTCAGTTTCTGCCAGAGGCAGATAGTTTAACCGCCACGATTCGCGGCGATCGCGTCGCCGGCGGCATTGTTGTCAACCCTGCCGACCTACCCACCCAACAGCTGCCGCCCCAGGCTCAGCAAGCTCTAGAGACTGCCCTGAGTAGCGTACCCATGCTGGGCGATCGCCCCCTCTACATCGGCATCGAAGGCAGCCCCCGCGTAGATAATGGCCGACTGGTGCTAGGCGATGACACCCGCATTCAAGTCGGCCGGGTCAACCTATCGCTAGACGATGTAGCCCGCCTCACCGGCCTTGACCCGGCTCAAATCACTGAGCGCATCAACCTCGCCCTGCCCCAAGCCGGCCTCACCCTCGACGGTCTAGAATTTGTGAACGGCGAGGCCGTGCTGCGCGGGGCAACCCAAAACTAGAGCCGTCTAAACTGCCGAACCGGCGGTTAACAACGCCTCTAGCCGAGCCACCAAGTCATCCTTGGAGATGACTCCTTCAACGGTGTCAACCCGCTCCCCATTCTGAAAGAAGATCAGGGTGGGGATGGCCATCACGTGGTACTGAAGGGCCAGGGCATCTTCTTCGTCAACATTGAGCTTGGCGACCTTGGCCCGACCGGCAAAGGTTTCGGCCAGCTCTTCCACAATCGGGTTCATAATGCGGCAGGGGCCACACCAGGCGGCCCAAAAGTCGACCAGCACCGGCACATCGCTTTGCATCACCTCAGCCTCAAAGTTGTCGGCGGTCAGGGTGAGGTAGGTTGCATCGTCAGCCATTTCAATCTCTCCTTCTCTGCGTCGTTTTAGGTCTGCGTTGGGATTTTGTGGGTGTAAAAAACTATCCGGCCCTTGTTTTCTACGGTACTGCAAAGCCTGGGCGATGGGGTCAAGACCACCCAACTTTAGCGCCCCTGAGAGCAGGGGGCCGCTACCCAGTTCAGGCTGCGCTGCCACAGGGCGACGAGCTGAAACTCTAGTTGGGGGCCAAGTTCGACCACCAAAATGCCCTCGGCGCTGGCGGCATTGTCTGCTAGCCAGGTGCCCCGCAGGGTAACTTCGAGCCAGTCGATGTCGCAGGGAGAAATGTCGATCGCTCCCTGACTTCTAGCCTTGAGTGCAGCAATTCCCGGTAGGTCGGCGGGCAGGGCAAAGGCTCCATAGCCCGGCTGCACCACCAAAGGCTGTCCGGCCCGCAGAGCCACCAGACTGCGCTGGGTGACCATCGCTTCCACGGTGAGGTCTAAATGCTCAATCAATAAATCTGCATCGGAATAAGTTAGCTTCAACATGATCCCTCATGCCTTAATACTTGTGAACTAGTTTCGTTGCTTAATTTTGCTGTGTCGGGGCGGCAGTGGCCCTAAAACGGTGGCCTAACCAGGCGATCGCATGGTGGATCACGAGCACTACAGGCGGCCTTGAGCAGCCAGACCGTGGGTGAATACCGATGCGAACCCTTGGCTTTCTGAAAGGCCAACGGCGGCAATACTGCTGCAAAACCAAATTTGGAACCCGATCGAAACGGAATTAGCTGAGAACAGCTATCTCTAGGCGCTGGGCCAGATCGGGGGTCGGGTTAATGCTGAGACACAGAATGCTGGGAGAAATAGTGGGGATAGGGCCAGCCCAGACGTTGGCACGGCTTCCCCAAAGGGGAATCGCCCTTAGCGAGGCATCCCATTAGCACCAGGGATGGCCTGAACCACAAGAACAGATCTCCCCAAAGGCAATCGCCTCTCAAGGCATCCCCTTTAAATAGATCGCTCCTGTCAGAATTGCCCAGGGCTAACCCGCCAATGAGGCGCAGTCGGCTAATCAGGCCACTAAAATACCCATCGAACCCCGCCACAATGCCCAGCTGGCCAGCATCGCCCGTGGTGACGGCGATATTCATTGCGGTGCCAGTAGACAAGATCCGTAACATGGCAGAGTTCCTCAAGCGTAAAACAGCAAGGCTTAGGAAGGCATGAGGGCATCCGTTAGTTCAAGACCTTTCGCTCAGCGAGGAGGCTTGACGGATACGCTCGAATAACGTTAATACTACACGTGTAATACAAACGTGTCTAGTCTGTCTAAACTGTTAGTTAGACACAACTCGTTAGTGACAACCACAGTCGAGTTGTGACACGTTCCAGAAAAAGTCTTTTATGTTCCCCTTGGAGGTGTGCCCGCTAATGCCAACCCTAACTCGCGTATCGACCACTGATATGGAAGTTACCAGCATTCGCCTAGAGCGATCGCTGAAAGAAAAACTTAAAGCCCTGGCCGGTAACCGGGGATATCAGGCGTTGATTCGCGACATTCTTTGGCAGTATGTGGAGCAAGGACCTAGCGAAGGTACAACCCAGGTACAGCCCGAGGATATTTGCGCCAGCTTTGGGGCGGTGGCTGAGCGCGAACAGGTGTGTGCCCTGACTGGCAATCCCATTCTCGCCAACCAGCCCATGCGACTAGGGCTGACCGCCCAGGGCCGCCTCGTGCCCCTGTGTGTGGAGTGATCTAACGTGGAGAGCCGCACGGCAAAGGAACAAAGTTTTCCGAGGGTGGTTAATTCTGCCAGAATAGATAACGGTCTATTCTGGTAATTTGCCCGATGACATCTTCTACCGCCACCACTCGCCACCACCAGCAGGTGCTGACCCTGCGATCGCGGGGCAAATCTCTCCAGCGGTTCACTGCTGAGGTTGAGCAGGTGGTGCGCGCCTCGGGGGTCGAGACTGGGCTGTGTACGGTGTTTTTGCGCCACACCTCTGCCAGCCTGATCATTCAAGAAAACGCCGACCCCGACGTGCTGGTGGATCTGGAGAATTTCTTGGCCAAGCTGGTGCCCGAGGGCAATCACTACATCCACAGCACCGAAGGCCCCGACGACATGCCGGCTCACATTCGCACGGTGCTCACCCACACCAGCGAAACTATTCCGGTTGTGCAGGGACGACTGGGCCTGGGCACCTGGCAGGGCATTTACCTGTGGGAACACCGGGCGCGGGGATCAAGCCGCGAGGTGATCGTCCATGTTACAGGCTATTAGCATGGTCGACACCTTTGACCCAATTGGCTACAGCGCTATCCCCACCCCGCCGGAGGGGTTTAAGTCTGGATTTGTGGGCATTGTGGGCCGCCCCAACGTGGGCAAATCGACGTTGATGAATGCTCTGGTGGGGCAAAAAGTAGCCATTACCTCCCCCACCGCCCAAACCACTCGCAACCGCCTGCGGGGCATCCTCTCTAACGACCAAGCTCAGATTATTTTTGTCGATACCCCCGGCATTCACAAGCCCCACCACGAGCTGGGCAAAATTTTGGTCAAAAACGCCCGCATGGCCATCGACTCGGTGGATACCACCCTGTTTGTGGTCGATGGCAGCGTAGACGCGGGGCGGGGCGACCAGTTTGTCGCTGAACTGCTGGCCCACACCAGCGGCCCAGTTATCCTAGGCATGAACAAAGTTGACCAGCAGCCGGAGGAACCGGAGGCGATCGCCCCCCTCGACGCCAGCTACCAGCGGATGGCTGACGCCCACGGCTGGCCCCTGGTCAAATTCTCGGCCCTGCACGAAACCAGCCTCGATACCCTGCTAGCCACGCTAATCGACCAGCTCGACCCCGGCCCTTACTACTACCCGCCCAATCTGGTCACCGATCAGCCCGAGCGGTTCATCATGGGTGAACTCATCCGCGAGCAGATTTTGCTCAACACGCGGGAAGAGGTGCCGCATTCGGTGGCGATCGCCGTTGACCGAGTCGAAGAAGACACCAACATCACCCGCATTCTCGCCACCATCCACGTTGAGCGCGAGTCGCAAAAGGGCATTTTGATCGGCAAAAAGGGCAGCATGCTGAAGGTGATTGGCTCCGATGCTCGCCAGCAAATTCAAAAACTGGTGATGGGTCAGGTGTATCTAGAGCTGTTTGTCAAAGTGGTGCCCAAATGGCGACAGTCCCGCAGCCGCCTCGAAGACTTTGGCTACCGGGTCGAGGAGTAGCGAGGTATCGGTTGTGGTGCGCTTTGAGGGCAAGCTTGCCAGAATAGGGTTAAGCGATTTTTTGCACCGACAATAGGCTTTCCTCGCAACCGCCCAAGAGACTGCCAGAGATTCTCAAATAGCGCCGGCGATCCCATGACTCGAATTACCCTTGATCTCTCCCCAGAACTAGAAATCCAACTGCGGGCAGAAGCCGCCAAGCAGGGTCTCGACCCCCAGCACTACATTTTAGAAACACTGCATACTCGATTGGCTGCCAACCAAACGGCAGCTAACCATTTACTCACTGCAGAAACTGATCTAATTCAGCACATCAATCTCGGCCTCTCCGGCGAAATGTGGGATGAGTACTATGCCTTGATTGACAAGCGCCAGGCTGAGAGCTTAACCGCCGATGAGCACCATCGACTAATTGAGATTTCAGACCAGATAGAAGCCCTTAATGTAGAGCGCATTCAAGCTCTCGTGCAACTCGCTGCGTTACGGCAGCAATCCTTAGAGAATGTCATGGACGATCTAGGCATCAAGCCCATTGTTCATGGCTAAGCCCTCCCTAAGTTCGTCACAAAAACAAGCCGTTGCACGGCGGGCTTCCGGGTGTTGCGAGTACTGTCTTTGCCAGGTCAAATATTCCCCCGACCCCTTCTCCATTGAGCACATCATTCCTCGCTCAAAGGGCAGTGATGACAGTTTAGAAAATTTAGCGTTGGCCTGCCAGGGCTGCAACAATCGCAAGTACGTTCAGCCCCAAGCCTATGACCCTGTGATAGGATACATAGTCCCGCTCTACAATCCGCGCCAGCACCAGTGGCAAGAACATTTTGTTTGGAGCCAAGATTTGACCCTTATGCTGGGCATCACACCCACTGGCAGAGCGACCGTAGACAAACTGGCGCTCAATCGAGAGGGTATTGTAAATCTTCGCAGGGTATTGGCGGCACTTGGTAAGCATCCGCCCTGAGCACTCCGGCAAAAGTTGAAGAGTAAGCCGAACCCGCTTTAAGGAAGGGCTTCTACTACCAGCTCTAGGTAGCCTGTGACCGGATCGGGCTGGCGGTGCAAGCGCAGGTGGGGCAGGTTGGCGATCGCAATCTCTGCCGTCGTGCGAATCAAGCAGCCCGGCATGATGTGACCACCGTAGACTTGGCCCTGGGCATCGGCCACTGCCCCGTGCAAATGCATGCCGTGCCGCGACAGCGTCCCGCTAAGGGAAATCAGCTCCAGTGGGCTAGCGATTATCGTAGCCTCTGGGGCAGCCGCAAACCGCAGCGATGCCTGGGTCAAACTACCCAACGCTGTGAGAATAATCCCAGCTTCCAGCGCTTGAGCCTGGGCAAAGGCTTGTAGCTCTTGCTTGAGATCTTGGCCTGGGGTAAAGCGTAGGCAGTGGGTTTGCATAGGAGTGATGGGGTGATGGGGTGATGGAGTAAGGGAGTAAAGGGGTGATGGGGTAATGAGGTTTGAGTTTACTGCTCCCCCACTCTTCTACTCCCCACTCCCCCTTAAGCCATCGCCTCATCATCCCGTTCTGGTCGAGTTGGACGAGCCTCAAAGGCAGGGCACACCCCATCAGGGCTCACCTGCAGCCCGTACAGGGGAGAATCGCCGCCGTGGCAGCGGCCTTCTCGCTGAAAGCGACAGGTTTGACAGCTGGGCGGTTGCCAGGGAGCCTCTCCACCCGTTACGGTACGCAGCAGGTCGCGCTGGGTTAGCCCTTTGATTACTAAATCGTTGCCCTGCCAGCGGGCCTGGACCAGGCCGGTGTCGGCCAGGGCCGTCCAGCGGGGGTCGGTGGTGAGGTCTTCGGGCAACAGCAGCAGTACACTGTCGTCGACCTGGGTGATTTCGCCTTCAAAGACTGGGTCGGGGGCGGCGGGCTGAATGAAGCGATCGCCGATGGGAAACTCCACTTCCTTACCGGCAGAGGGCAGGTGGAGCTGGTAGCGGGTTTGCAGTTCTTCTAGCCCAGCCAGGTCAGCTAGGTGAGTGGGCTTGCCGTGGACAAAGGCCACGTGCTGGGGCCTGAGGTTGTGGATTAGCTGGGTGGTGCCGACGCGATCGCTGTGGGTGGTGAGCTGGTAGGTGTCGAGCTGCACCCGCTCAGACTCCAGCTCGGCGGCCAGGGTTTGCAGCCAGCCCAGGGCGGCCCCAGCTTCGGTAGCGGGCGTGCCCAGCACCGTATCGGCAATGGCGGTGGCAAACGAGTCGGGCAGCAGCACGGTCCAGGGTTGGGCCGAGGCGAGGCAGTAGTCGCTGAGATCGACTTCACGGTGGGCGATCACAATGCAGGGGGCACCGGAAGAATCGCCCTGGGGGTGACCGTCTGTGCCTAAGCGGCGCACGCGAGGCAAAATGCGCTCGTCCCAAAATAGCGGCTGGTGACGGGCAAAATTCTGCACGCTGCTGGGGAAGGCAGGCATCAGCTCCAGGTAGAGGTCGCAGCCTGCCGCCACCGTTTCATCGACCCAGACGGTAATATCTTGGCCAGTGAACTGATAGTGACTGCGCAACAGCATCACCAGCTCCTGCCCAATGCCTAGGGTTGGCGTAGGCAGCAGCACCGATCGCCCCTGCTGCACTAGGCCATGGAGCGTACTGGCCAGCAAATTTTCCTGCTGGCGGCGGTGGGGATGGCGGGCAGACCCAGAGCTACCTTCGATGATCAACACATCTGGCTTGAGGCCTCGCAGCGCCTCTAGGGGCAGACCATCCACCAAGCGCGAATTGGACATAAAAAAATCGCCCGTGAAAAACACCGTGTAGGGGCGTTGGGGCGCGTGGTAGGTGAATAGGGCGCAGGCGGCTCCCGGCAAGTGCCCAGCGGGCCAAATTTGAACCGTCAAATCATCGGCCAAGCTGATGGGAGTTTGCCAAGGCAGCGCCTGGCAGAGGTGGGGCGGCACCTCTGCGCCCAGCCAGTTGAGGGGTAACAGCTGGGCGGTCACCTCGCTGCCGTAGATGGGCACTTGGGGAAAGGCCTGGCTAAACGCCCAAACACCGCGAGCGTGGTCGCTGTGGGCGTGGCTACAAAAGAGCAGGTCGGCGGAGGCGATGCGATTCGCAGAGCGTTTGGAAACCGACTCAGGAGTATCGGTTTCAACATCGCCCGCCGCCGTCAAAACCGACAGATCTCGCAGGCCGCAGTCGAGCACGATGCGCCGTGGCCCCATGCGCAGCTCTAGGCACAGCCCTTCTTGGCCGTGACCCGCACCAAACGGAAAGCAGACCAGATTACTCACGGAACGGCGAACACCCTAACGGCGGCACATCAAAGCCAATGAACAGGCCAATATGCTGAGTGAGCCTAGTGAGCTGAACCGTTGCCGTGGTAGTCGTCAGTGTCGTAGAAGCCGTTTTTGGTGCCAAAGAAGAGGGTGGCAACCACAAACAATCCGGTGAGCACAGCCAATACAAGTTTGATATCCATAGGAGCAGTAGGGATGATAGAAAGGTCGGTGTTATCGGAGCCTTGGTTTTGAGTCATCTTAACAAGCCTGCCTCAGAGGACAACATAAAGCTTTGTAATCAGCCTGCGCCCATTCCCCCAGCCTGGCTAGGGCGATCGTCTTTAGAAGTAGCACCAGACCTGCTGGGCTGTAGGCTGGTGCGGCGGTGGGCCGACGGTCGCCAGCTCAGCGCCACCATTGTCGAAACCGAGGCCTATACCGAGGGCGATCCGGCCTGCCATGCCTACCGTCGCGAAACCGTCCGCAACCGGGTGATGTTTGGCCCGCCCGGCTACAGCTATGTGTATCTGATCTATGGCATCTACCACTGCTTTAATGTGATCACCGATCGCGATCGCATCCCCAGCGCCGTGCTAATTCGCGCCGTCGAACTCGATACCATTCCACCGTGGCTAGTCGGGTATCGGGCAGAAAAACCCACTCGCTGGGGAGCTGGTCCTGGCAAGCTTTGCCTCTTGCTGGATATCAATCGCACCCTCACGGATCTGCTCCTGACCCCGGCCTCTGGTCTCTGGCTAGAGCATCGGGATATTGACTGGCAGCAGCGGCTTGAGGCGGGGGAGATCGACTTCACCCAAACCACCCGTATCGGCATCACCCAGGGGGCCGATCTGCCCTGGCGCTGGTATGTTACAGCGTCCAAAGCCGTGTCAAAGCGGTAATTTTTATGGGCCAGCAACCGTGGCCCTCATCCGAGAGACTTTTGGTAAGTTAGGTAAGTTTCTTTGATGGTGAATCCTGCGGATTCGTACAGCCCCATAGCCTGGTTAGGGTTTTGGGTGTCTACCCCTAGCAGGGCTGTTTCCATCCCCGATGCCTGAAGCTGATGCAGCCCTTGCAGCAGCATCGCCCTCGCCAGCCCCTGGCGGCGGTAGCCTCTTCGGGTGCCCAGAATGTTGATCCACCCTTCTTTGCGGTTTTTCAGGGTGTTTTCCTCATGGTCAATGGCACCGCCGCAGAACCCGGCCAGGGTGCCATCGGAGGCAACGGCCACCCAGTCAAATTCGGGTTGGTAGGTGGGATAGGTGAGGCGAAACTGGCGATCCTCCAACGTCATCGGCGTAAAGTGCCAGTGATCGACAAAGCTCTCGTTGAACATCTCTACCCAGGCAACGGCTTCGTCGGCATTGGTTGGGCGAGAAGTAAAGCCCTCGGGAAACTGGGGCTGAGGGATGGGGTCGAGCAGCGATCGCACCATAGTGTGAAACTGGCGGATAATCTCGTAGCCCGGTGTCTCGTAGATAGCTCGGTAGTAGGTGGCATCGGCTCTGGTCCCGGCATAGAGCTTGGCGGAGCGCTGAGCGACAGTGGCCTGCTCCCGCACCTGCTGCTCGGCCCAGCTCAGCAGTTCAGCTTCTAGGTGAGCACCGCGCCGGTTGGGATGCACAAAGATGCCCGCCCAACCCTCTAGCGCATCGGTAGCCACATCAGCAGGGTTGTCGATCCACAGGGCAACCAAACCCACCAGTTCGCCCTCTGGGGTTTCCCAAAGCTGGCGGTGGTGAGTGCCGCCGGGGGGCGGGTAGTCGATGCGGCGCTGGAGGTCGGCGAGAGTTGGGGTGTTGTCGAGCTGGTCAACTTGTTCACAGATCTCGTAAAAGGCGGCGATCGCGGGCAAATCGGCGTGGCTTGTGCTGGGGCGCGACTGAATTGAGGTCAGTTGTTGAGCAGTCATAGATGCAACGGACGAGGGGGCTTTAAAACTGCTACAGCTCAGCGGGGGCCAATTCCTGAATCCCATCCCTTAACTAAGGCTTACGATTTACCCCATAAGTTAGAGAGGGATTTATCCTTCAGAGTTAGCTAGGGATTTATCCTGAGGTTGCACCTGGTTGACCTTGGAGCAAATTTTGACCCTATGAGTATTCAAACCGTATCCACACAGCCCTATAGCGACCAAAAGCCCGGCACCTCGGGCTTGCGGAAAAAAGTTAAGGTTTTTCAGCAGTCAAACTATCTAGAAAACTTTGTCCAGTCGATTTTTGACAGCCTAGAGGGCTATCAGAACGAAACCCTGGTGGTGGGCGGCGACGGACGCTACTACAACCGCCAAGCGATTCAAATTATTCTTAAAATGGCGGCGGCCAATGGCTTTGGACGGGTGCTAGTGGGCCAGGGCGGCATTCTCTCCACCCCAGCGGCCTCCTGCGTGATCCGCAAGAACAGCGCCTTTGGTGGCATCATTCTCTCGGCTAGCCACAACCCCGGCGGCCCCGACGAAGACTTTGGCATTAAGTACAACACCGGCAACGGCGGCCCCGCCCCCGAAGGCGTTACCGATGCGATCTATGCCCGCAGCCAAACCATTACCGAATATAAGATTCTCGATGCGGCTGACATCGATCTTGATCGCATCGCCACCCACAGCCTCGGCCACACCACCGTCGAAGTGATCGATTCCGTCACCGACTACGGCGCGCTGATGGAAACCCTATTTGACTTTAGCCAGATCAAGCAGCTGCTTTCCAGCGGCAATTTCCGCTTCTGCATGGATTCGCTGCACGCGGTGACTGGCCCCTATGCCAAGGCCCTATTTGAGCGACGGCTCAATGCTCCGGCGGGCACTGTGGTCAACGGCGAACCGCTGGAGGATTTTGGTGGTGGCCACCCCGACCCTAACTTGGTCTATGCCCACGACCTAGTAGAGGTAATGTTTGGCGACAATGCCCCCGACTTTGGGGCGGCGTCGGATGGGGACGGCGATCGCAACATGGTGCTCGGCAGCAATTTCTTTGTCACCCCCAGCGACAGCCTCGCCATTCTGGCCGCCAACGCCACGTTAGTCCCCGGCTACCGCAACGGCTTGGCGGGTATTGCCCGCTCTATGCCCACCAGTCAAGCCCCCGATCGCGTTGCCGAAAAGCTGGGCATCGACTGCTTTGAGACCCCCACCGGCTGGAAATTCTTTGGGAATTTGCTGGATGCGGGCAAGGCCACCCTCTGCGGCGAAGAGAGCTTCGGCACCGGCTCTAACCACATCCGCGAGAAGGACGGACTGTGGGCAGTGCTGTTTTGGCTGAATATTCTTGCCGTCAAGGGCCAGTCGGTGGAGGACATTGTTAAAGAGCACTGGAGCACCTACGGGCGCAATTACTACTCGCGCCACGACTACGAGGGGGTAGAAAGCGATCGCGCCAACACCCTGATCAGCAACCTGCGCGGAGCATTGAGCACCATGCCCGGCCAAACCTTCGGCCCCTACACCGTCGACTACGCTGATGACTTTGCCTACACCGACCCGGTCGACGGCAGCGTGGCCAAAAACCAGGGCGTGCGCATCGGCTTCACCGACGGCTCGCGGATTGTCTACCGACTGTCGGGCACCGGCACCTCGGGCGCGACCCTGCGACTGTATGTAGAGCGCTACGAGCCAGACGCCACCAAACACAACCAAGATACCCAGGAGGCCCTGGCCAACTTGATTGCCCTGGCCGACGAGCTCGCTCAGATCAAGACGCTGACCGGGCGCGACCAGCCCACGGTGATCACCTAAAAGACTGGAGAGTTTTGAATGTTGAGTTTTGAGTTTTGAATCGCTACCTAAATTCAGAACTCAAAACTAAGAACTCAAAACTCTCCCCTTCACCACTTCTCCCCCCTCTGTTGTTCAAAGAGCCCCCGCGATGACAGCATTCATGAATTGCCCCACCGTCGATGTCGAAGACGATCGCACTGGCATTAGCGTTGAAACCCTGCGCCGGGCCCTGGCCGATCACTTGTTTTACATCCAGGGCAAGTGGCCCGAGGTGGCCAGTAAGAACGACTTTTACCTAGCGCTGGCCTACATGGTGCGCGATCGCATGATGCAGCGCTGGCTCAATTCCACCCGCAACTACCTGCGCTCTGAGGTGCGGCTGGTCACCTACCTGTCAGCGGAATTTCTCCTGGGGCCGCACCTGGGCCGCAACTTGCTCAACCTCGGCATCGAAGAGCCGGTCAGGCAGGCGCTACAAGAATCGGGTCTCGACCTTAACGATCTGATGGCTCAGGAAGAAGAGCCCGGTCTGGGCAACGGCGGCCTCGGTCGCCTCGCCGCCTGCTATATGGAATCGCTCTCTAGCTTGCAAATCCCGGCGATCGGCTACGGGATTCGCTACGAGTTCGGCATTTTTGACCAAGAAATTCGTGACGGCTGGCAGGTCGAAATTACTGACAAGTGGCTTCAGCACGGCAACCCCTGGGAGATCGCCCACCCCCAAGAGGCCGTCACCGTGGGGTTTGGCGGCCACACCGAGGGCTACACCGACTCCGATGGCCGCTTTCGCAAGCGCTGGATTCCCGCTAAGCAGGTGAAAGGCATTCCCTACGACACGCCGATTCCCGGCTATCGGGTCAACACCGTCAACACCCTGCGCCTGTGGAAGGCCGAAGCGGTGGAGTCCTTCGATTTTCAGTCATTCAACGTCGGCAACTACTACGGCGCGGTCAACAGCAAAGTCACCTCTGAGAATATCTCTAAGGTGCTCTACCCCAACGACGAGCAAATCGAAGGCAAACAGCTGCGCCTAGAGCAGCAGTTTTTCTTTGTCTCCTGCGCCCTGCAGGATATGATTCGCATTCATCTCACCTCGGGCCGGCAGCTCGACAGTTTCCACGAGAAGTTTGCGGCCCAGCTCAACGACACCCACCCCGCCGTCGGCGTCGCCGAACTCATGCGTCTGCTGATCGACGAGCACGGCATCGAGTGGGAAACGGCCTGGGAAGTCACCCAAAACACCTTTGCCTACACCAACCACACCCTGCTGCCCGAAGCCCTAGAGCGGTGGTCACTGTCTCTCTTTGGCGGCCTGCTGCCCCGGCACCTGGAGATTGTTTTTGAAATCAACCACCGGTTTATGGATCAGGTGCGGGTGCAGTACCTCAACGACTCGGCCAAACTCTCTAGCCTGTCGCTGATCGATGAGTCGGGGGAGCGTTACGTGCGCATGGCCAACTTAGCCAGCTTGGGCAGCCATGCTATTAACGGCGTGGCCGAGTTGCACAGCGAGCTGGTCAAGCAGACTATTCTCAAAAACTTCCACGAGATGTTTCCCGGCAAAATTCGCAACATCACCAATGGCGTCACCCCTCGCCGCTGGCTTGCCCTAGCCAACCCCCGCTTGGCGGCTCTCTACACCGAGAAAGTGGGCGACGGCTGGCTACAGGACATGGAAAAGCTGCGATCGCTGGAAGGCTACGCCGACGACCCCGGCTTTCGCCAACACTGGCGGCAGATCAAGCGCGACATCAAGCAAGATCTGGCCACCTACATCCAAACCCGCACCGGCATCACGGTGAGTCCTGATTCGCTGTTCGACGTGCAGGTGAAGCGCATCCATGAGTACAAGCGCCAGCACCTCAACGTGCTGCACATCATCACCCTCTACGACCGGCTGAGGCAGAATCCTAATCTGGATGTCGCCCCCCGCACCTTTATTTTTGGCGGCAAGGCAGCCCCCGGCTATCGCATGGCCAAGCTGATGATCAAGTTCATCACCGCCGTCGGCGATGTGGTGAATAACGACGCGGCGATCGGCGATCGCCTCAAGGTCGTCTTTTTGCCCGACTACAACGTCACTCTGGGCCAGCGGGTCTACCCAGCCGCCGACCTATCCGAGCAAATTTCCACCGCCGGCAAAGAAGCCTCCGGCACTGGCAACATGAAATTTTCCATGAACGGTGCCCTCACCATCGGCACGCTGGATGGGGCCAACGTCGAAATTCGTGAGCTAGTCGGTGACGAAAACTTCTTTCTCTTTGGCCTGGTCACCGAAGAAGTCATGGCCCTCAAAGCCAGCGGCTACAACCCTTGGGACTATTACCACAGCAACCCCCAGCTGAAGGGAGTGATTGATCTCGTCAACTGCGGCTACTTTGCCAAGGGCGACAGCGAGCTGTTCAAACCCCTGATCGACAACCTGCTCCACCACGACCCCTACCTGCTGCTGGCCGACTACCAATCCTATATCGACGCCCAAGACCGAGCCAGCACCGCCTACCAAGACCAGGAAGACTGGTCGCGCCGGTCCATCATCAACGCCGTGCGCATGGGCAAATTTTCGAGCGATCGCTCCATCCGCGAATACTGTGAGCAAATTTGGCACGTCAAGCCCGTGCAGATCGAGCTAAAGGAATACGTGCAGGCTCAGGCCGGATTCAAGGTGTAGGTGGGTAGGCGAGTAGGAGGGTAGGAGGGTAGGAGGGTGAATGGGTAGATGGGTTAGGCGGGTAGGTGAATGAACCCAAGCCCGAACTCACTCGCCCACCTATCCACTCTCCTACTCTCCCACCCATCCACTCTCCTACTCGCCCACCCATCCACTCGCCCACCCATCCACCCATCCACCCCTCACCCATGCCCCTCAACCTCTACCTCCTGCGCCACGGCGAGACTGAGTACAGCCAAACCGGCGGCTTCTGCGGCGAGCTTGACCCCGAGCTAACCCCCGAAGGCGTGGCTATGGCCGATGCCTTTGCAATCAAGTATCAAGCCATGCCCTGGCAGGCCATCTTTGCCAGCCCGATGAAGCGCACGATCGCAACGGCCATGCCCCTGAGCAAAGCCGTGGGCGTGAATGTGCAGATTCGCAATGGGTTAAAGGAAATCAACTACGGTCAATGGGAGGGGCTCACCGCCGAGTACGTGCGAGAGCACTTCAGCGACGACTACCTCCAATGGCTTACCGAACCGGCCTGGAACCCGCCCACCGGAGGCGAAAGCTCGGTGCAAATCGCCAGTCGGGCCTCGCTGGTGATGGCTGAAATTGAAGAGAACTTCACCGAGGGCAATGTGCTGGTGGTGTCGCACAAGGCCACCATTCGAATTATTTTGTGCAGCCTGATGGGGATGGATGTGGGGCGGTACCGCAATCGCATCAATCTGCCGGTGGCCTCGGTTACCCATGTGCAGTTCAACAACAACGGTCCCATGCTGATGAAGCACGGCGATCGCACCCATCTACCCGCAGAGCTGGAGACCAGACCAGGTACCTAGGGGGGATGTCAGCGATCAAGTCAGCAAAGACGATAGGAAGGCGGCGATCGCCCGTTTCCCTTAACTTTTCTCTCCTCCATGGCTCTCAACCTCTACTTTCTGCGCCACGGCGAAACCGAATCGAGCCAGACCGGCACCTACTGCGGTTTATCTGACCCGGAGCTGACGGCTGAGGGGATGGCTATGGCCCAGGCTTTCGCAGACAAATACCAGCTCCTGCCCTGGCAGGCCATTTACGCCAGCCCGCTGCGGCGCACCGTGGCGACCGCTACCCCCATTTGTAAGGCGACGGGCCTGACGATGGAGCAGCGCGACGGGCTGAAGGAAATGTACTTTGGCGAGTGGGAGGGCCAAACCCACGAGGAGGTGGAGCGCCGCTATAGCAAAGACTACGTTCGCTGGCTGGCCGAACCCGCTTGGAACCCGCCCACTGGAGGCGAAACGGGGGTACAGGTGGCTAGCCGCGCCGCCCTGGTAATTGCCGAAATTGAATCCAACCACAGCTCCGGCAACGTGCTGATTGTGTCGCACAAGACTACGATTCGGCTGATTCTCTGCAATCTTTTGGGTATCGATAGCGGTCGGTACCGCGATCGCATTGAGCTGCCCGTCGCCTCGCTCAGTGTGGTGCGGTTCGACCAGCATGGGCCAATGCTGGCCAAACACGGCGATCGCTCCCATCTACCCGAGGAGCTAGATTCAAGACCGGGAACGTAGGTACTAAGGAATGGCGATTTTAGATTTTGGGCGGCTGGTGGATCAGAAGGTGGGACGATAATGGCCAAATTTCGTAGGGTGCCATGAAAATTTTGGTGCTTAACGCCGGGTCGAGCAGCCACAAAAGCTGCCTGTTTGACCTCAGCCAAGGGGCCGAGGACGCTACGCCCCAACCCCTGTGGCGCGCCGCCCTTGACTGGACCCATCAGCAGGGCAAGGTAGAACTCTCCGCCAGCGGTGCAGGAGAATCGATTCAGCAGGTGCTACCCATTGCCGACAAAGCCGAGGGCCTGGAGGCGATGGTGAAGACCCTGGTGGAGGGGCCAACTCAGGTGCTAGAAAGCCTTTCAGATATTGACGCCGTAGGCCATCGCGTGGTGCACGGCGGTCGCGAGTACATCGACAGCGTGCGCATTGACAATCAGGTTAAAGCCGCGATTCAGCGGCTGATTCCGCTGGCCCCGGCTCACAACCCAGCCAACCTGCAGGGCATCGAGGCGATGGAGGGCATTTTAGGCCATGTGCCCCAGGTGGCAGTGTTCGATACCGCGTTTCATGCCCGCATGCCCGAGGCGGCAGCGACCTATCCCGGTCCCTACGCTTGGATCGAGCAGGGCATTCGTCGCTACGGGTTCCACGGCATTAGCCACCAGTACGTGGCCCAGCGGGCGGCGGATCTAATGGGGCAAGACATCGCCAGCCTGAAAATTCTCACCTGCCACTTGGGCAACGGCTGCTCATTGGCGGCGGTTAAAAACGGCGTCTGCGTTGATACGACCATGGGGTTTACGCCGCTGGATGGCTTGATGATGGGCAGTCGCTCAGGCAGCGTTGACCCTGGCATTCTCATCTATTTGATGCGGCAAGAGGGCTACACCGCTGACCAACTCGACCAGCTATTGAACAAAGAATCTGGGCTAAAGGGACTTTCGGGCCGCTCTAACGATATGCGCGCTGTGGCGGAGGCGATGGAGCAGGGCGATGCCCAGGCCAAGCTAGCGATTGAGGTATTTATCCACCGTCTGCGGCGCGAGATGGGGGCGATGATTGCCAGCCTGGGCGGGCTGGATGGGGTGGTGTTTACTGCTGGCATGGGCGAAAACAGTCCCCCGCTATGGCAGCAAGCCTGCGAGCCATTTGAGTTTCTGGGACTGCAGCTAAAGCCTGACCTCAGCAGAACCAAGGATGACCAGGATATTGCGGCGGCAGATTCAGCGGTGCGGGTGCTGGTGGTGCACACTCAGGAAGAGTGGGCGATCGCCCAGGCCTGCCACGATCTTCTGCAACAGGCCACCTGAGCCTCAGCAGCGACATGGCCTAAGTAAAACAGCTTCAGAGCTTATTAGCCGACTTCAGAGTTGTTTTTGCTCTTGTCCAGTACCGACTGATAGACCTGGTGAGCACGATCACTAAAGCAGACAAACCGGACCTGCTTGAGAGAAGATGTCTGATCTAGCGCTGCTTTGACGGTTGCGATCGCAATCTGAGCCGCTCGTTCTAGCGGAAAGCCATAGACCCCGGTGCTAATAGCGGGAAACGCCAGGGTGCGAAGGCCATACTCGCTGGCGAGGGCAAGGCTGTTACGGTAGCAGCTGGCCAATAGCTCATCCTCATTGTGGTGCCCCCCATGCCACACCGGCCCCACTGTGTGAATGACCCACCGGGCCGGTAAGTGATAGCCTCGGGTGATTTTGGCCTGCCCAGTCGGGCAGCCGCCCAGCTGACGACACTCAGCCAGCAGTTCTGGCCCGGCGGCTCGATGAATCGCCCCATCTACCCCGCCACCGCCCAGCAACGACTCATTGGCAGCATTTGCGATCGCATCCACATCCTGGCGCGTAATGTCGCCTTGCAGCACAAGCATTTGATCCCACACATCAGGGGTAGCCATAAGCAAAGTATCCTCACTGGCACCGATTTAATCCTGATTTCGGTAATGAATAAAACTCAGGTTATCTCTACACTAAAACATCCCTAGCCCGCTGCCCACATCTCTTCAATAACAAGTTATTTCATACCCTACGCGAACGAAGCATACAACTATTGGTTGATAACAATTACTGAATTAATTATTTAGGATTTTACCTTAAGGCATAAGCTAACCACTTCTAAAACTTAACAATAAGCACCCGAAACTCCAGCAAGGGTTGTCATATTTCCGCCAGTTAGTGCTAGCGCTCGCTAAGCTGATTATGACAGGAGCTAGTAACTTAATGTTTACGGTTCCAAGCATGCGGCTTAGGAATTGTCTTGAACCTGAAACCGTGAGCTGTATACCTTACATAATTTTCCACCTTTAGTGTGGCCGTCTACTAACTCCAGGTCCGCTCATTTTTTAGAGAGTAATATCATGTTTGTTCCACCCGGTTTTTCCAGTCGCTCTATCACAACCCGGTATGGCCGCATGGTTTACTACACTCCCGAGGGCCAGCCTTGGGAAGAACCAAATCGGCCAGAGGCCAAAGAGACCCTGGTCTTTCTCCACGGTTTTGGGGGTGGTTCTTCAGCCTACGAATGGTCTAAGGTGTATCCCGCTTTTGCCGCAGACTATCGAGTGTTAGCCCCAGATTTAATCGGCTGGGGCCGCTCAGATCATCCGGTGCGAGACTATTGCGTAGATGACTACATTGCGATCATTACCGAGTTTTTAGAGCAGACCTGTGACGGGCTTACCACTGTCATTGCCTCGGCACTGACGGCTGCTTTTACGGTGCGTGCGGCCATTAAGCGACCTGACTTGTTCAAATCGCTAATCATTACCACCCTAGCTGGGTTAGCCGAGTTTGGCCAAGACTATCGCCTCGGCGGGTTCGCCCAGTTTGCTCAATTTGTCAGCTTGCCCATCCTGAGTCAGCTACTCTACAACACGGGGGTAGCGAATAGTTTTGGCATTCGCAGTTTTTTAGAACAGCGGCAGTTTGCTCAGCCAGAGCGAGTTTCTTCAGAAATTGTTGAAGCGTATTTGCAATCAGCCCAGCAGGAAAATGCTGAGTATGCAGCCCTGGCTTTTGTGCGAGGTGACCTGTGTTTTGACCTATCGCAATACATAAGTCAGCTCACGGTGCCCACGGCAATTATTTGGGGCAAAAATTCTCAGTTCACTGGCCCAGATATCGGTCGCCGTCTTATGGCGATTAATCCCCAGGTGATTCAAATTTTTTATCAGCTCGATGATGTTAGATTTACCCCCTACCTAGAGCTACCTGGGGTCACCATTGGCTTAATTCGCAAATTTTTGCCCCAGCTTAATACTAGTGCAGCCTCAGATGCAAATGTCAGCACTTTGCCCGCTGAATGAGCAAGCTAATTAATCTACAAGTATTTTCTTAATCCTAGCAGCCATGGAGATAATGCTACGTGAGTAACCCTTCTCTTTTTGATTGGGTATCAGTACTAGGACCAATCTTATTCTCTTGGCCGCTGCTGATCACCGTCGTCTTGATATTGTTTTACAAACCTCTGTTTAACTTATTGGAGCAAATCTCAAACCAAAATATTCAAAAAGCTAAAATCGGCCCCTTTGAAATTGAAGAAGCCGAACAACCCTATGTTGAGTCTATCCAATTATTGCTAACTAGCCTGGTTTCTGAAGATGAGCTAAATCATTTGCAGCAGCTTAATAGTGGCGGCGAATCTACATCCTACGAAGGCACTACTGAGTTCACAACAGAACTAAAACGGCTGTCTAGCTTAGGCTTTATCAACCTGAAAGTAGACCTTGATAAAATGCCCAAATCAGGTGAACTAAAGCAACAGGTAGAACTCACAGAAAAGGGCAAACAATATCTGACCCTCCGGGACAGCCTTTTAGCCGAGCAACCTGAGCACAAAGACCAAGGCAAAAAAATTGAAACATAGACGAGGTTGAGCCGTTGCCTAGCTCACCCTTGTAGCAAAACTTGAGGACCTTGGCGCTGTTCGCAGCAGGTAGTTGTAGTTAGACGTAGGATAAGCTCTGGCATTGCCCATCCTACGAAGGTTTTACATTAAATTGCGCTTTCTTACTGCTCCTGCATCAGTCGCAGGTAGTTTTGCTTGAGCTGAATGTGGCTCTCGCTGAGGCGATCGGAGAGGTTTTTCTCGACCTCAGAGAGCTGTTCCCAAAACAGAGAAGAGCGCTGGGTGCCAATGTACTCTCGCCAAAGCTGCTCTAGCAATTCAGCGGCAACAGGGCTTTCGGTTTTGAGATCCCCGACTACCTCTTGAAAAGCCTGGTGGGCTTCGGGGTGTTGCTGCACTTCTTTGGCCAAGCCAATGGCGGTTTGTAGACGGGTCGACAGGTCGGTGGGGAGAGTCATAGTAGTTATGGATTTATGATTGCATTTTACAAATCTAAGCAACTTAACCTTTCCCGACAAGGAAAGCCTGACTATTGGTCAGTTGCTGGCTACTGCGGCGGGCAGAGATTGGGGTAGATTCATAGGGGGTTCGCCCGCTGGCGTTATGCCAATTCCTTTTACGTAGCTACACTCCCTAGACCTATGGCCAAACAGCGCATTCTTTCAGGCATTCAGCCAACGGGCAACCTCCACCTAGGCAACTATCTGGGGGCAATTCGCAACTGGGTTGATCTGCAAGAAGAATACGACGCCTTTTTGTTTATGGCCGACCTCCACGCCATTACGGTGCCCCACGACCCCAAGCGGCTGGCGGAGGATACCTATAAGGTGGCGGCCACCTACATCGCCTGCGGCATTGACCCCGACAAAGCCACTATTTTTGTGCAATCGCACCTATCGGCCCACTCAGAGCTGGCTTGGTTATTTAACTGCATCACCCCGCTCAACTGGCTAGAGCGCATGATTCAGTTCAAAGAAAAGGCGATTAAACAGGGTGAAAACGTCAGCATTGGTCTGCTCGACTATCCAGTGTTGCAAGCCGCCGACATTTTGCTCTACGACCCCGACCTGGTGCCTGTCGGCGAAGACCAAAAGCAGCACCTAGAGCTTACCCGCGACATCGCCGCCCGACTCAATTTTCAGTTTGGCAGCGAAGAAAATCCGGTGCTTAAGGTACCTGAACCAATGATTCGCGCTGACGGGGCGAGGGTGATGAGCCTGACTGACGGAACGAAGAAAATGTCGAAGTCAGACCCCTCTGACCAAAGCCGCATCGATCTGACTGATCCCACCGATGCGATTGTCAAAAAGATCAAGCGGGCTAAGACCGACCCCGAGCGGGGGCTGTGGTTTGATGACCCAGCCCGGCCTGAGTGCAACAACCTGCTGACGCTGTATATGCTGCTGTCGGGCCAGACCAAAGAGGCGGTGGCGATGGAGTGCAAAGAGATGGGCTGGGGCCAGTTTAAGCCGCTGTTGGCCGACACGGCGGTGGCAGCCCTAGAGCCAATTCAGAACCGGTTTAACGAGCTGATGGGCGATCGCCCCTACCTAGAAAGCATTCTCAGAACCGGGCGTGAAAAAGCGGGCGACGTGGCCAATGCTACCCTGGCTCGGGTAAAAGACGCCCTAGGCTACTCCAAACCGCTGTAGCTGGCGAGATATACTAATCAATTCAATCACCCTGTTTGTACAGATCCAAAGGAGGATGGCTTGGCTTCTGCACCCCTGGGTTATCGGTTGCGCACGGCGGCCCAAGCCGACCAGTTTTTGGTAACGGCAGAGGTCATGCCACCCAAGGGGGGCAACCCAGAGCACATGTTGGCTATGGGCCAAATGCTCAAGGGTCGGGTGCACGCCGTCAATGTCACCGACGGCAGCCGAGCGGTCATGCGCATGTCGTCGTGGGCAGCGTCGCTGCTGCTCCAGCAGCAGGGGATTGAAGCGGTGTGCCAAGTAGCCTGCCGCGATCGCAACCGCATTGCCCTCCAGGCTGACCTCATGGGGGCTCACGCCCTTGGGCTGCGCAACATTCTGGCTCTCACTGGCGACCCGGTTAAAGCCGGTGACCACCCCGAAGCGCGATCGGTGTTTGATCTAGAGTCAGTGCGGCTGCTCAAACTGCTCGAAAAACTCAATTTTGGCGTAGACAGCAACGACAAGCCCCTCACCGATGGCGCGCTAGATCTGTTTGCCGGAGCTGCGATCGACCCACAATCAACCAGTTGGTCGGGGTTGCAGCGGCGGTTTGAGGCCAAGGTCAAGGCCGGGGCGCAGTTCTTTCAAAGCCAGCTAATCACCGACTTCGATCGCCTAGCCAAGTTTATGGACCAGGTGGCGTCCGGCTATAACCGCCCCGTGCTCGCCGGAATTTTTCTACTGAAGTCGGCTAAAAACGCCAATTTTATCAACCGCAATGTGCCCGGGGTCAATATTCCCCAAGCTACTGTCGATCGCCTCGCCGCCGCCGCCGACCCGCTGCAAGAAGGAGTTAAGATCGCCGCCGAGCAGGTGCAAGCCGCTCAGCAAATTTGTCAGGGAGTACACCTGATGGCCGTGCGTCGCGAAGATTTAATTCCCCAAATTCTCGACCAGGGGGGAGTAGCGCCCGTCGATGCGGCCCTAGCCGAGCGGTAGTGCCTGACGTTGAGCCGCCCGCTGGGCTAGGGGTGTCATCCGCAAGTTTCCTGGTGGCGCTAGAGTCAGGCCGCGACGCACGGGTTTGAGCGGACGTCGCAGCCCCTCGGGTAACTCCAACTCCCAATGGCGCAGAATTGTCGCCAGCACTAGCTTCATTTCCATCAGCGCAAAGGCCGAGCCAATGCAGCTGCGGTGACCGCCCCCAAAGGGAACGTACTCGTAGGGTGAATACTGCCGCTCCAAGAATCGCTTGGGCCTAAACGCCTTGGGTTCAGGGTAGAGATCCTCCCGGTGATGCAGCAGGTAAATGTTTGGAAACAGCACCGCCCCAGACGGAAACTCGTAGCCCGCCACGGTCATCGGCTGGTTGAGAATGCGAATGCCCGTGGTGGGGGCGACAGGGTAAATGCGCAGGGTCTCCTGGCAGACGGCGGTGAGGTAGGGCAGATTGGCATCGGCCAAGGGATCGGCGGATAGACCTCCGGCATCTAGCTCTTGGTGTAGACGCTCATTCACCTCGGGTAGCCAGTGCACCCAGTACAGCGACCAGGCCAGAGCAGAAGCGGTGGTTTCGTGGCCTGCCACCAGCAGCGTCATCAGCTCATCATGGAGTTCGCCGTCGCTCAGGGGTTCACCTTGGGCATCGCGAGCGCTGATCATCATCGAGAGAATGTCGGTGCCATCGGGATAGGGTTGCTGACGGCGATCGCTGATCTCGGCGTAGATCAGAGCATCAATCTCAGATTTGATCCGCACAAACCTTCCCCAGGGGCTCATCGGCCCCCAATCTTTCTGCAGCCCTGGAAAGAAAATAAAGAAAGCGCTGAAGGGAGTGCCCAACCCCTCTAGCAGGGTACTGAGCAGCTGCCGCAGGCGATCGTAGCGATCGCCGTCACCCAGACCAAATACAGCTTTTAAAATTACCCTAAGGGTGATGTCCTGCATGGCGGCTCGCACGTTAAACGCCGTACCCGGCTGCCAGCTGGCCATGGCCTGTTTGGTCAAAGTGCAGATTACATCGCCGTAGGCGCGCATGCGATCGCCGTGGAAGGGCGGCATCAACAAGCGACGGTGGCGGCGGTGGCGCTCTCCATCCAGCAACAGCAGCGACTGGTTGCCCAGCAAAAAAGTCAGCCCACTCCCCGGACTCTGGGACGGAATGTGAAACTGAGCCGCATCGGCCTGAAAAATAGCCTGAATCACTGCCGGGTCAGCCACATAGATTGAAGGCGGCTTCTCCCCCACCTGAAACACCGACCCGTAGCGCCGGTAGTTGTCTTCAAAATAATCTAGCGGGCGCAGAATGAGCTTGGGTGCGCGCTGCCAAAAGGGGGTATTGGAGCCAGGAAGAGTAGGCATGCTGAAAAGACGTATAGGGCATTGAGGCGACAAGCATTCATCCAACTACTTCAATGCTAGACCATCCCAAAGGCATACCCGCCCCACCACCACAGGATTAATTTACCCTCACTAAGAACTGGTTAGAATTGGTTGTAAACGACTGGAGCTAAGCTGTTGCTGTTGATAGGAGCATCGCTCCAGGCTGTGCTTAAACAACCATCGGCGACTATCAGGTGTATCGCTGATCCACTGGTCGATCAGCTGATGCCACTTGACCGGCAGCTGCAATCTAGCCCAAGCATCAGCAGAGTTTAAAGATAGCGTCTGGTACAGCTCTGCGTTGGTCAGCAGAGTTTCAATACAGCGAGCCAGTGCAGCTACATCTTTCTCAGGAAACATCAATACATCTCGTCCTAGCTCGAACTTGCCTAAAAACATCGGGTGGTCAGAAACAATTAGCGGCGTTCTAACGGTCAAAGCTTCGTAAATGGTCAGGGGCAAGCCCTCAGGATAGGCATGGCGGCTAGGCACCAGTACAATATCAGCCCAACGCATTTTTGTTAGCACCTGATCGTGAGATAAACCACCCACCAGCGTCACCTGATCGTTTAACCCTAGACGATTAATTTCAGCTTTGAACCAGTCAAGGTCTCCCTTACCAATCAAGGTCAAGTTGGGAGTAATACCAGACTGCTTCAACTCTACTAAGGCATTTAGAGCATCATTCACTCCCTTCGTCTGAACGATGCGGCCGACATAGACAATGTTTTTATTGTCGATAGCTGCCTTCCCCAATTTTTTTGGCGCAAAATCTTTGGGAGTAATCTCGTAGGGGAAGTCCCAAGGGATAACTTTACTGGGCTTAACACCAATATTTTTTAGGGAATGACATGCGCTCAAACCATGGTTAGCAACTAAGTGAACAGCTTCGTTATTCAACGTGCTTGATAGGCGAAAATTGCGAAGCTTTGCCGATAGCCCGCTTCCTTGAAAGGAATCAGCAAACAGACCTATAACTTTTACATTATTTTGCTTGGCCCACTTGAACGCAGCGACCAACGGGAAATGAACCACCAGGTGGGTAGGCTTTTGCTCTTCAAGCAATTTCAACAACCGTCTTGGCTCTTTGTAAGGATCAAGGTTACCACCCACAGCTCTAAGGCCAGGCTCTAAAAGTTCGCTATATTCAGAACTGGTTTTACAGCAGAAATGGATAACCTCGTCAATCTGGCGACCTATTTCAATAGAGCTATTTATAGTATATTGATGGCTGAAATATTCTTGCTTACCTGACTCAGCAAGTAGGTTATAAGCCTCCCGAAAATCACCGGCATACTGAAGAATCACCAAACGCACTTGAGCTAAGGTAGACATAATTAATCAATTTACTAAATTTACGACTATAGCTTTGAGAGGTTAGCCACACAAAACACTGTGGGTGCAATCCGAAAATCCTTGAGGTAATAAATAGCTACACAAGCTAACCATCTACAAGCTAGGAGTGCAGCTTGTACTGAATAGATGACAAACTAGCCTTTAAAACTCTCTGCTTAGGAAAAGGACGGTGTTATTAATTCGATAGTTCCCTTTAAAGACCAGCATCATAAAATTTATCTCTTGCTGCTATTGGTTTTTTGGGGACATTTATGAGGGAAACTCTGCAACCTAGAGCATCGAGATTCTGAGCCGACCAGGAAAGCGCAAAGCTAAAGGGCAAGTCCTAGCTATCCACCACAGTAAGTTAGTAGATAAACACTAGCTCACAAGTACAGTCTATCTATAGCCAAGTGCTTCTGCTTTGAAAGAAGGTAAAATCTAAGAAAGCTTCAGATAAACTTCAAAAGTATAAATTCATTCAAGGTTAAAAAAGAAAATTAGCTTGCAGGCATGAAAAGCCATCACAAATTTCTAAGACTTTTGTAACCAAGTCAAATTTGAACTTGGGACATGAGTCCAGCCAGTTTGTTAGCCGCGTATTTTTTGTACTTTGCGACCTAAATATAGTGATAATAGAAATGCAAATATACCTTTGGGTAGATTGACGTTTTCTAGAAATGCAGACGCGGTGAGCCGGTTGAACGTCTTTGTAATCTCCTAAAGCGATCGCTACATGCCAAGCTTCACCAGCACAAATAACATGCTTTAGGCCCGCAATTACTACTACGGATGTATCGGCATCTTGCTACACCCCAAGGATCATTAGTACTTAGATTGAAGCTACAAGAACTCTCGTAAGAACTCGTAAGGTTCTATGTCCCACGAGGGTTCGGGCACTAAGTAGCTAAGGCGAGTCAGAATATCGGCCTCGACGGCGACCATGTGCTCGTGATCAAAAATTTCTGCCAGTGCTTGACGATCGCGATCGCGTAACGGGGACAGTGGGTTCGCCAACTGAGGCGCCAAATCCCTCAGAGAATAGAGCGCTGCTGTAGTCTCACCAACCGTCGGATCGGTTTGAGAACGGCGCGGCCTTGTAATGGACGCTCTTTCCGAGCCAGTTACTGTTTCTGGAATGCTGAAGGCCTCGCGCTGCATCCCTTTCGGCTTAGCCGCAACAGCTTGGCTAAAACCAAACAAGGCCTTGACCCACGGATCATCGCTCAGGGATGCTGTGCCTGAATCAGGTGTCTTCTTTTGGCCAGAGCGATCTAACCTCTGCGAATTGGATTGCGTGAAGGGTGGGGCGACTGCAGGAACAGGAGTGTTGCTCATATTGCCTAAGAAGAAATAGGTGCTGGCGAAATGAGACTCAAAGACCATCACTGCCCGTCGGCATAACATCTCAGTGGGTCATAGGGCTAGCACAAGCATATCCCCAGTATAAATGCGGAGGTAGACCAGTCACTCTACCCCTAAGCCAGTATTGTCAACAGAGCGTAAGCCTTGAAGCTTAGGCGTTTGAGCGCTGCTGTTTTAGGTAGGCAAAAACCGATTTATCGCCAATGTCAGGCACAATGGGCTGCACAGCTTTGCGCAGCGCAAATACCAAAAACAAAATTGCCCAGCCTGCTAGCAGGGTTTGCTCTGCCACCAGCGGCAGCATGCCAAATAGGTGACCCAGCAGCAGCAGTGGCACCAGGGGCGTGAGCAGCTTGGTCTCTACACGGTCAAAGCAAAAAGCTTCCTTAAAGAAGATGCCGGTCAGCGCTACGAAGGTAAAACCCAGACCCCACAATACCGCAGGAGTTTCCACTACCGTTTGAGCCAAGGGGCCGTCAATTCCGTGGGAAAGTGCCAGCGACGCCAGCCCGCCCACCAGCCAAGCCCCTTGCAGCGCTCGGTGCAGCGGCACTAGGTAGATATGAATTGTGGCCAAGCTCAGTCCCAGGCCTAGCCAAAACAGCGTGTAGAGCAGGCTGATAGACTGCACCAGAGTGGAATTTTGGTTAAACCCCAGGGCCAGAACCGTACCTAGGCCAAAGGCTAAAGCCGCCACCACCAAGCCCGTACGATAGAGCACGACCCCTCGGCGATCGCCCTGAGTAATGGTGTAGTCGCCAAATTGCCCGGTGTAGATCGCCGGCGAAGGGATCTCGTTTACAGCGCTGTCCATTGGCGTTTATCCAGTAGAGACTACGGTTGACTCGTGTCTCTATCTTATCGAGTTAAGGGCTATCGAGTGAGCGCCGGTTGCGTAGGCAGAGTGATGGTAAAACAGGTTTGCCCAGGATCACTAGTAACCGCGATGTCGCCCCCCAGATGGGCGACCAGCTTTTTCACCAAAGCCAGACCTAGACCTGTCCCTCCCTGCTTCCAGGGGTCAGCGCTGGGCACCCGATAAAACTTATCAAAGATCCGGGTCATTTCCTCTGCTGGAATCGTCACCCCACTGTTGGTAAGGGCAATGCACACCTGTTCGCTAGGAGCCGCCGGGTTAGGCAAAACCTCTAGCGTAATAGATTCCCCCGGCGGGGTATATTTGCACGCATTGTTTAGCAATTCAGCCAGCACTCGCTCTAGGCTAGCCAGATCGCTATACAACACTGGCAGGGTCGAAGTTGCCACTAACCTCAAGGTTTGATTGCGGCTCTTAGCGCGGGTCACAAAGCTGTCAATCCAGCCTGCAAGCCAGGGTTCTAGCAAAATTGGCTCGGGCTGAATGGGATGGTTGCCCACATCTAGCCGCTGGAGGTCGAGCAGATCGTTGATTAGGCTAATTTCGCGCTCACACTCCTCTTGCAAAATACTGTAGTAGCGGCCAATGCGGGTTCGCTCCGCCTTAGGTTTTTGCAGATCGGCAGTGAGGTCAAATTCTTGATTTAGGGTGACCCCTAGCAGTTGCAGTGCCACCCGCATGCTGGTCACCGGGGTGCGCAACTCATGAGAAACGGTGCTGAGAAAGTCGTCTTTGAGGGTATTGAGCCGCTCTAGCTCGGCCACCTGCGACTGGGCCGCCTGGTAAAGTCGCGCTTGGCGAATGGCGATCGCACATTGGTTAGCCACCTGCTGCACCAGGCGAATCTCAATGTCGTTAAAGCCGTAGTCGCGATCGTTGATCAGCCAAAGATCGCCCAGCACACCCCGATCATCTACCACCGGGCAGGCCAGCATGGCCACATAGCCCCGCACCGGGTTCGGCTCCACCGAGCAAAACTGAAAATACTGCCCGTCCAGCAGCTGATGGTACACCTCCGGGAAAGCCTCCATTTGAGCAACTCGGCCTTGGTACGACGGGCTAGAGCTGTTGTACTCGTAATAGATCGTCGAAGTGCCCTGCTCAAGGTCGTAGAGCGATGTATTCGACCCCTTCACCTCTAGGGCCTCGGTCAGCTCCTTCACCGCCGTCAGCATAATCTGATTGACGTCTAGGCTGTCGCGCACCCGGTCGGTAATCCGTTTAAGGGTCGCCTCAAACTCAAGGGCGGTCTGCAATTCCTCGGTTCGCTGGGCCACCTGCTGCTCCAGGTCAGTATTCAACCGCTGCACCTGATTGTACAGACGAGCCTGCTTAATGGCACCGCCCACCTGGGTTGCCACTTCTCGCAAGGTCTCGATTTCCCAGGCGGCCCAAGGACGGGGGTCGCTGTTGAGGGCACACACCAAACCGTAAAGAGCATCCCCCTGCACAATTGGCATCACCAGGCAGGCATTGACCTGGGCCTGGGCGAACTTGGCCAGATAGTCCGGTGGCAGAGAAGCCGAGGCCATATCGTCGATCACCTCCATCTCGCCTTGGCGGTAGCGCATCAGATCCGCCGGAATAAAGTTGAGATCGGTCTGAGCTGTGACCGCATTGGCCATGGTGCTACTGGCCGACTCAGCCACCACCCCGTTGTAGTCAGGGTCAAAACTATAAAACAGCACTCGGTCGATGCCCAAAAAGCGACGCACCTCGTTTACCGTCGTCTGCAGCAAGTCTTCAGAGTTGAGCGATCGCAGCAAGTGCTGAGCGATCGCCCCCAGCAGCCGCTCTCGCTCCGACTGCCGCCGTAGGGTTTGCTCCACCTCATGGAGAGGAGTCATATCCTGTAGACTCACCATCAGCTGAGGTTCGCTGTCAGCAGCCCCAAATCGTTTTACCGTCGCTAGCAGCCGACGGCATCCCCCCGCCGCATTGGCGATCTCCACCACAGCAGTTTGCTCATCGCCACTAGCCAAGGCTCGCTGGCCCGCCGCTAGCACTGGTTGGCCGATTCCCGACGGCAGTATCTCCACACCCTGCCGCTGGTCGCTACTAGCCAGTCGATCGCCTCCCAGCAGAGCAACACAGGCCCGGTTGTGAAAGCACCAGCGATCGTGAGCGTCCGTTATCCAGAGCGGCGTTGCGATCGCATCGAGCACCTCCCCAAGGTCGGCATTGGCGACCTCAGGTAAAGGTCGCTCTTCCTGGGGCAAGGGGTCGAGGGGCAGAGTAGACATAACCGTGGGGGCTTAGGAAGATTTAGGTAACAATAACCTTGGCAAAAAGCGGCGCATGCTCTACAAACACTATGCCCAGAGCCGCCAGAGAATACCCAGCCCAACCCCACAAAAATCCATTGCTGAAAAACATTGCCTAAGCTGTTTGCTTAGCGCCGCCCATGGTCTATAATCGTAGACTGTGCACATTTGCAGGCCCTATGAACGCAGAGGAAATCATCCGCTCGATTGAGGCGGAGCAGCTAAAGACCGACCTTCCCACCATCTACGTCGGCGACACTATCCGAGTTGGCGTGCGCATTCAAGAGGGTGGCAAAGAGCGGATTCAGCCCTATGAGGGCACCGTTATCGCCATGCGCAATGGCGGTATCAATCGCTCCATTACGGTGCGAAAGATTTTTCAGGGAGTCGGCGTTGAGCGAGTTTTTCTCGTCCATGCCCCCAAGGTGGCCAGCATTGCTGTGCTGCGCCGGGGTAAGGCTCGTCGGGCCAAGCTCTACTACCTGCGCGATCGCGTGGGCAAAGCTACCCGCTTGAAGCAGCGTTTTGATCGCCCAATCAACTAGAATTGAGTAAAGTTGGGCAGTGGTGCTACAGTGGCACCTGGTTTCATGCGTCCTTAGTTCAGTTGGTAGAACGCGGGTCTCCAAAACCCGATGTCGGGGGTTCGAGTCCTCCAGGGCGCGCTGAGTAAGGCAGAGACATTTCCCAAAGCTCTTAGACCTTAGGGCCCGCTAGAGCAGCGGGATCTGTCACTGCCCCCAACTCGTGATTAAACCAGGAGCCATCAGCCCTTCGGTCTAATGTTTTCTCAGGTTAGCTAAGCCGGTTTGCCGGTCCGTGTTTTCCCGTTAGTTCAGTGTGGATAAGCGCCAACAGGAGCCAAGCCAGTGGTTAAAAAAGACACCGCAATAGAGTCTAAGGGTAAGGCTGCAGACCCTCAGGTTGCCGAGCAGGGCTTTAGTGTGGTGACCTTCTTGCAGGGCACCAAGGAAGAACTGGGAAAAGTTGTTTGGCCTAGTAGACAGCAGCTCATCAGTGAGTCTGCCGCCGTTATCCTTATGGTTAGCCTTTCCGCAACGCTGATTTATCTAGTTGACCGACTGTTTGGATGGGTTTCGGGGCAAGTATTCTAATGGCGGTAACTGAAGAAGACTTCGACTACGATGACGCTCCTTTGGACGAGGATCTAGGGGCTGAACCTTCAGCAGAAAGAGCTGAGCAATCTACCGAAGAAGGCAACGAAGGTGAAGCGGCCCGCTTCTACCAACGCAAAGCTAGGTGGTATGCCGTCCAGGTGGCCTCTGGCTGCGAAAAGCGCGTCAAGCTCAACCTCGAGCAGCGCATTGGCACTCTCGATGTGATGAACCGAATTTTTCAGGTTGAGATTCCTCAAACGCCAGCGGTTAAGCTCCGCAAAGACGGCAGTCGTCAAAATATTGACGAGAAAGTCTTCCCAGGCTACGTGCTGGTCCGGATGTATATGGATGACGAAGCCTGGTCGGTGGTTAAAAACACCCCTCACGTCATCAATTTTGTCGGGGCTGAGCAGCGCCGGGCCTATGGTCGCGGTCGCGGCCACGTCAAGCCCATGCCATTAGGCATGAGCGAGGTGAAGCGCATCTTCAAGCGCACCGAAGAGCAAAAGCCGGTGATCAAAGTCGATATGGCTCCGGGAGACAAAATTACTGTGCTCTCGGGTCCCTTCAAAGACTTTGAAGGCGAGGTGGTGGAAGTCAGCCCCGAGCGCAGTAAGCTGAAAGCTTTGCTGTCGATTTTTGGGCGCGACACCCCAGTGGAGCTGGAATTTAATCAAGTGGAAAAAGAGAGTTAATTAATGGCTAAGAAAGTTGTAGCGCTAATTAAGCTGGCACTTCCTGCTGGCAAGGCCAACCCAGCTCCTCCTGTCGGCCCAGCTCTGGGTCAGCACGGGGTTAACATCATGGCGTTCTGCAAAGAGTACAACGCCCGTACCCAGGAGAAAGTGGGTCTAGTAATACCGGTTGAGATCTCGGTCTTTGAAGATCGCAGCTTTACCTTTATTCTCAAGACGCCGCCAGCCTCAGTATTGATCAAAAAAGCAGCGGGCATTGAGCGTGGTTCGGGCGAGCCCCGCACCAAGAAAGTGGGTTCCATTACCCGGGCTCAGCTCAAAGAAATTGCCGAGACCAAAATGCCTGACCTCAACGCTAACGACATTGAGGCAGCCATGAACATTGTCGAGGGTACCGCTCGCAACATGGGTGTTACCGTTTCTGACTGAGCCATTGCCTAGGCTACTGGCTGTAACCTAAGTTTCACTTATTCACACTACGGGGAAGAGGCATTGCTTCGTTTGACCCCAAGGAGACCACCATGCCTAAAGTATCCAAGCGCCTGCGCGAAGCCCAGGCTAAAGTAGAAGACCGTCTCTATGAGCCCCTAGAGGCCCTAGAGCTGCTAAAGGAAACCGCTACCGCTAAGTTTGTTGAGTCGGCCGAGGCCCACATTCGCTTGGGTATTGACCCCAAGTACACCGACCAGCAGCTGCGTACTACGGTCATTTTGCCCAAGGGCACGGGGCAAACCATTCGAGTCGCCGTCATTGCTAAGGGCGAAAAAGTGGCTGAGGCCACCGCTGCTGGAGCTGACTTGGCGGGATCTGAAGAACTCATCGACGAAATTCAGAAGGGCATGATGGACTTTGACGTTCTGATTGCTACCCCTGACGTGATGCCTCAGGTAGCCAAGCTTGGTCGTCAACTCGGCCCCCGTGGCCTGATGCCCTCCCCCAAAGGCGGCACTGTAACCTTTGACTTGGCCAAAGCAATTGATGAGTTTAAAGCAGGTAAGCTAGAGTTTCGTGCCGACAAAACAGGCATCGTCCATGTTATGTTTGGCAAGGCCGACTTTAGCGCTGAAGATTTGCTAGTCAACCTCAAGGCGCTGCAAGAGACCGTTGACCGCAATCGTCCATCTGGTGCCAAGGGCCGCTATTGGAGAACCGTAGCGATCGCCTCCACCATGGGTCCCTCCATTCGCCTCGATGTGAATGCCCTGCGCGACTTCAAGATGTCAGACGCGGTCTAGGCCCAACAAGTTTTACCCCAGCCAGCTAGGAGTTACGCCCACTGACACAACCCCTCACAACTGCATAGACGACCGGAGACAGCAGGTAGCCGCCCAGCACTGCATAAACCCTGCCGAGGTTGACGTAAATGACTACGGTGCTCTTGCCCAAGCTGAGCACTTTGGGTTGTTGGTCTACCCCGGCAGAGCTGTCGGGGTTTTGTTTTACTAAGGGCTAAGTCTAAATCTGGATCGGGTAATTAAGTTCCCAATCCCCAACTTAAAGGAGGTGAGATCGATATGGGGAGAACCCTAGCGAATAAGAAAGAGCTGGTGGCCGAAATTCAGGCCCTGCTAGACGATGCTCAGCTAGCCTTTGTGATTGATTACAAAGGTCTGACGGTATCGGAAATCAGCGACCTACGCAACCGGCTACGCCCCAAGGGTGCCGAGTGTAAGATTGCCAAAAACACGCTGATGCGGATTGCCGTTGACGGCAACGAAAACTGGCAACCCATCACTGAGTTCCTCAAAGATTCTTCGGCCTTCGTGCTAGTTAAAGAAGACTTTGGCGGGGCAATCAAGGAATACCAGGCATTCCAAAAAGACACCAAAAAAACCACCCTCCGGGGCGGTGTCATGGAAGGTCAGGCCCTGAACGAAGACCAGATCAAGGCCATCACCGAACTGCCCACTAAGGAAGAGCTGATGGCTCGTCTGGCTGGAGCAATCAAGGCGATGCCGACTCGGGTGGCTGTGGGCGTCAACGCCGTACCGACCAAACTGGCGGTGGGTGTCAAAGAGGTGCCCGCATCTCTGGTCCGTGCTATCAAGGCAGTCTCCGAAAAAGATGCAGCCTAGGCTCATCTCTCTCGATTTTGTCTGTGTTTAATTGTTTTCAAATAGGAGTTAACCGGTAACTATGTCTGCTAAAACCGATGAAATTCTCGAACAGCTAAAGACCCTTTCTCTGCTAGAAGCTTCCGAGCTGGTTAAGCAAATTGAGGAAGCCTTTGGTGTTGACGCCTCTGCCTCCGCTGGCGGCGGCATGATGATGATGGCCCCCGGCATGATGGGTGGCGGTGGTGCCGCGGCTGCCGAGCCTGAAGAAGAGAAGACTGAATTTGACGTCGTTCTCGAAGAAGTTCCCGCTGACAAGAAGATCGCCGTTCTTAAGGTTGTGCGCAGCCTGACCGGTTTGGGTCTGAAGGAAGCCAAGGAACTGGTGGAAGCCGCTCCCAAGGCTGTCAAGGAAGCCACCACCAAAGACGACGCCGAAGATGCCAAAAAGCAGCTCGAAGAAGCCGGCGGCAAGGTTGCTATCAAGTAGCCTGACGTTTTGCCACTGAGACTAAAACGTTAGAAAGCTCCCTGTGAGACCACAGGGAGCTTTTTCTATAGTTAGTTAAGGATGGTTTTCTCACCTTAAACAGCGGCCCTCTGGCTACCCATCCCCGATAGAGAAGGATAGCATTGGGAAGATAGTTAGGTAGTTAATGGGAGTTAGCCATGGCGCAGCACCTGAAACGATGGGAGTCGCCCCGTAAGCTGGGTCGCAATGACAAAGGGCGAGGCGGTGCCGCCCGCCAGAGACAGCTGCAAAAACGCCAGCAGACTTTGCGTAAGCGCCCAGGGGGGCGATCGCCATCAGACCACACAAATACTCATCCGGGGGAGTCAACGGCTCCCCTTTTTGCTATCTATCCCCGTCCTGCTTGAGAGATTAGCCAATCAGCAACTCTTCTTCGGGATACTGCACAGAGGACGGTTTAGGATCGCCAAGCAGTGCCGCCATAAACAGCAGTACGCCTACCCGCCCCAAGTACATGGTGAAAGCAATCACGTACTTACCAACGTCAGATAGGTCGGCAGTAATGCCGGTAGAAAGCCCCACTGTGGCAAATGCAGACACGGCCTCAAAGAGAATATCGATAAAGCCGACGGTTGGATTAGTTAGAGACACTAGAGCTGTAGCTGCGACGACCGCCAGACCCGACCCCACCACCACGGAGATCGCCTTCAGCACCCGAATAGTAGCAATCTGCCGCCGAAATAAGAGAACCTGCTCTTTGCCTTGAAGCGCCATGCGGGTGCAGGCTAGCAAAATGCTCAGGGTAGTAGTTTTAATACCGCCGCCAGTGCTGCCGGGGCTAGCCCCAACGAACATCAGGGCAATCATGATAAACAGTGAGGCGTTGCCCATCGCGCCAATGTCAATGCTGTTAAATCCGGCGGTACGGGTAATAACAGCCTGAAACCAAGCCATTAATAACTTGTACTGAGGAGCCACCGGACCCAAAGTGTCGGGGTTTTGGTACTCGATTAGAAACAAGGCTAGGGTGCCTAGTACCAAAAGAGCAGCGGTAGTGCTGGTAACAATCTTAAAGTGAAGGGAGAACGGGTTGCGGCAGCGGTTGCCGCTCAGGCGATTGCGGGCCCATGACAGGAACTCCATAATCACCTGGTAACCAATGCCACCCAGGATGACTAGAGCGGTGATTACCGCATTGACCCAGGGGTCGAGCGCATAGCCAATAATATTGTCTTTAAACAGGCCAAAACCCGCATTGTTGAAAGCGCTGACGCTGTGGAACATAGAGAGCCACAGCCCATAGCTAGGCCCGTAGTCTCGACTGAAGATCGGATATAGGCAAAATAAGCCCGTCAGTTCAATGGACAGTGTCATAGCAATGATCGAGAGGATCAGAGGCTTACCGCCCGCCAGCACTGAGTTATCCATGGACTGCTGAATAGCGAGTCGTTCTCGCAGCCCCAACCGTCGCCCCAGCAGCAGCAGCAGGAAGGTGTTGACGGTCATGTAGCCGAGCCCTCCCACCTGAATCAGCGCGAGAATAGTCGCTTCGCCAAAGTCAGAAAAGTAGGTGCCCGTATCGACGACAACCAGCCCGGTGACGCAGACAGCGGAGGTGGCTGTAAACAAGGCTACAAGGGGGTCACCCCAACCCTGTTGAGTGCTAGATATGGGCAACGCCAATAAAATTGTACCAATGGCAATTAATACTAAAAAACCAAGGCATATGGTGCGCGGAACCGTCATCTGCATAGGTTGGGCATTCCGTAAGACACGGAGTAGAGAGGCAACCCTATATTTTCACGAGTTGACGCTCTCGACCACTATGCCGCAAGATTTAACCGGCTAAGCCACGCTGTTCTCTAGGTGTCGAGTTGTCATGACCAATGCCCTGTACAAGAAGATTCAGACTTTCTATGACGACTCCTCTGGGCTGTGGGAGCAGATCTGGGGTGAGCACATGCACCACGGCTATTACGGGGCCGATGGCCGTCAGCGCAAAAATCGTCGCCAGGCCCAAATTGATCTCATTGATGAGTGTTTGACCTGGGGGGACATTACCCAAGCAGAGGCTATTCTCGACTGCGGCTGCGGCATTGGCGGTAGCGCCCTCGAATTGGCAAACCGGTTTGGGGCCAGAGTGACCGGCATTACCCTCAGCCCATTGCAGGCTCAGCGAGCCACAGAGCGGGCTACAACAGCGAGTTTGAGCGGCGATGCTGCTCCTTGTGCAACGTTTCAGGTCGCGGATGCTTTGAATACTCCCTTTGCTGACCACAGCTTTGACCTGGTGTGGTCGATGGAGAGCGGGGAGCACATGCCCGACAAGGTGGCATTTTTGCAGGAGTGCTACCGGGTGCTAAAGCCAGGGGGCAAACTGTTGATGGCCACCTGGTGCCACCGCCCTACGGATTCGCTGGGAGGGCCGTTGACCTGGCTAGAGCAGCGGCAGCTCGACTGGATTTATCGCGTCTATGGCCTGCCTTACGTGATTTCTCTGCCTGACTATGAGGCGATCGCCCAAAACTGCGGCTTTGACCAGCTAAAAGCCGCCGACTGGTCGCTGGCAGTCGCCCCCTTTTGGGATGAGGTAATTGCCTCGGCCCTCAGCCCTGAAGGCCTAACGGGGTTAATTCAGGCGGGGCCTGGCACCCTTCAAGGGGCGCTGGCTCTGGGGCCGATGCGCCAGGGGTTGTATAGCGGCCTAATTCGCTACGGGCTGCTTTGCGCAGTGCGCTAAGCGAGACAACTCGAAAAAAAGGGTGAGTTCCGTGTGGAGCTCACCCTGGAGTTGGTGCCTAGTTATGACTTAGCTGACCTACTGGGGTCGAGCAGCCGGACAGTCAATGGCCCGCACGGCAACAGCGGCGGTGTAGTCACGCAGCGCGTTGGAGTTGGGCGAAAAGCTAGTTCCGGTTTCGTTGAGAGGAGTTGCGATCGCACAGAAGGCCGCCATCTGCTTAATCGTAGCCTCACCCCAGTGACCGCCGATGTCGGTGAAGGTAGGCGGGTTGCTGATGTTAGGAATAATTCCCACAGTGGCTGGTGCCGGGCTGACGCCGGGCGTACTACCCGCCGCGCTAGCGTTGGCTCGCACAAGTGCCAGCTTGTAGGTCATTGCCATCAGCTCGGCCCGAGAGACGTTGTCGGTTGGGCGGAAGTTGCCGGTGCCAGCGTCCCCGGTCACGATGCCCAGCTGCTTAGCCTGCTGAATTTTAACCGCGCTCCAGCGGTTGGCGGCTACGTCAGAGAAGGGGGCACTAGAGACCGCTTGGGGTAGGTTAGCCAGCGCCGAAGTTGGCAGAACTTTCCGGGCGGTTTCCATCATTACAGAAACCGCCTGCTCGCGGGTCAGCGGCGCAGTAGGCCGGAAGGTGCCATCCTCAGAAAATCCGGCAATAACTCCTAGGCTAGACGCACGGGTGATCTCGGCAGCATAGCGGTTGCCTCGAATATCGTTAAAGGCCACGGCGGGCGGCGTCACTGGCGGCGTCACTGGCGGCGTCACCGGAGGAGTACCGGTGACTCCACTTTGAATCTGAGCTAGGGTGAGGTCGTTGGTGAAGTACACCAGGTGCGAACTGACGATCGCTCCATTAAAAGTGCGCTTAGTCAGTGACCAGCCCGGGTTGAGGTCAAGCTGCGTGAAGCCTGTGGGGCTGATGCCGTTGGCGCGACCGATAGTAATGCGCTCGCGAGAAACGGTGCTGGGAGCAAACTGCAGCAGCAAATCACCGTCTTTCTGGTTGACCTCAAACCGAACCCCGGACAGATCCTGCCCCGCCAACCGGATAGCGTAGCCATTGGTATCGCGCTGTAGGCGACAGACGCCCGTAAAGTCAAAGGTATTCCACAGGGCATTTACTTGAGTAGGTTCGGCGCCAGGGTTAGCAATCGTCCAGCAGGGAGGATTGGGCTGAAGCTGCTCCACAATATAGAGTCGATAGGGCTGGGAAGTGCTTCCCGGTACCGCAACCACCAAAAAATTGGCCTGATTGATAGCGATGTTGCCAAAGGCCTGGGTCAGCAGCGTGCCGGTCTCGCGCACCGCGGGCTGAACTGAAGTGGAGGTGGGAGCAACGGCATGCCCTGCTCCGCCTACTACCCCGAGGGTAGCTGCAGTCAGCACAGCCGCTTTCAACATTGACGTAAAATTCATTGTCACCCGTCCTAGATAGCGATTTGTGATGGGGGAAATAGTTTCTTTACCTTAGCGCTGGCAATTAGGGCCAAACCTTTAACCTCAACCACTTATCAGACCGTCTGATAGTCAAGCTGACGACCCAATATCCAACGGCTGAATCTTAGTCACCCAGACCTACACTTGGGTCGCTGGCCTCAAGCTCAGACCTAAGCCAACCACGGCCAACGGTCACGACCAAACAAACTCTTCCAAGCTCAATTCAAACGAATTAAGTCAGCAAACCAACTCACGATTTAGCTTAGAAAAGCCGCCATTATTGTAGAGTTATCACCGCTATAGGACCCTAGTTTTTGCGGGAATTACTTAGGATTCGTTGCAAAACCTCACCTTACGGTTCTGTGTTCTTCTGAAGGCCCGTTGAGAACGTCTCTAAATCTGAAATTCGTCTAGGGAGATCGGGGGGAGTCCCGCAGGGGCGATCACGCGACTGACCGAGGCTTTATAGCTTTCCTGCTGGGTGACCATATCCACAGAAATGGCCTCAAACCACGCCTCCAAACAGCCAAAGGGAGCCGTTAGCTGTAGATTACCCTCAAGCTGCCCCTGGCCGTTGGGCAGCAGATTGAGCAGCTGACGCGGCTCGTCGGCCAGGGTGCGGGTTTGAGGGTCAGTAATCCACACTTTGAGATACAGGCGGTTGGGATGAAAGGGCACCCGCAGAGTCACGACCACTGGCTCACCCGCAGTCAGGTCACCCTCTGGCAGCTCTAGGGTAGGCATGGGCGGGGTCACCGTCTCTGGCGGCTCGGCCTCCGGGGCAGGCACCGCGGCGGCGGCTAAATCACGCAGAGTAGGGTCCTCGTCTTCATAGATCACCACCTCTCCAGCAAAAGGGACAAACGGCGGCGGCTCAAACGAGGTTTCTACCGGAGTTTCCACTGGGGCAGCGGCAACCTCGTGGCGCTGCTCGATCGCCTCCTGCTGAAGGTTGACGGCTAGCTCGTTGAGCCGATTCCAGAAGCGGTCCTGCAGCTTGAGGTCTTTGAACCCCATAGCCTCGTGGGAAATCAACTGGGGTACCGCGTCACGGGGTTTAGGGGTGGCACTAGGAGATGCCTGCCCAGTCAAGACGGCAATGGGGTCGTCGGCCTGGGGCGGCGAAGCAATGGGCGGTAAGCTTAACCCCCGGACCGGCTCTGGGCTCGGCGTAGCGGGGGCGCTCAGATTATCAAGGCTGCGATCGCCGGGAGGCGAGGAAACGGAGCGGGGGCGACCCACTAGGGGCAGCGACGGTTGACGAGCGGCCGCCTCGTGGGGAGAGGGGTAGTAGATTTTGGGCGGCAGCTCAGGACTGTTGCGGGGCAGGGTGAGAATGGGCATCTGCCGAGGCGGTGCCGCCCGGCCGACAATATCCCAGGTTTTGAGCTCGGGGGTGGGGGGTTGGGGAGAGGCTGGGTCCTCATCTGGGTCTTCGGCCGGAAAGACAACGTCTAGACCTGATTCGGTTTCGGCCTGGTTGGCGATCGCGTCAAACAGCGAGGCCACATCCACCGTGACCGTAAATCGCTGTAGGGCCGCTATCTCAGTCTCGACAAAGAGCCCTACCTCCCCTAGCAACAGCCGGGTCGACAGCTGAGCGGGCACGGTTACAGTCAGCGTCATGGTGCTGGGCAGCATGGCCACCGCCAGCGGCACCGGCGCCATAGCCACAGTAACTGCGGTCTGGGGGTCCGATAGCCGTAGCACCAGGGTCAGGGGCGGGCAAGGTTCACTATCAGACGGGCCTGTCACCGTCGCCGTTAGCCCCAGGCTTTCGCCAGCGCTGCCCAAGAGCGCGGCGTGGGGCAGCAGTAGCCCGTAGGGCAAGGGGGCTGTAGCTGAGCTAGCTAACTGGGTCTGAAACGCATCCATAGCCGCCGCTGTGGTCTGAAGGTCAACGACCGGCGCCGGGGCCGCCGAGGTTGAGCCAGCGGCTGCGGGTTGGCGAGAGGTGGCGATCGCCTCTAAGCCAGCACTGCCATCGTCGGCAAACCAGTCGCCCTCGTCGGCAGAGTCTTGGGCCACCACCTGCAGCTGCACCGCGTAACGCCAGGGTGAAGGGGCAGCAGCATTGTCAGCCTCCGGGTTTGCTTCTGAACTTGCCTCTGGGGCGACCGCGCTAGCGCACTGAATATCCCAAGTTCCCTCACCTAAGCGAGTAAATGGCATGACGACCATCAGGCCGTTTTCGTTGATCTGGCCCTTACGACGCAGAGTACGGCGCTGAGGTGGCACGCGATTCGCGAAACGATCCGTCCCAGAATCGCCTTGCGAATCGGCCAGCAGTTGGCCGATCTGAATATATACCGGAGTATTGGTATGGCTAGTGTGGGCCATCACGCGGTAGCGGCCCTCCAGAATTTCTACCTGGGATGTGTCGAGGGGCAACCAGCTCTGGTCACCCTCCTTTTGCAGCAGAAATTCCCAATACTCCATAGTTCAAGCCCCAGTTTAAGTCCTGAGTTTAAAGTCTGTTTGGGGAGACAAGCCACCCATGATGCTTCAGGATACTCCCTAGAGGCAAGCCTGCACTGTTACTCCAGCAAACATTCAGATCCAATACCCCAGCAAATATTCAGATCCAAACGGTAGCAATCCCTACAATTTGAGAGAGACTGCCTTATGCCTCTCTACAGAGGGAGCTTCCCTCGCTGCTTCCTAGAATGAAGGAGTAACCTCTCAGGAGATGATTACATTATGTCTATCGAAGATAGAGCCAAGGCCGCTGCCAAAGACGTCGAAGGCAAGCTCCAAGAAGGTGCCGGCAAAGTGACAGGCGATCGCCAAGCTCAAGCCGAAGGTAAGGCAAAACAGGCTGAGTCCGATGTGCGCCACGGTGTAGAAGACGCAAAAGACAACGTCAAGCGCGCTATTGACTAATGCCCTAGCAACTCTGCACAGGGACATCTAATCTTACAAGCTCCGATCCATAGAGGGTCGGAGCTTTTGATACGGAGGAGAGCGGTGTTAACCAACAGCCCCTTAGCGCGTTTCGCATTATTCTCAGCCCTATGCATCGGTGCTTTTGGCTTAGGGTGTTTAGCCTAGCAGGTCGTTCAGCTCGGCCTCGGTCGCCCGAAACCCAACCAGTACCGCCTGGCCATCTTTGACAAACAGGGGGCGTTTCAGCAGCATGGCATCGTCGGTAAAGGCGTTGACCCACTCGGGATCACCCCAGGTCTGCTTCTCGTCTCCTAACGCTCGGTAGGATTGCCCCGAGGTATTGCGCATGGGCTTGCTGCCTAGGCTATCTACCCAAGCCGCTATCGAGGCACGGCTTGGAGGGTGTTCTTTGGTATTAATAAAGTCGTAAGCAATGGCGTGGCTATCCAGCCATTGCAGGGCTTTTTTGCAGGTGCTACAGGTGGGAATGCCATAGACTGTTAGCGTCATAGCAGCGCTCAGTTAAGGGATAAATTCAAGCCAAGAACAGGGATTAAAACGCCAAAAACGCCTCGCGATCGAGACGTTTTTGCAGCGCTTAAGCTCGAGTGAGGTAGCCCGTTAGCTTAGGTGTCGTACACTCGGCACTCGTCGGCTTCAGGGTTGTTGTCGCAGTAGACTTCTAGAGAGTTTTTATCGGTGCCTTTGTCGCGCTGGTGAGAGGCTTCCGCCTGAAGCTCTTCTACGGCATCCCAAGCAGCGGCGCACTCCTGGGAGCTGCCGCCGCTGGCATCACAGGCGGCCCGGGCACCTTCAATTTCTTTTTCAATGCGCTCTTTGATGTTCTCGCTCATGTCCTTTCTTACCGTTTGTAAACAACTAGCGGGGGCCTGTGGCCTGGTCAGCAGAGGCAAACTATGGCTTTAGATTGTCAGATCCCAACTCCAGGCTCAGTATACTGCACCGATTCAGAGGCTCTGGCGGTGAAAACTCTACCCCATAGAGGCAGGGTTACGCCCTTGACAGACTCCCCGGTTGGCCCAGACGAGGTCAGTATAAGTACTCATTACCTATTGTACACATCTCCACAGTGGCAGGGGTAATCGTTGAACATTCTGAGCCCAGCTCAATTTACTCAGGGGGAGGAGCAATCCGATCTAGACTGGAACCAACCCAAGGAGGGGGCTACCCAATGACCGACATTCCCCAGCTAGACCTTCCGCCCATGGAGTGGGCCAATGCGGTATCGGCCCGTCCCTCCCTCGAGGGGGCCGTGAAGGACGTGGTAGAGCAGCTTAAGCACCGACTGACGGGCCCCCCTGATCTGGGCATTGTGTTTATTTCGTCGTCGTTTACCAGCGAGTTTGCTCGCCTGCTGCCCCTGCTCCACGACTTGTTGCCCATACCCGCTCTGGTGGGATGCAGCGGCGGCGGTATTGTCGGCATGGATGACAAAGGCCACCCCCAAGAACTAGAGGACACCCCAGCTCTAAGTCTGACGCTGGCGCGGTTGCCCGGGGTGACGGTGCGGAGCTTTCATCTGTCGAGCGATGACCTGCCAGATCTCGATAGCCCACCCAATGCCTGGTCTGAGCTGATGGGGGTCGCACCAGAGGCCAACCCCCAGTTTATTTTGATGGCTGACCCCTTTTCATCCAAGGTGACCGACCTGCTGCAGGGGCTCGATTTTGCCTACCCCAGCGGCGTGAAGATTGGCGGTCTGGCCAGCGTCGACGGGTTCAATCGCCACAGTGGGCTATTTTGCGATCGCACCCTGCACAGCGAAGGCGCGGTTGGAGTAGCCCTGGCGGGGCCGATCGTGCTCGATACCATTGTGGCCCAGGGCTGTCGCCCCATTGGCCCTGTCTATCGGGTGGATAAGGCCGAGCGCAACATTCTGCTGTCTTTGAGCGACTCAGAGGACGGCGACTCGGCGCGCCCGCCCCTAGAACTGCTGCAAGAGCTGTTTGAAACCCTATCTGAGGACGATCGCCAGCTGGCTCAGAGCTCCCTCTTTATCGGCATGGCCCAGGACAGCTTTAAGCTCAGCCTCAACCCAGGCGACTTTTTGATTCGCACGCTGCTGGGGGTTGACCCCAAAATGGGCGCAATCGCGGTGGGCGATCGGCTGCGCCCTGGGCAGCGAGTGCAGTTTCACCTGCGCGATGCCCACACCTCCGCCACTGATCTCGAAACCCTACTGCAGCACTACCAGCAGCAGGCTCCCGTGGCGATCGCTCCCGCCGGAGCGCTGATGTTTGCCTGTGTAGGACGCGGTGCCGGACTCTATAACCAGGCCAACTTTGACTCAGGTCTGTTTGCCCAATATTTGCCCGGGCTCCCCATAGGAGGCTTTTTCTGCGGCGGCGAGATCGGCCCCGTCGGGCAGACGACGTTTCTGCACGGGTTTACGTCGGTGTTTGGGATTTGTCGGCAGCCGTAGGGGTGGGGGAAAAGATAAGGGGGATGAGGAAGTGAGGAAGATGAGGAGGATTGAAATTTCTCAGATTCCCTATCTCCTTACCTTCCCTACCTCGCCCTCTACCGCAGGCCCAGCTCTGGGGAAGGGGTTAGACCGTCGATGGTTATCGTGTAGGTAATGGCGCTGGTGCCAATGCCCTGCCAGCCAGTGATAAAGCCACTTTCGTCGAGAACAGGATGGTGTTGAGGAGTGGTGACGGCAGCATAGTAAACCCCGGTAGCGGGCAGGGGTATGGTAGCTAAGTAAGGCTGCTGACCAGCGATGGTACGGCCGGCAGACAGCAGTCGGCCTGCGGCGTCGAATAAGAACAACTGAGCGGCATCGTCGGTGTAGAGCAACCCACGGCGCTGCTGAATAACGGTTAAATCGAGGTTGGCACTGTCTCCCTGAGCGCCTAGAAAGGCGTAGATGTCAACCCGACGGCTGACGGCTCCGGTGGTGACGCCGCTACCGCTGCGGGTGTTGACGCGCTGGGCCTCGGCTAGAGGATCAAGGGGAGTGTCGGCAGTAACGCCCAACCCGGCTTGCCAAAGCGCCTCGTACTGGCGCAGGGTCTGGTCGGCGGCAACGACAGGGGCACCACGGCCCACGCTAGAGTACACCCCTCGATCAAAATCTAGGGGTCGACCACTGTATCCGGGTAAGCCAAACCCAGCGAGCACGGGTTCACAGCCATCGATGGGGCTGACCACGGTTTGGTTTTGGCGAAATAGCTGCATTTGGCGACGAAACGTCGCCAGCTCGGCAAGAGTTTTGACGGGCAGGTCAGATTGTTCGAGCTGGCTGGTGTAGGCGATCGCGCTATCCCAGTCATTCAAGCAGACCGTCAACCGCAAAGCATTCTGCAGAACGGCCGTGGATTGGCCATGGGCTGGGGCAGCAGCCAGCGTTGCTAGCGAGACAATCGTTGACCAGCATAACCAAGACCTAACTTTTGTCGCCCTCATCGCCGCTGACTCCTCTAGGTACTGCCGCATCCGCTGGTTTCACTGTACCCACAAGTCTACCGAGGCTCGCCCATAGTGAGCCAAAAACTTGTCGCTGCCGGTTTCTTGCCGCCGCAGCCAGGCCCAGAGCTGATCGCCGAGCGAAAAGTGCCACCACTCGTTGGGGTGGCGACGAAACCCCGCCGACTCCATCGCCTGGTTGAGCAGGGTGCGGTGGGCGTGGAAGGTTTGCTCAACTGGGGTTGTGCGGTCGGCAAAATGGTCGGGGTGCGATCGCGGCGATACCTCATCAATGGGCGATCCCATGTCGACCACGCTCCCGGCAGCATCAATCAGCGTCACATCTAGCGCGGCCCCGGTGCTGTGGGGCGGCGGCGTGGCTGGGTCATTGCTGGGCATGGCCCAAAACTGGGCCACCTCCGCCATCACCTCGTCGCGCTGGGCAGGGGTTAGAGCCTCAGTTATCCATCCCCGAGCTTGTACCTGCTCTGTGAAAGTGTGCTCCACCATAAACCGCTGCACCGCTAGAGGGCGAAAGGCGTCAAAAATTTGTATGTGCCAACCAGAATGCTGCCGCTGGAGCTGATCCTGAGCTTCGGTTAGGGCAGCGAGTACGCCTGCTCTGAGAGAGTAGGGTGACTGGTTACCGTAGGGAGCCCCTAGCGATTGATAGGCATGAGGCTCTACTAGGGGAAAGCGATCGCGGGGGATGGGCACTAGCGGTTCACTGCGATCGCAGATTGGAATGGCCTGATAGGGTTTCATGTGCTTTTCCCCAGCTTAAAAAGTGTCAATAGTTAGCCTAATGCCATCATCAGGGAGTGCTCGTCCCTCAAAGCATTAATGCCTCCATAGAGATGGACGTGAGCTTGTACTCCAGCCTAATTCGCCTGCTTATTCTTCACCAAGCGGCGCAGAAGCCAATTTTTGGTCTTGGCCTTATCGAGGAGCCGAGCTATTACGGTTACAACCTCGGCGCAGGAACCCTTTACCCCATGCTCCGTCGTCTAGAGCGTAGGCTAACCTGGCGTCCGCAAAAGCAAGAGATAAACCCTAGAACCGACAACTTTACTCGGCTGATGAACTGGGCAAGCGGCGGCTAGAAGACGCCAAGCAAAAGGTCAAAGAGCTTCTCGGCGAACTGTATGAGGATTCAGCTTCGCGAATGTAGTGCTCGATATAGGGGCTAATTATCGAATTTCGATACAGTGGCTTCAGCATTATTGTTTTGCCCCATGAGCCAGCCGCCAGAATTAGATTTCCCAGCCGTAGAACCGGTTCAGGAGAGTTTATCGGCTCGGCTAAGCGAGCTAGCCCGCCTCTTTCTAAGGCTAGGAGCGATCGGCTTTGGCGGTCCCCAAGCCCACATTGCCATGATTCACGATGAGGCAGTGGTGCGGCGCGGCTGGCTCAAAGAAGAGCAGTTTCTTGAAGGGGTAGCAATCTGCGAAATGCTGCCCGGCCCCGCCTCAACCCAAACCGGCATTTATATTGGGTACTTGCGAGCGGGGCAGCTGGGGGCGCTGATAGCAGGCGTTTGCTTTATTCTGCCGGCTTTTTTGATTGTGCTCACCCTGTCGTGGGCCTACTTCAAGTTCCAGGGGGTGCCCCAAATTGAGGACTTGTTCTTAGGCATTTCGCCCGTGGTGATCGCCATCATTTTTGGCTTCTGCTGGAAGCTAGGCAAAAAGGCGATTAAAGACTGGCAGGGGCTGGCGATCGCCCTCACCGTCCTCCTTGTCTCCCTCGTCTTTCGCGTCAACATCCTGCTGCTCTTTTTGCTGGCGGGTTTAGCCGGCCTCGTCATCTATCGCCCCACCGCCCCACCGCCGGCTGGGCCATCGCCCCGCACGAGTGCCTGGCTTGCCCCCCTGCTGCCTATCACCCAGGGTATTCCCAATCTGCTGGCGAATCTTCCCGCCGACCCTGTCGCGGTTTCTAGCTTCTGGGGGCTTGATCGCATTCAAGACTACTTTGTCCCCCTCTCAACCTTCTTTCTCAAGACCGGGGCCTTTATCTTTGGCGGTGGCCTGGTGATTATTCCCCTGCTGGAGACGGCAGTGGTGGATGACTTTGGCTGGATGACCCGCAACCAGTTCATCGACGGTGTTGCCCTGGGCGAACTCACCCCCGGCCCGGTGGTGATCACCGCCGCCTTTGTAGGCTATAAGGTCGCTGGGGCGCTGGGGGCACTGGTCGCCACGATCGCAATCTTTACCCCGTCGTTTTTATTCATCATGTTTGCTTCACCGTTTCTGGTACGGCTGCGACGAAATCCCTGGGTCAAAAGCTTTCTCAAGGGAGTGATGCCAGCGGTGTTGGGGGCGATCGCCGCCGCTGCCATTCCCCTGTCCGTCGCCGCTCTGCAGCAAGACACCCTGCCCCGCACGGCTGTTGCGATCGCCGTAGGCCTTGCTGCCCTCATTGCCCTGGTGCAGTTCCGCCGCCCCACCTGGCAACTGGTGCCCGCTGGGGCGTTGATCGGCTTAATTGCAGGGGCTCTAACTTAAAACACCTGCTTACTTTCGCCCCTAGGTTGTTACCATGCCGTGTTCTAGGGCGAAGCGCACCAGCTCTGTGCGGCTGTTGGTGCCGGTTTTGCTGAACAGGCGGCTGACGTACTTCTCAACGTTGCGCACGCTGGTCTCTAGACGACTGGCGATTTCTTTGTTCATCAGCCCCTCGGCTACCAAGTCGAGCACGCTCTGTTCGCGGGGGGTGAGGTCGATGCGAATGTCGGAGGTTACTTTTGCGATACCGCCTTTCTGGGTCAGCATGGCCTTGATTTCCTCAATTTGGCGAGCCATGACGGCAATGTCAGGCACGTCGCCGGCATCAAGGGTTTGGGCAGCGCGACGACCCATCAGATTGCTGACTACCGCTACTAGTTCTTCGGGGTCAAAGGGTTTAGAAAGGTAGGCGTCGCAGCCCGCATTGTAGCCCTGAATGCGATCGCTGGTCATGCCCCGCGCCGTCAAAAACAGCACCGGTAGCCCCTTAAAGCGAATGTCGTCGCGCACTTGGGCCAAAAAGGCGTAACCGTCAACTTGGGGCATCATGATGTCCGAAATTAGGACATCCGGCGTCTCCTGTTGCAGCAGATCCCAGCCTTCCTTAGCATTGCTGGCCGATCGCACCGTAAAGCCGCTGTCCTCTAAATAGGCTTGTACCGCCTCGCGCAGACCTGGCTCATCGTCTACCAGTAAGATATTCCCGGTTTGCTCAGACATAACATCGCCCCAGATGACCTATCACTGCTCACTCTAACTCGGAATTGTCGGGGCGGAATCAGTTCACGCCCCAGAAGACAACAAGACGCTCAAGAATCAGAATTTATCAAATCCAAGCTTTGAAGGCCAAGCATTCTGCCTAAACCCTGGACAGCCGAGACGGCTATCCCACTGTCTTGAATCGTTGACCCAACCAAACGGTAACTCAAAATGGAAAACCTGCTGTTTTACCTGGGCTTTGCCACCCTCATGGCCCACGAACTCGACGCCATGACCCAAGCCGAGTGGCGACTTCTGTTTATTCTCAATCGTCTGCCTGACGCGATCGCCGAGGTGGCCTTTGTGCTGGTTCACATTCCCCTGGTGGCGGGGCTACTATGGTTAACCAATCACGAAGCTCCTGCTGTTCGTCGCTGGTCGCGCATTGCCGTGGCGCTCTTTCTCGTCATCCACGCCGGGCTGCACAAACGGCTTGAGCACAGTGCTCTTTATACCTTCGATTCTGAGCTCTCGCGGGGATTAATCTATGGCGGCGGCGTGTTGGGGCTGCTGTACTTGCTGACTGTTTTCATTGCTTCTCGACGAACCCTACAACTAGTCACCCAAGAGACGAAGTAGTTAGTACCGGCTCGCTCTCAAACGAGTTTTCAAGCGCAAATTTTGATCGACTACCATTAGGTAAAGATCTTATCCAAGTCAAAGACGCATTTGGCTTGGGCTAGCGATCATAGGAGTGCTGATTATGGACGGGTCATTTCCCCAGAGCATGCTGAAGAGTGAGTTGCTCAACCGCCTAGCCATTAACCTCGACACCGCCGAGGAGTTTGGCCCCATTGCCGAAATTTGGGTCAATGGGCGCACTCACCAGGTTAAGGGCATTGGCTGTAGCGCTGGCGGCCTGTTGAATCGCCAAAGCCGTCGGTTCCTGTGGTCTCAGATCGGCTCCGTTGGGCGCGATGGAGTGGTGGTGAAAGCCGGGGCACGAATTGAGGCAATTGACGAGCACCTGCAAGACTGCCTGCCCCTGGAAGAGATCGAGCTGTGGTCAGATCACGGCGATCGCATTGGCCAACTCACCGACTACCGCTTCGACCCCGCTACCGGCAACATTCTGCAATACCTATTCGTTCCGGCAGAAACTAGCCCATTGCCGGCTGGCCTTTATGCCCTGGCTCCAGTGGCCGTCATCAGCACCGGTCGCCGTCGCATGATGGCGGAGGACACTGCCCTGAGCGCTCCAGACCTAGTTCAAGCAGGGGTGCAGCCACCTCGACAGCCCGCTTCCACCGCCCAATCGCCCTTCAATCGCATTCCCTTAGACAAAATGCCCGACCCGCGTCGCAGCTGGGATGCTGCCGTTAAGGGCACCCAGACCATGCGCGATCAGGTGAATGAACAGTTTCAGGAAGGTCGCCACAAGTTGGGAGCCGAAGCCCAAGATCGCCGCCAAAAGCTCCAGGCCGAGGCCCAAGATAAGCTGGGCGGCCTGCTAGGCAGCGTTAAAAAGCGCACGCGTGGCTTGCGCAACCAGCTGCGCGAGGCCGTTACCGACGTCACCGCTGGGCTGCCCTCCGGCCCTAACTTGCGCGACGACAAGGTACCCACCATCGATGTGGATGCCATGGAGCTGTGGCCTGAGGACGATCTTCCCCCAGAGCACCCTACCTATCGCTCCGACAGACGTTAGCTATAGGTCGCGCTGGTAATCGGCGATCGCCTCTAGCAGATCGGCTTTGCCAGTAGCCGGAATTAGATCGGCCAGGGTGACGTTTTTTTGCCCACCGCCAATGGCCACCGACGTGCTGGTCAAAATATCCGCAACGGCAGATTCGGTCACCTTATCGCCAGCAACCAGGGGATAGAGCTTTTCGGCCAGGGGCGTGTGCAGTTTGGCGTCACCCAAATACAGGTGCCACTTGGCCACATCGAGATACACCTTATCGCCAATGGTGGCGGCTAAGGATTCTATGGCGCGGGCAGTAGAGGCATCAGACATAGCTTGGGTTCTCCATCTAGGGCTCTGTGTTGGGGTCAGGGTCAGCAGTGGACGCTAAGGGCACAGGAGAGTAGTCTGCGATCGCAAAAATATAGACAGCATTAGCTACCAAAATCGGCAACCAAGTCAGGGTTACCTTATTTGCCCAAGGCGCCCACTCAGGGTTGAGGGTATTAAAAAACCACAGCCCAGAGTTGACGGCAGTAAACGCCGCCACATGCACCGCAAAGTTAATGCGGTCCTCTAACTTGCGGTAGGCAGGATCTTCTCGGGTGGGTTTACGGGGCCAACGGGGTGGCATAGGCTACATCACAATTACGCTACACCCTTCATTCTAAAGGCGTTGGGGCTAAAGGCGGGGGAGGCATTCCCCACTGGCAAATGTAAGCGTAGATCGCTAAAGCCGCTGCCGTCTGCACATTGAGCGACTGCACCACCCCATACTGCGGAATCACCACTGCATGGTCGCAAGCTGCCGCCACCACGGATGGAATGCCTGTCAGCTCGCGTCCCAAAACTAGCACCATACGTTGAGGAAACTGCATTTCAGGCAGGGGCGTCGCTTGGGGATGAAGATCTAGGGCAATGGGGCTATAGCCCTGCCGCCGTCGGTCAGATAGCCACTGGGGCAACTGCTCCGCTGCGCAGGCCACCACGGGCTGCCACTGGTGGGTCGCCACCGCGACTTGGCGAAACTGGCGGTTTTGAGTTAGTGCTAACTCGCTCAGCACCAAAGCCTCTAGTCGAAAGGCTTCGGCAGTGCGGCACAGCATGCCCAAATTCATAGAGTTTTCGACCAAAGCGGCGCATACCACCAAAGGGTGACGGGGCAAATTGGGGTACTGAGTCCGGACTAGCGCCATAGATCCATAATTAACGACGACGCACGCGTCTGAGATCAATAAAAAAACCCGAAAAAACCCGTCCTGCCTAGACAGGACGGGTGAGGTGCCATCGTCAACTAGATGACCGCAGCCCTTAGGCTGCGATCAGAGCAATGTTAGAAAACACAAATTCCTGCTTATCGGTGTCGTCGTCAACCCCGGTTTCGATAGAGCGGCGAGAGAGAATGTAGTAGCCGCCAACTTCGGTGTATTCGTCTTCAAAATCGCTGAGGCCGCCCTTTTGTTCACCAGTTTTGGGGTCGTGGTAGACCGAATCGTAGCGGTGCGACAGGTAGCCGGACCCGGTGTTGTGGCTGCTATAGGTGTGAATCGTCACCACAACGCCATGGATGTGGCGGTGCACCATCGACACTTCGTTGTCTTTGAGCTGGTAGCGATCGCCCTCGGATTTGCCACCCATCAAAATCTCTACCGACCCGTCGGCTAGGGTCTCGCCATAGCTAAAGGTGTTGTTGCCGTGGGTGTCTTCAAACTCGCGCCGCACGCGGTGAATCGAGACCTCAAACAGCTGACCGTGCACCATTTTTTGGGCCGCCTCATCGGCGATGCCGCTCACTTCAAGCTTGAGGTCGGCGCTAACCTTGACCTGGCCACTGTGAACCTGGTCATTGTGGGTAAACGTCACATCGGCGGTATAACCGGGGAACGCTGCATCCCAGGTGTAGCGGTTTTCGTAGGCAGCGCGAAACAAGTCCCGTGCTGCAATCTGAGTTCCAACCATTAAAAAATTCTCCCGATTCATGTTTGGTGCACAAACAGCGTCCGGCCGCTGTGCTGGAGCTTCTTTAGCATAGCGATTCTAGGCTCCCCTGGGCTTGGCCTGGTCTTAAGTAGTGGGCAGGGTCAGTCGTCAATTGCAAAGAAATGTATTAATGTATTGTGGTTTACAGTGCTAACGGGGTCGCCTCTTTAGGATAAGGAGCCCATAATTCATTCAGGCCTGTGCTGCCTCAGCAGAACTGCGGCAGATCGGTTGCTAAAAGCTCAATTTAGTTCCAGTTTTCCACAGGCTGCCCGCGAGCCTCAGTTTTAAGGCATTCGCTAAAAGGCCTGCACAATCAGGGCTTTTGGGATAGCTTGTTTTCTTAAATTGTAAAAGCTCTAAGTTATCCACAGCTTTTTGGCAGTCTGTGGATAACTTGTTTTGGGTATGAACGGGCGATCGTGCCCTTAACCGGCAGCGCTGCTGGTATACTGATCTACAGCCTCAAAGAGCTGGCTCACCTCAGCCACCGTAGTAAACGGATTGAGCAGCACCGCCTTCAACCATTGCTGCCCCCGAAAGTTAGGCACCGACAAAAAGATCTGGTGCTGCTTCAGCAAGTAGTCCTGCAGATTAGCGTTCCAGGCATCCCACTGGGCTGGCGGCAGCGCGGTGGGGCAGCCGCGAAAGCAGATTAAATTCATCTCAGGCTCGCTGGCTAGTTCCAGGTAGGGCCGCTGGCGCACCTGGGTGACAAAGTGGTTGCTGAGGGCATAACTGGCCTCGATCAGTTCGGCGCAGCCCGCTTGGCCTAGATGCTGGAGCGTGAGCCACAGTTTGAGCACGTCGGCATGGCGGGTTCCCTGCACCGTCAGTTCCCCTAGATTTACCCAGTCAGGCTCAGTATTCATGTAGGGTGCCGACACGCGAAAGTGACTGTGGAGCAACCCCAAATCGCGAAATAGCACCGAGGCACAGGTCTTGGTGACATACAGCCATTTTTGGGGATTGAAGGTCACCGAATCAGCCTGTTCAATACCTATTAGTCGATGCCGGTGCTGGGGCGAAAAGGCGATCGCCCCACCATAAGCCGCATCCACATGGAACCACAGCCCGTGGGTTTGGGCAATGCGAGCGATTTCGGGCAGCGGGTCAATGTTGCCGGTGACGGTGGTGCCCGCCGTGCCCACCACTGCAAAGGGCCGCTGCCCCCGGGCGATCGCACCCTGAATTTTCTCTTCTAGGGCATTCGTGTCCATCTGAGCATTGGCGTTCGCAGGTACCAGCACCACCCCCTCCAGCCCCAGGCCCAGCACCATTGCCGCCTTTTGAATCGAGGTGTGAGCCATCTCCGAGGCCAAGATCACCGGCGGCGGCCCCCCGGCCAATCCCTGCCGCAAACAGTCCAGCTTTACGTTGCGAGCCACAGTGAGCGCCTGCAAATTCGCCAGGCTGCCGCCGCTGGCTAGCAGCCCCCCAGCCCGCCCTCCCAGCCCAAACATCTGGGCCACTTCAGCCAACAGCAGCGGCTCTAGTCGCGATAGAGCTGGCGACATCTCCACGCTTAGCATGTTGTTGTTCAGGGCTGCCGCCGCCCAGTCGCCCACAATAGAAGCAGTGCTGGGCAAGGGGTCCATGTGGCCCATATAGCCGGGGTGGGCTGGGTTCATCGACTGGGCCATGAGGTCACCCAGGGATGACAGCAGGGGGGCGATCGCCGTGGGCTGAACTGGAATACCGCTAAACTCAATCTCCTTAATTGAGGGCAGAGGGTCGTGGCTGCCTGCCCTTGTGGAATAGTCAAGAATTTGCTCGACCACCCGCTGCAAAATTGCTGCGATGGCCGCTCGGTTGTGGCCTTTGGGATCGATAAACGCAGTAGCAGGCAAAACCGATGGAGCCAACACACACCTCTTGTGGGAACTATGGCTCAATTATCTCGCCAATGCTCTATCCCATGCCAGAGAAACCCTGGGTTTCTACAAGGGCTGAATCAGCAGCGGGGGCGATAGGTGAGCCTGGGGAGCGGTGGCGCTCTCTTTCGTAATAGCCACGGCCCGCACAAGATCGCGATCGCGGCGGTACACCGGCGGCAGATCAATGGGTTGCGACACCTGACCCTGGTCATCCACAGTGAACACGGTAGTGAGAATAGCGTTTTTTTGATCCACGGTGGCTGTAGCACTGGGGTCTACCACCGTCCACAGCACATAAACAGCGCCGGGCTCCAGAGGAGGCAGGTTCTCTACCGTGAGGGACCCCGCCAGGGTACTGGGGTTGATCACCACCTGAGCTTGTCCCGCCGTCGCACCATCCTCAGAAGGACCCAGGGCAATAGTTAAGGATTCGTCCGGCTGGCTAGCGCGCTCAAGCTGTAGCGTGCGCCAAAGCACCAAGTTGCTTAAACTGAGACCCGCAATCAGCGCTGCTGCTGCTGCCCCCCAAATTCGTCCCCAGCGACGAGGCCGCAGCCCCGGTGACGCCACCGGGGCACTCACCGTTTCATCCCCAGCCTCAACCGGCTGGACAGCGGTTTGTAGCAGAGCCATTCTTAGATGGGCAGGCGGGCTGACAGGATTACCGTCATAGGCTACTTCCAGCGCCTGCTGCAGCTGGTCGATATCCTGCTGTAAATCGGGGTTGGCCGCCAGCAAATTTGCCAGGGTAGCCGACTCTTCTGGGCTGAGGTCGTAGAGGACATAGCCCGCTAGCAGCAGCTGCAATTGTTCTGATGAAATCGACCCAGTCATAGTGCTAGTTACCCCAATGCTCTTGGAGAATTTGTCGTAGCCTCAGCAGGCCTCGACGAGAATGAGATTTGACGGTGCCCAAGGGGGTATCGAGCTGTTCGGCAATGGCGGCCTGGGATAGCCCTTCGTAGTAGGCTAGGCGCAAAATCTCTTGCTGACTCTCAGATAGCTGGGCCAGGGCAGTCTGGATGTCTTGGGTACGCTCGGCTTGGACTACAGCCTGCTCTGGGGTCTGAGCTGGGGGTGTCATCTGAGTAGACTGAAGGCGCTCCACCGCCGCCCGAGCCACCTGACGAGATCGCAGGCGGTCAATGGCGCGCGATCGCGTCAGTATGGCCAAGAACGTGCGCAACGAGCCTCGCTGGGGGTTATAGGCCGTCGACGATAGCTTGGTAAAAATGTCTTGGGTCAAGTCTTCGGCTTCCTGGGTGTGGCCCAGCACTTTGAGAGCAATGCCGTAGACCAGTCCACCGTGGCGATCGTACAGAGGGCCAAGGGCGTCAGTTTGCCCTGCCTTTAAAGCTAACCAAAGGTCTGCATCCGGGGGCGCTTCAGCTTCAGTCGAGGTCAGTCGATCAAAATCCATATACATCGAATTCTCAGACACCAGACCCGTCTTGTGACTGGAGAATCGTACCGCAATCATTGCTTTATACAATGCCATGGTTCGGGTCTACTGCCATCCCGTCGAGTAGGACCAGCGCCCAGCCACCACCCAACGGGATATAGAGTACGTAGCGATCGCTTAAGCAGGCATTAAAATGCCCCGCAGTTCACCAGCCCGGTAGCGAGTGGTATGAAAGTCGACATACAGCGTGCCGTTTTGCAGCGCCTGAAGCTGTTCAGGCGTGAGGGTGTAGTCGCCCATGGCGCTGCCCCCGCGGCCATTCGGATTCATAGTTACATCTAGAGCGTACTGAAATGGCCCATTTTCACTAGAGCTACCTCGGTGAACGTGGAACGCCGAGGTGATATTGGGGTTGGGCGGATCGAGCGGATCGGTAGCATAGTCGCGCGGGGTACTGCTCAACTCCCGAAAGCTGCCGCGCACTACTAGGCGGTTGCCAGACAAGGCAGCCCCAACCACGCCACGAGCCTCGGTTTTAGCCGCTTTGGGTACAACATTCTGACCGCTGAGCATGGCTACATAGGTAACAATGGGCTCATCGAAGCCCTGAGCTAGTAGGGGAGCTGTCGCCGCTGCTAGGTTTGCGTCAATCTGTTCTCCTAAGGCAAAGGTGTCACTGGGGGCACTAGACCAAGGAGTTACTGATACGGTCACGGGGGTTCCCAACGGCGACTGAGCCATCACCCGACCCAGCATGGGGGAGTACAGTACGGTTACAAACAGGCAGGTGGCTAGGGCAATTAAGCTATTGCGCCAATGCTTTCGTTCTCTCAACATAATGCTTCATTCCACTCAACAAATGGCTAAAAGTCTCTTTGGTGAAGACTCATACCCAGTACGCAGCCCTCTACAAATTGGATGCGGTAGCATTGCATGAAACTCAGCTAGCCGAATAATCAGTGGCGCAACAGCTGGACTGATGGCAGGCCCGTAAGAGCATTGCTCTACTTCAGCGTTGACCTGCGGCGCTGCCATATACTGCCCCCAAGCTAGCTACCCCTCTATGGAAATCACCTGTCAGCCGTTTACTGTTCACAAGCGTGTACCGCTCACTATCAGTCGCGGCACCACGGCCCAATCAACCAACCTCTGGCTTAAGCTCAGCGCCGAGGGCATAGAAGGCTGGGGGGAAGCGGCTCCGTTTTCCATTGGCACTCACCAGCAAACGTTGGCCATCTTGCAGGCCGATGTAGTTCGCTTACAGACAGTCGCAGCCTCCTACCATCCGCTGGACCGCCAGGCCATTGAGTCGGCCATTGCAACGTTATCTCTCCACTCAGCCACCCGCGCCGCCCTCGACGTAGCTTTGTGGGACTGGTGCGGCAAGTTTGTCAGGCAGCCCATTTGGCGGCTGCTGGGGCTAGATTTAGGACGCATTCAGCCGACGTCAGTGACCGTTGGCATTTCATCGCCCGAGGCCGCCCGGCAGCGATCGCAGGATTGGCTACAGCAAACCTCCGCCCGCGCCCTTAAGGTGAAGCTCGGCAGTCCCCATGGAATCGAAGCTGATCAAGCCATGTTTCAGGCCGTCTATGACCATATTCCAGCCACCGTTAGCCTCAGCGTCGATGCTAACGGCGGCTGGAGTCTAGAGGAAGCCAAACAAATGGCGGATTGGCTGGGCGATCGCTGCGTCACTCACCTAGAGCAACCCCTACCCGTGAGCCAGGACGCTGATTTGGCCCAGCTCAAGCAGGACTCGCCATTGCCAATTTTTGTAGATGAGAGCTGCTTCAACAGTTCAGATATTCCTCGCCTAGCGCACTTAGTCGATGGCATTAACATTAAGTTGATGAAAGCTGGGGGGCTGACTGAAGCCCTGCGGATGATTCACACGGCGCGGGCCTGCGGCCTTCAGGTGATGTTCGGCTGCTACTCCGACAGCAGCCTGGCAAATGGGGCTATGGCTCAGCTTTCGCCCTTAGGTGACTATCTCGACCTTGATAGTCACCTAAATCTACAGGACGACCCCTTCAGCGGCCTTACCCTAGCTGACGGACACCTACTCCCTTCTATCAATCCTGGACTTGGACTTAGCTATGCACCTCAAGCCCGATAGTCGCATTGCCCTACTTATGCACGAGGGCACCCAAAGCACCATGGGTAAAACGGGCCTAGCCCTGCTGCGCTTTAGCCAATCGCCGATTGTGGCGGTGATTGATTATCAGGCGGCGGGGCGATCGCTCCATGACCTCACCGGCATCGACAAGCCCATCCCCGTGGTTGCATCGTTGACTGAAGCCCTGACTTACACCCCAGATGTGCTGGCCATTGGTATTGCCCCCTCCGGTGGCAAGCTGCCCGACGCCTGGTTTCAAGAAATTGAGCAGGCGGTCAAGGCAGGGCTAAGTATTGTCAACGGCCTCCATACACCTATGTCTACCCACCCAGCACTCCAACCCTGGCTAAGAGACCACCAATGGATTTGGGACGTACGCCAGGAGCCGGAAGGGCTGACTGTTGGGAGTGGGCAAGCCAGCCAGCTAAACTGCAAGCGCATTCTGACCGTAGGTACCGATATGTCCGTGGGCAAAATGTCGGCAACCCTAGAGCTACACCGCGCCTGCCTTCAGCGAGGGTTACGATCTAAAGTAATCGCCACGGGCCAAACCAATCTTATGCTGGGGGACGACGGTGTGCCGCTAGATGCCATCCGGGTTGATTACGCTTCAGGAGCCGTCGAACAGCAGCTTATGCGCCATGGTCCCCATCATGACTTCGTCTTTGTAGAAGGGCAGGGATCGCTACTCAATCCAGCCTCGACCGCCACACTGCCTCTGCTGCGGGGCACCCAACCCACCCACTTAGTGCTGGTACACCGAGCTGGGCAAAACCACATCCACAATTTTCCCCAGGTGAAAATTCCAGATTTACCCAGTGTGATCGCCCTCTACGAACAGGTGACAACAGCGGCAGGGGCGTTTCACCCAGCGAAGGTAGTCGCGATCGCCCTTAATACTGGACACTTAACCGCAGCAGCTGCCGAGGAAGCGATTCAGCTGGTCGAAGCCCAAACAGAACTCCCCTGTGCAGACATTTTCCGCACAGGGGCCGACAAACTATTGACACCCATCTTGGCTTAGTCAGGCTACTTCTTGCGAAGACGATAGGTAATGCGCCCCTTAGTGAGGTCGTAGGGGGTTAGCTCTACCTTGACGCGATCGCCTGGCAAAATCTTGATGTAATTACGACGAATTTTCCCAGAAATGTGGGCTAATACGTTAAATCCATTATCCAAATCAACCCGAAACATCGCGTTCGGCAACGATTCAGTAATGGTGCCCTCCATTTCAATTAGGTCTTGCTTAGACAAGCTGAACTCTCCCTCATTACACAATCAACAGGCTGAACTCTAGCATAACCCCAGTAACTACTCGATCACTAGGCGCTTTAGGTCAGCATGAACTACGTCCATGGTTTGATTACCATCCACCGACACCAGCTGCTGACGGCTGCGATAGAAATCAATTAGCGGCTCTGTTTGCTCACGGTATACCTGAAGCCGGTTTAGAATTACCGACTCCTCATCATCGTCACGCCCCCGCTGCAGCAAACGAGCAACAATCACATCGTCCTCAACATCCAGGTTCACCACAAAGTCAACGGGCTGCTCAATCTGCTCCAGCAGCTTCTGCAAAAACTCAGCCTGGGGTACATTGCGAGGAAAACCGTCCAGCAGCCAGCCTGCTTGGGTATCGTCCTGCCCTAACCGCTCTTGAATTAAGTCCAGTATCAGCTCGTCAGGCACCAGTTCCCCAGCGCTCATATACTGCTCTGCTTTTTGGCCCAGTTCACTACCCACCGCCACCGCCGACCGTAGAATATCCCCGGTAGAAATATGAGGAACTTCGCAGTCCTTAGCCAGCAGCAAAGCTTGAGTGCCCTTGCCCGCTCCCGGCGGACCCAGAAAAATAAGTCGAGTCACTACTGCTTCACCATCCCTTCGTAGCGTTGGGAGATTACGTAGGTCTGAATCTGCTTAGCAGTGTCAATAGCAACACCAACCAGAATCAATAGAGAAGTGGCTCCAAAACCCCGGAAGGTTTGCACCCGAGTCAAACTCTCTACCGCACTAGGCACAACCGCTACCATACCCAGAAAAACAGCCCCTAGAAAGGTCAGGCGATTTAGAATACGGCTGATGTACTCAGTGGTTGCTTTGCCGGGGCGAATACCAGGGATGCTAGCTCCCATCTTCTTCAGGTTTCGCGACACATCGTCGGGGTTCATTACCAGAGACGAATAGAAATAGCTAAAGAAGAGAATGAGAACCAGGTACAGCGAAACGTAGAACAGCGATGTTGGATTCAGATAATTGTTGACGAACTGACTGAAACCAGGATTAGTGATGTACTGAGTCAGCGAAATCGGCAGCACCAGCACCGCAGAGGCGAAAATAATCGGCATTACTCCACCCTGGTTAAGCCGCAGGGGTAAGTAATTGCTCTGCTCCAAGTAGAGCTTGCGACCCACTTGGCGACGAGCAGAAATGATGGGAATGCGGCGAGTCCCCTCCTGCACAAAGACAATGCCCACAATCATTGCCAGAAAGGCCAGCATCAAAATAATAATGCCGCCCACCAGACCGCGATCGCCGCTCTGCGCCAGCTCAATAGTTTGACCTAAAGACCGAGGAAGAGTAGAAACAATGTTTAGAAAAATCAGCAACGAAGCACCGTTGCCGATACCACGCTCGGTGATTAACTCACCTACCCACATCACAAACATTGATCCGGCTGTCAGAGCAATTACCGTCTGAGCTACAAACGCAGGACCAGGAACTTCCGCAAATTGATAGAGCAAGAAGGAGGCCAGCAAGGTACTCTGCAAAATCGCCCAGCCCAGGGCTACGTAGCGAGTAATTTGGGAGATCTTGCGACGACCAGCTTCTCCTTCATTCTTTTGCAGGTCTTCCAGCTGAGGCAGAGCCGCCGTCAACAGCTGCATAATGATCGAAGCATTGATGAAGGGCAGGATTCCTAGAGCAAAGATACCCAGAGCGGACAGACCGCCCCCCACAAATATATCTAAGAAACCTACAAAGCCAGCCAAGCTGCCCGACTGGATAGAAGCACCAAAAGCTTGGCGATCAATACCTGGTACCGGAATAAAAATCCCTAGCCTAACTAATACCAGAAGCCCTAGGGTCACCAGCAAACGGCTTCGCAGGCCAGCGGCCTGGGCCATTTGCATAAATGTCTCCTGCGCGCTTGGATTTTTACCCCGACTTACGACCATGCATGTACCTCAGGCCTACATTTAGCAATACATTGACGGCAATAAGTAACCGCAGAATCTACGGTTACTTTCCCTGACTTTAGTCTAAAGGATGAGCGAGCCATCTCACTATGCAACAACTTCCCATGTACCGCCAGCCTGCTCAATTTTCTCTTTGGCAGACTGAGTAAAAGCTGCCGCTCTAACGTTTAGAGCTACACCAATTTCACCATGACCCAGCACCTTCAAAGGACCGTCATTGGTGGTCAATATACCTGCTTCGAGCAGAGACTCAAGCGATACCTCAGTCCCTGCTGCCAGATCAGATAGCCCTTTGACGTTGATAATGGTGTACTCCTTCTGATTGACCAGAGGGAAGTGCTTGAGCTTAGGAATGCGTCGGTAGAGAGGCATTTGGCCACCCTCAAAGCCAGGTCGGGTACCGCTACCCGAACGAGACTTTTGACCTCGCATACCAAAGCCACAGCTTGCGCCCTGGCCAGCAGAAATACCGCGACCGACGCGGCGACGGCGGCGCTTAGAGCCGACTTGTGGTTGTGCGTCGTTGATTCTCATGGCTGAGGAAAATAAAAACAGCGATACCGAAATGAATTAAATGTACAGGCTCTCAACCGGGATATCCCGTTCTTCAGCTACGTCAGCAAAGGTGCGCAGAGAAGCTAAAGCGTCTGCCGCAGCTCGAGCATTATTGAGAGGGTTGTTAGAGCCTAGCTGCTTAGCCAAGACGTTTCGTACCCCAGCTAGTTCAAGCACCGTGCGTACGGCACCACCAGCAATTACCCCAGTACCAGGGGCAGCAGGGCGCATAAACACCTTGGCACCACCGCCAATCCCATTGGAGGGATGAGGAATAGAGTAGGAACGAGTCAAAGGCACATCTACTAAATGCTTTTTGCCATCGGCTACACCTTTCTTGACAGCGCCAATAACATCGCCTGCCTTACCAACGCCAACGCCGACCTGGCCTTTCTCATTGCCGACAACCACAATGGCGCGGAAGCTAAGTTTTTTACCCCCCTTCACCACCTTGGTCACACGACGAATTTGAACAACGCGCTCCTGCCAGTCGGTCTTCTTTTCTTTAGTACGCGCTTCTTTGCGACGGTTTGCCATGCCTTTCCCCAGCCTTGTTTACATCAAGCAAAATCAGGTGCTTTATATCCAACAATCACTCTTGGCCTACAGGCTCAAGCCTGCTTCACGGGCCGCTTCAGCCAAAGCCGCTACTCGTCCGTGATACAACTTACCGCCTCGGTCAAAAACTACTTGAGTAATCCCAGCCTTTAGCGCGCGCTCAGCCACTAGCTTACCGACTACAGCAGCCGAGTCCTGAGTAGCCCCCGACTCATCCTTCAAAACGTCAGGCTCAACAGTCGAGGCAGCCACTAAAGTATGGTGAGCAGTATCGTCGATAATCTGAGCGTAAATATGCTGGTTTGAGCGGAACACGGCTAACCGAGGCCGCTCAGAGGTGCCAAACACACGGCGGCGAATGCGGACGTGGCGGCGACGGGTTAATTCTTTACGACTTGCTTTCATGGCTTATTTCTTCCCTGACTTACCGGCCTTACGTCTGACCTGCTCACCGGCGTAGCGTACACCTTTACCCTTATAGGGTTCAGGAGGTCGACTCGCCCGGATGCTTGCGGCAATGTTGCCTACTAATTCTTTGTCAATGCCGCTAATGATGACATTGGTGTTGTTCTCAACAACAAACTCAATGCCAGCGGGGGGTTCAAATATAACAGGGTGGCTATACCCGAGGCTGAGGTTCAAGTTGCGGCCCTGCACCTGTGCCCGATAACCAATACCCTGAATCTCTAGGCGCTTTTGGTAGCCGTTCGAAACCCCCTCAACCATATTAGCCACTAGGGTGCGGCAGAGACCGTGACGCTCGCGGGCTAGACGAGAATCATCTTTGCGGTTGACCAGAACAGTTTCCCCATCCTGAACCACCATTACTCCGCTGGGCAGGGTACGAGACAGCTCGCCCTTAGGCCCTTTAACCTGAATGTCCTGACCGTCAATTACGATTGACACTTTAGCCGGGACTGGGATTGGCCGTTTGCCAATACGTGACATGATGCAAAACTCCTAAATCCTTAGCACTCGATAACGCCCTTGATGACTAGCCGTTAGCTAACAACATTGCTGTTCAGCTACTTACCAGACATAGCAAAGCACTTCGCCACCAATACCCTGACGACGGGCATCGCGGTCAGTCATGATGCCGCTAGAGGTAGAAACGATTGCAATGCCAATACCTCCCAGCACCCGAGGTAGCTCTTTTCGATTGGAATACACGCGCAAACCGGGCTTGCTAACGCGAGTAAGGTTGCGAATGATGGGCTGACGAGTCTTGCCCTTGTACTTAAGGGCGACTACCAGTTGAGGACGCTCTTCAACAGTAGTTTCAGAGTAATCCGTGATGAACCCTTCTTCCTTAAGCACCTTTGCAATACTCCGGGTCATCCGGGTAGAAGGAATACCTACAGTTTGGTGCCGCGCCAGATTCGCATTTCTGATGCGAGTCAACATATCCGCAATTGTGTCGTTAGCAGCCATAGTTCTAGTACGCGTATAAACCTGTGTTAGTTGTCACGGAACGGCATACCCAATTCCTTGAGTAGCGCTCGGCCTTCTTCATCGGTGCTGGCGGTGGTCACAATGGTGATATCCATACCGCGAATTTGATCGATGCTGTCGTAGTCAATTTCAGGAAAAATCAACTGCTCTCGCAGACCCAAGGTATAGTTGCCGCGTCCGTCGAAGCTCTTAGGGCTAATGCCGCGAAAGTCACGAATGCGGGGCAGGGTCAGGTTGATGAGGCGATTTAGAAAGGCGTACATGCGGTCAGAACGTAGGGTGACCATAACCCCCACGGGCATGCCTTGACGAATTTTGAACCCTGCGATCGCCTTTTTGGCGCGGGTTACCACCGGACGCTGACCGGTGATTAAAGCCAGTTCGCTCAGAGAGGACTCCAGCGCTTTGGCATTCTGAGACGCTTCACCTAGACCCCGGTTGACGGTCACCTTAACAACCTTAGGAACTTGGTGAATGTTGTCGTACTTAAACTGTTCCATCAGCTTAGGTACAACGGTGTCTTTGTATATGGTCTTTAACTGGTCGGTCATGGGTCGTTTCTATCGCTTTCCTGGGCTTGGTCAGGACTAGAGGATGAACGTAAGACTAAAAGCCTTAATCAATGATTTCACCGGTCTTTTTCAGCATCCGCACCTTACGACCGTCATCAGTAAAGGTGTAGGCAACTCGGCTGGCCACTTTCTCCTTTTCGGAGTAGAGCATGACGTTGGAGCTGTGAATAGGAGCCTCTTGGGTCACAATCTGGCCCGATTCCCCTTCCTGCTGAGGCTTAACGTGTTTGGTGCGGATATTTACGCCTTGAACAACCACCTGGCTGGTTTTAGTAATAACGGTAAGCACTTCACCTACCTTGCCGCGATCGCGTCCAGCAATTACCTGAACGGTATCTCCTTTGCGCACATGCACCTTATGGCGCACGGGCTGCTTTGATGTTGTTGCCATTACAGAACCTCCGGTGCCAGCGACACAATCTTGGTGAAGTTTTTGTCGCGCAGCTCACGGGCTACTGGCCCAAACACGCGAGTGCCTTTAGGATTGCCGTCCTGGTTAATAATCACGGCCGCGTTGTCGTCAAAACGAATGCTCATACCGCTACTGCGGCGCAAGCCCTTCTTAGTGCGAACCACTACAGCCCGGACTACATCCGATTTTTTCACGGCCATGTTTGGCAGTGCATCTTTGACGACAGCAATGATTACATCACCCACTCCGGCATAGCGGCGATTACCACCCAGTACGCGAATGCACATGAGCTTCCGGGCACCGCTGTTATCGGCCACATTTAAGTACGATTCCTGCTGAATCACAATTCCCCCTATGCGTCTGCCGCACGATTAACAATGTCAGCTACCGTCCAACGCTTGGTCCGGCTCAGGGGACGGGTTTCAAGAATTCGCACCTGATCGCCTTCCTGGCACGTATTCTCTTCGTCATGGGCCTTATAGCGCTTTGTCCGCACCACAATCTTGCCGTACTTAGGATGGGAGGTGCGACTTTCCACAGCAACCACGACGGTTTTGTCCATCTTGTTGCTGACGACCATTCCCACTCGTTCTTTAACCGCCATCTAATTCACCTATTCCCTACGCTGTTACCGATTCTGTTGTGGCTGCTGCCACGGCGGTGGCTTGGGCCTCTGCCTCTGCCTCTAGGGCAATTAGCTGGCGTTCCCGCTGAACCGTCATAAGCTGAGACAGACGATGACGGAGGTGCTTAAACTGATGCACCTGCTTGTCGAGTTGGCGAGTAGCTTTTTGAAATCGCAGTTGAAATAGCTCACGCTTGGTTTCGGCGATCGCATTTAGCAGCTCTTCATCGCTCAGGCTGCGCGCCTCTTGAATCTTGGTTAATGCCATTGGCCTACGCCTCCTTGCTTTCGCGGGCGATGAACTTAGTCTTGAACGGTAGCTTGAACGCGGCTAGTCGCATCGCTTCCCGAGCAGTGGCTTCAGGTACCCCAGCAATCTCAAAAACGATTCGGCCGGGTTTCACCACAGCTACCCAAAACTCAGGATTACCCTTACCAGAACCCATCCGGGTTTCTGCGGCACGCATGGTCACAGGCTTGTCAGGAAAGACGCGAATCCAGATTTTGCCGCCTCGCCGTACATAGCGAGTCATAGCTCGACGAGCTGCCTCAATCTGACGAGCAGTTAGCCAGCAGGGCTCGGTTGCCTGAAGGGCAAAATCACCAAAGTTGATATCGCTGCCTCGCTGAGCCATTCCGCGCATACGCCCGCGGTGCTGCTTGCGAAATTTAGTTCGTTTTGGACTTAGCATGGATCGGCACTCTTGAAGTCACAGGTAAAATCAATCAAAGAAACGCGAGGACAGCCTAATCTTCATTAGAGCGGTCATCAAACTGCTGACGACGACGGGGCTGACGGCGACGAGGCTGAGCATTGGGGGAAGCAGCTGGAGCTTCCTCTTGACCGGGAATAATCTCGCCCTTAAAGATCCAAACCTTGACACCCAAAATGCCGTAGGTAGTTTGAGCAGTGGTGTAGGCGTAGTCAACATCAGCCCGTAGGGTGTGAAGAGGTACCCGACCTTCCCGAGTCCACTCAGTACGAGCGATTTCTGCACCGTTCAAACGACCACTCACCTGAATTTTGATACCTTCCACCCCAGCGCGCTGGGCACGCTGAATAGCTTGGCGTACCACCCGACGGAAAGAAACCCGGCGCTCTAGCTGCTGAATAATGTATTCAGCCACAAGAGCAGCGTCCGCATCTACACGGTTCACTTCCACCACATTGACGCGAATTTGGCGGTTCGAGTCCTTGAGTAACTTCTGCACACCCACTCGCAGAGACTCAATACCTGCTCCGCCCCGACCTACAACGACCCCAGGACGAGCAGTCCGCAACTCAAGATCAATTTGGTCAGCCTTGCGCTCAATGCGAATATCGGCAATACCAGCATTGTTCAAAGTCTTCTGAACATACTCGCGAATGCGATAGTCTTCCTGAAGCAAATCAGGATAACGAGTGCCCTCTGCAAACCAGCGAGAGCGGTGCTCTTGAACTATGCCAAGGCGAAACCCGGTTGGATGAATCTTGTGTCCCACGAACTAACCCTCTGGAAATTGGTTTTTGAACAACTGGTGTTTGGACAATGGAATCAATACAACAAGCTATTCAGCAGCCGGAGCTACAGCAATAGTGATGTGGCAGGTCGGCTTGCGAATTTGATAAGCCCGACCCTGGGCTCGCGGGCGAAACCGCTTTAGAGCTGGACCTGCATCAGCAAATGCTTCGCTCACTACCAAACCCGTTGGGTCAAGACCATTGTTGTGCTCAGCATTAGCTACAGCAGAACGCAACACTTTAATGATGGGTTCGCACGCTTTGTAGGGCATAAACTCCAGGATGATCAACGCATCCCGATAGCTCTTGCCGCGAATCTGGTCGAGCACCCGACGCACCTTACGGGGCGACATGCGTACATAGCGAGCTACCGCCTTAACCTGCTCTGAGGTATCCACAGCCATTTTTCCAGTTCCTCTACCTAATACCTAACGACGAGCTTTTTTATCGGTCTTGGCGTGGCCGCGAAAGGTTCGCGTGGGGGCAAATTCACCCAGCTTATGGCCCACCATCTGTTCAGTCACATAAACCGGCACATGCTGGCGACCGTTGTGCACCGCGATCGTATGACCAATCATCTGGGGCAGAATTGTAGACGCCCGCGACCAGGTCTTGATCACTTGCTTATCACCCCTAGTGTTTAGGGCTTCGATCTTAGAAAGCAGGTGGTCGGCCACGAACGGCCCTTTTTTTAATGAGCGAGACATGATGCTTCAGCCCTAACAACAATCAAGAAACAGCCAACAAATTGCCAATTAGGCGTTACGACCGCCACGACCCCGCTTAGATACGCGACGACGACGACGTACCACGTACTTGTCGCTATCCTTATTCTTCTTGCGAGTTTTGTAGCCCAGGGCTGGTTTACCCCAAGGGGTTACAGGACCAGAACGGCCAATAGGCGCCCGACCCTCACCACCACCGTGGGGGTGATCAACCGGGTTCATCACACTACCGCGCACCTCAGGGCGGCGACCCAGCCACCGCTTACGGCCCGCCTTACCAAGGCTGACGTTGCGGATATCGGCATTGCCGACCTGACCAATAGTGGCATAGCACTCACGACGCACTAGGCGAACCTCAGTTGAAGGCAGCTTAAGCGTGACGTAGTCACCTTCCTTAGCTACAACTTGGGCACCAGTACCAGCAGAGCGCACCATTTGTCCGCCTTTCCCAGCCTGCATCTCGACGTTGTGCACCGTTGTGCCCAGGGGGATTTTGTAGAGGGGCAGAGCGTTGCCCACTTCTAAAGGTGCATCAGGACCAGCCACCACGGTTGCTCCTACCGCTAGGCCAGCGGGACAGAGAATGTAGCGCTTTTCGCCATCTTCGTAATGAAGCAGGGAAATACGTGCGTTACGGTTAGGGTCGTACTCAATAGAAGCGACCTTGGCGAGCACACCTAGCTTATTGCGATGGAAATCGATGACGCGGTACAAGCGCTTATGACCGCCACCCCGATGGCGACAGGTAATTACCCCTCGGTTGTTACGCCCCTTGGGACGATGGGTGGAGTGAGTTAGAGACTTTTCAGGCTCGCTGCGGGTAATCTCGGCAAACTCAGAAACGGTTCGCTCACGAGTACCAGGGGTATAAGGTCGATAGGAACGGATGCCCATGGGAGTACTTGCTGGCTACACGGCTAAAGGTTAAGACGGTGAAAACTTGATCCCTAGAGATCAGGGAAAAGAGGAATGGTGTTCCCAGGGGCCAGAGTGACCACAGAACGCTTGTAATGAGGACGATGGCCTACAAAGCGCCCCATCCGACGTTTCTTCTTGGGAGGGTTGTAGGTATTGACCGACACGACCCTGACTTCAAATAATTCCTCGATCGCTGCCTTGATCTGCAGCTTGTTAGCACGAGGATCGACTTCAAAGACGTACTGGTTGTTCTCCAGCAGCAGGGTAGCCTTTTCGGTAATCAGGGGCCGACGGATGAGATCAGCCAAAGACGGAGTATTGTCGGCGTTAATCACTGTAAACCTCCTGAATAGCCTCTAGGGCAGGGGATGTAATGACAAGGTGGTCAGCATTCAGCAGATCGTGAATGTTGAGATTGGCAGCGGTAATCAGCTTGACATTCTCAAGGTTGCGAGCCGAGAGGTAGACCAGTTCTTGTCGTTCGGCAATGATCAAGAGAATCTTGGCATTGGGATCAATACCCCAGCGAGCGATGGCATCGAGCAGCTCACGGGTTTTGGGGCGAGAAAATTTATTCTCAAACCCTTCCACCACCACTAAATCATCAATCCGGCTCTGGAGGACGGTGCGTAAAGCTAACCGCCGCTCTTTGCGGTTCATCTTGACACTGTAGTCGCGAGGCTTAGGGCCAAAGATGACACCACCGCCGCGCCAGAGAGGAGAACGGTTAGAACCAGCTCGGGCCCGACCGGTACCCTTTTGACGCCAGGGCTTGCGGCCACCACCTCTGACTTCAGCACGGGTCTTAGTAGAAACCGTGCCTTGACGGGCGTTGTTCATCTGACGCACTAGAGCGCGGTGAACAATGTGAGAGGCAGACTCTTCTTTGGCAACCTGAAGATCTAAGGATGCCGTACCCGCCTCTTGGCCCTCCCAGTTTTTTACGACGCACTCAACCATTGTCTGAACCTATCTCTTAAAAAGCTTTGGATGCCCGAAAGTCAAAGACTTAAACCGCTTGCTGCAACCCTGGAAGAATTAGGCATTTACCCATTGGGCTGGAGCAATACTCAACAACCCACCGGGCTTACCAGGAATGGCACCTTTGATCAGCAGGATGTTGCGATCGCCATCTACCCGCACCACCTCCAGTTTGCGAATGGTCACGCGGGCGTTGCCCATTTGACCAGCCATCCGCTTACCGGGATAAACACGACCAGGAGTCGTACCTGCGCCAGTAGAACCAGGCAAGCGGTGGTTCTTGGAACCGTGAGCCATCGGACCACGGCGGAAATTGTGGCGCTTTTGATAGCCCGCGAAACCGCGACCCATGCTCTTGCCGGTGACATCCACCAACTGGCCCTGGCTAAAAGTTTCGGCAGTTACGGTCTGCCCCAACTCAAAACCATCGGCGGCATCAACTCGATATTCTTTCAAGTGACGCAAAGGAGCGCTGCTAGAGCGAGCCAGATGGCCCAACTCAGGCTTGTTGAGCTTCTTTTCGGTCACTTCATCAAAACCTAGTTGGATAGCTGCATAGCCATCGGTATCTAAGGTCTTTATCTGAGTAACAACGCAAGGACCGGCCTGCACCACCGTGACGGGGATAGCATTGCCTGCCTCATCGAATACTTGGGTCATGCCCAGCTTTTTGCCGAGAATACCGACTGCCACAGTCCTGTCTCCCTACTAACACACTACGAAATGCGCAGGACTCCCTAAATGGAAGAGCTTTGCGCATCAACGACATCAACTTTTGAACACCCCAAACCGAAAAGTTCATCGGGGGTAAGCGCTGCCGGCCTAAACCGGTCACGATTCAAAAGAAAGTTGACTTACTCTGACACAGCTGACCTTTGAGCCAGAACCGCAAACACCTTGGTGTTAGGGCATCAGAACAGTCAAATGCCAGGACTTGGGTAACCCGCTGGACTACTCAGTATCCTTTTTTGTCGGCGATTTACCATAGTACACTCCTTGTCAGCACATGTCTATAACCATTTTCAGAAAAGTTCTAAAGTTTGGCTGCTGACTTAACCTGCGCACAGACAGATCAACCAGATAAACGCTTCTGGCTAGCTAGGTTTACTCTCTGCATGAACGCAGTACAATAACACCTGATAGCCAATGGCCGAGGATAATTATGGCGCTGCTGACAACGGGTAAGCCCTTTATTAAGGATCTGGAGAGCAATGGCGCGATCGCCGTGCGCATGCCCCTGGAGGGAGGATTTGAAGGTCGCTACGAGCGCCGGTTGAAGGCCACCGGTTATGAAACGATGAACCTCACGGCCCGTGGCTTAGGGGATCTGTCGTCTTATCTCACCGCTATTCATGGGGTGCGCCCGCCTCACTTGGGTAAGAAAACTTTGGGCAGCGGTGCAGCGGTAGGCTACACCTATTTTATTCCCCCTGTACTTACGTATCGTCTAGATACCATGTCGGCTAAGGCTAAAGGCATGGTGCTATGGCTGATTGAGGGGCATATTTTGTCGCGACAGGAGCTAGCCTATTTGGTTAGCCTGCCAACCCTTGAGCCCCGGGTAAAGGTGGTAGTCGAAATGGGGGGCGATCGCTCCTTTAGCTGGGAGCCCTTGGCCAATCTGATATAGACCCGATGCCAGTCTAAGATCCGAGGCTGGCCCTCAAAGAGCCGGGTTATCCCCGCTAAAACCCACGCCCCCATGGACATTGAAACCGCCTCTGGAGCTGTACCAGGGGCTCTTTGTTTAGAAAGCCACCTACCGTTTCCCCATCGATCGCTACAGATGGGGCAGTGGGTGAAGCTAATTTGCGGTGCCAGCTACCAAGACATGCCGACGGTGCGGCGATTGGTGATGCTCTATGCCCTAGCGGGAGTAGATTGCATCGACGTAGCCGCTGATGGAGCAGTGGTGACCGCTGCCCGCCGGGGATTGGCGGATGCTGTGCGCTTGGCGGAGTATTTGAACGGCAGCGAAGCGTCTTTGGAGAATTACAACTACCTAATCCCCGGATTGCCCTGGCTCATGGTGAGCCTCAATGACAGCGAAGACCCTCACTTTCGCAAGGCTCACTTCAATGCGACGCACTGCCCACCCGAGTGCGATCGCCCCTGCGAACCCATCTGTCCCACTGCTGCCATTCAGTTTCAGGCCCCTATGCAAGGGGGAGTCACTGCGAACCTCTGCTACGGCTGCGGTCGCTGCATCGCCGTTTGCCCAGTTGATAATATTGAAGCCCAATCTTATCTAGCTCGTCCAGAAGCCTTCTCTAGTGAGCAACTGGCCCAAATTGACGCCGTAGAAATTCACACTCAAACTGGGCATCATGCTCAGTTTGCACAGCTCTGGCAGCGGTTGCAATCCTGGCGCCCCCACCTCAAGCTAGTCTCCATTAGCTGCCCAGACCATGACCAAGTGGTGCCGTATCTATGGCACCTCTATCACCTGATGGCACCGTTGGAGGTGCCCCTGATCTGGCAAACGGATGGTCGACCCATGAGCGGTGACCTGGGTAAGGGCACAACCCACGCCGCCATTCGTCTAGCCCAAAAGATTCTCGATGCAGGGCTACCGGGCTATGTGCAACCCGCTGGCGGTACCAATGGCTACACTGTAGATAAGTTGCTCAATCTCGGTTTGGTCAATACAGCATTTCCACCTCAGCCTGATGCGTCTCAACCCAATGCCTGGTCTTCTCAGCAGGTTGGGATGGCCGACAGTGATATAGCTTTAGCCCCCAAAACTATTTCGGGCATTGCCTACGGTAGCTACGGGCGATCGCAAGTAATGCCGCTGCTTGATGCCCTTGACCAAGAGCTTCAACCCTGGCTGGGGAATGACTCCCTTGACCAGCCCGCCATCGGTCAAAGCACTTCAGTCAGTGACAACTCCAAACCAATCGTTGCCCCTTGGCAGCGGCTAGACAGTAGTGTCTTGGGCCAAAGCCTAGCCTTGGCCCGGCAGCTGGTAGGCCCACTCAAATCCCATAGACATTTTTTACCAACACGTTATGGTTAGCTATAGCGACGATCGCTCGATGAGTGACGGATCGAGCAGCAACGCCCCTGCCGACAATTTTTCTGCCATTAATAACCTTGCCGTGGACTTTTTACCCACCGAATCTGAAGGGACAGCCCAGCATCAGTCTGCCCCTGCCCAAGACACGCCCATTGATGACTTAGAGCAAATCCTCAGTATTCTACCTCCGTCCATCCGCGCTCAGCTTCTGCACCACCCCCAACGTCAAAGTCTGATTGAGGTCGTTTTAGACCTGGGTCGCCTGCCCGAAGCTAGGTTTTTTGGCAGCGTTGAGTATCTGTCTGAAGAGCCCGTTACCCATGCCGATCTGGACCATTGCATCAAGCGGGTGGGCATCTTTGGCGGCGATAACCGAGCCGGCATTGAGAAAACTTTGCACCGCATCAGCGCCATTCGCAATCGCTCTGGGGAAGTGATTGGCCTTACCTGCCGCGTGGGGCGAGCGATTTTTGGCACTATTGGTATGATTCGAGACCTGGTGGAAACAGGTCGGTCCATTCTAATGCTGGGTCGGCCCGGTGTAGGTAAAACCACAGCTCTGCGCGAAATCGCTCGAGTGCTAGCCGATGACTTGCAAAAGCGGGTGGTGATCATCGACACCTCTAATGAAATTGCGGGCGATGGCGACATTCCCCATCCCGCCATCGGTCGAGCACGGCGCATGCAAGTAGCCCGCCCTGAAGAGCAACATCGAGTCATGATCGAGGCGGTGGAGAACCACATGCCTGAAGTGATTGTCATTGATGAGATTGGCACTGAGCTAGAGGCCTTAGCGGCCCGCACCATCGCTGAGCGTGGGGTACAGCTAGTGGGTACCGCCCACGGCAATCAGCTCGAAAATCTAATTAAGAACCCTACTCTTTCAGACTTGATTGGCGGCATTCAATCGGTCACGCTTGGGGATGAAGAAGCTCGCCGTCGAGGCAGCCAAAAAAGCGTGCTAGAGCGCAAGGCTCCTCCGACTTTTGACATCGCTGTGGAAATGCTAGAGCGGCAGCGCTGGGCCATCCATGAGGACGTGACGGTCACTATTGATAATCTGCTGCGGGGGCGCCAGCCGGGGCTACAAATTCGCACTGTGGATGAGAACCAGAAGGTAATTATTACCCACGAGCTACCGGGCTCAGGGCGAGAGGTCGCCAAGCCATCGCGATCGGGTATGGGCTGGCGCGCAGCAGGGCAAATGGTGCCTCCGACCAATGCCGCGATCGCCCAGCGCACTGCAGGCAACGGCAACAACATTCGGCCTCTGGGCAAGGTCTATAGCCAAGAACCGACCACTGACCCCATGTTCGCCCACCTGCTGGAGACGACTCCCGATGACGACATCATCGGGCCCAATGGGGAGGATGCCATGCGCCTCTATCCCTATGGCCTCAGCCGTTACCAGATTGAGCGGGTGATTCAGACCCTGCACATGCCTGTAGTGATCACTAAAGATTTGGACAACGCTGATGCCGTGATAGCGCTGCGATCGCACGCTAAGGCCCAAGCCAAGCTCAAGCACATGGCCCAGGGGCGGCAGATTCCTGTCCACTTGGTCAAGTCCAACAGCATCCCCCAAATTACCCGCGCCCTCCAGCGCCTGCTGGACATGGATGACAATCCAGCCGCCATTGATCTAGAACTGTTTAGTCACAGTGGCGGTGACGATGAGCTAGAAGCCTTAGAAGAAGCTCGTCTAGCCGTTGAGCAAATCGTGATTCCCAAAGGCCAACCGGTTGAACTGCTGCCCCGCTCAGCCCACATCCGCAAGATGCAGCACGAGCTAGCCGAACATTATCGGCTCAAATCCCTCAGCTGCGGCGAAGAACCTAACCGACGGTTGCGCATCTATCCGGCCTGAGGCAGAGCACCCATCAACAACCAGAGAATACTATGACCACGGTGCGCTATAGAATGAAAGCACCAAAATGACACCAGCGCAGCTTTAGCACGGGATTTAGTGCCTATTTTCTCTGGCCTGTCGTTTGACCTAACCTCTTTCAAAGAATCCTATGAAATCTTTAATTTCTCGTCTCTTGGCCTTGGTACTTGTGGCCGTTGTTGGCCTCACAGGGTGCGGCGCAGGCGTCAGCGGCAGGCTCAGTGGTGACTATCGCCAAGACACATTGATGTTGGTAGATAGCCTTAGAACCTCGATTAACCTACCTGACGATGACCCCGCTAAGGTAGAGGCCCAAGCTGAGGCCAAGGCCGTCATTAGCGACTTTGCCTCTCGCTATCGCCGAGATACTTCTGTAGCCAACCTTAGCTCATTTACCACGATGCGCACGGCACTAAATGCGATCGCAGGTCACTACAGCAGCTATCCCAACCGCCCCCTGCCTGAAAAACTCAGGACTCGCGTTGAGCAAGAACTGAAGCAAGTGGAATCTGCCCTCAAACGTGGAGCTTAAGGGTAGAAGCCGCATTTTTTCGCCAACTTTTTGATTAGTTCCTAAAAAGAGGTCGTCCTTAGACGACCTCTTTTTGCTTCGGGCATAGCCCTAGAGACAAATTTTATTTGACGGATTGCCGTCAGCTTGCTAGCATAGCAATTCTGTAGTGAAGTGCGAGTTGGACATGAAAGTCCGTGCGTCTGTGCGCAAGATGTGTGATAAGTGTCGTGTGATCCGCCGCCGTGGCCGGGTCATGGTGATTTGTTCTAACCCCAAGCATAAGCAACGACAGGGGTAACGTAGGGTCTGACAGGGCTTTTACAACAGTGTAGATGCCATTTCAATCTGTCAGATGGTCTTGAATATACTGACTCAGGACAACTGAATCTAAACGTTCTGTTCGAGTTTCTGTATAGGCTTTTGACGGTTTGGGCAGCGGCCTAACATAGCAGACTGAGTAGCCGTAGCTGGGCTGCATGGTTAAAACCACATACTGGGGAGATAGTAAAGGTGGCACGGATAGCAGGCGTGGATTTGCCACGCGACAAACGAGTTGAAATTGGCTTGACCTATATCTACGGTATTGGCCTTACCCGTTCTAAGGAAATTCTCGCTAAAACTGGGGTTAGTCCCGATGTGCGGGTTAAGGACTTAACCGATTCCGACGTAGCAAAGCTACGTGATTCCGTCGAGAGCGACTATCAAGTAGAGGGCGATCTACGACGGTTGGAAAGTATGAACATCAAGCGATTGATGGACATCGGCTCCTACCGCGGACGGCGTCACCGCGCTGGCTTACCAGTGCGTGGGCAGCGTACCCGAACTAACTCTCGCACCCGTCGAGGCGGCACCCGTCGCACAGTGGCTGGCAAGAAGAAAGCGCCTCGTAAGTAGAACTGCTTCGCCTCCTTAGCCTCCAGTCAATATGGGGGGTTAGAGCAGAAAGCTCGCTAAGCTTTGTAGCGAGTTTTTCTGACTGTTTACCGGTGTTTGCTAGTGTTAGTGGCCCACCGATAATCGCATTGACTCAAGTTTCCTTGAATTGAATTTAGTGACAACGCTATGGCCAAACCAACTCGAAAGACTGGACCTCGAAAGAGTAAGAAGAACGTACCGAGCGGTGTCGCTCACATTCGTTCAACATTCAACAACACCATTGTGACTATTACTGACCAGTCAGGAGAAGCAATTTCCTGGGCTTCAGCAGGCTCTAGTGGATTCAAGGGAGCAAAAAAAGGCACCCCCTTTGCGGCTCAAACGGCGGCTGATAGTGCTGCCCGACGGGCAATGGATCAAGGGATGCGGCAGATTGAAGTTATGGTGAGCGGTCCTGGGGCTGGTCGCGAGACCGCTATTCGTGCCTTACAGGGAGCGGGTTTAGAAATTACTCTAATTAGAGACGTTACTCCTATTCCCCACAACGGTTGTCGACCACCCAAGCGTCGTCGGGTTTAGGCACTTACTATAGTGTCGTTGGCGCATTTGGCGGGCAGGGTATCGCGAGGTTTAAGGGAGGCAGGATTTTGGCACAGTTTCATGTTGATTGCGTAGAGTCTGTCGTTGAAAACGACCAAAGTCAGTACGGTCGATTTGTCATCGAGCCTTTAGAACGTAGTCAGGGTACCACCGTAGGCAATGCACTACGGCGGGTATTGCTATCCAACCTAGAAGGTATTGCAATTACAGCCGTGAGAATTGCTGGGGCAACCCACGAATTCTCGACTATTGTCGGGGTGCGGGAAGATGTTCTTGACATTCTTCTCAACATGAAGGAGATCGTCTTGAGGAGCTATACTAGCCAGCCTCAAATTGGTCGTCTTCTTGTTCAAGGTCCTGCTCGGGTGACTGCGGGTCACTTTGAACTACCCTCTGAAGTAGAAGTGGTCAATCCTGAGCAGTATGTGGCGACAGTTGCCGACGGACATACGCTCGAGATGGAGTTTCGGGTTGAGCGTGGCCAGGGCTATCGAGCCGTGGAACGGAGTAAAGACGATGCTACGGCGCTGGACTTTATTCAGCTTGACTCGGTGTTTATGCCCGTCAAAAAGGTCAACTACACCGTCGAAGAGGTTGTAGTCTCTGGGTCCATGCAGCGCGATCAGCTGATCATGGACATCTGGACGAACGGCAGCATTACTCCTCAGCAAGCGATGAGCCAGGCCGCTGATATCCTAGTGGGTCTGTTTATGCCCCTTAAGGATGTCACCCTAGAGCCCAAGTTTGACGAAGAGGTTAAGGAAGAAGACCCCAACAACCAAATTCCTATTGAGGAACTAAGGCTTTCGGTGAGGGCCTACAACTGCCTCAAGCGAGCTCAGATCAATTCTGTGGCCGATCTGCTGGACTTCAGCCAAGAAGACCTCCTAGAGATCAAGAACTTTGGCCAGAAATCTGCCGAAGAGGTGATTGAGGCTCTTCAGGAGCGTTTGGGTATCACCTTGCCCCTTGAGAAGGCGTCTAAGACAGCTTGATCCCAGGGTTGACGTAGAACCGAAAAGCCTGATGCGCTGAGCCGTTCTGATTGTTCCTTGGTTATCTATATCTTTTATTTTGTCGTTCATCTGAGTTCAGTCCCATGCGTCACCAGTGCCGCGTTCATCAACTCGGGAAACCTGCAGACCAGCGCAAAGCTCTGCTGCGTTCCCTAACCACAGAGCTAATTCGCCACGGTCGAATTACCACGACTAAAGCTCGGGCTAGAGCCGTGCGTGAAGAAGCTGACCGTATGATTACCCTAGCCAAAGACGGTTCTCTACCAGCTCGTCGCCAGGCAATGGGATATATCTACGACAAGCAGTTAGTCCATGCTCTGTTTAGTCAAGCAAGCGAGCGTTACGGCAGTCGTAATGGAGGCTACACCCGTATCGTCAAAACCGTTCGCCGCCGGGGCGACAACTCAGAGATGGCCATCATTGAGTTGACTTAACCTCTCTCCCCTGCGTTTCTGCTTATTAACCCTTAGCCCGTATTGATGGAGAAGTCGTCACCCATACAGCGCAGTCTGGAAAGCCAGCCCGCAGAGTTTGCTCAGTCAACTCAGCGGGTGGCTTTGGTAGTGCAGTATGTGGGCACCCGCCTCCATGGCTGGCAGTGGCAACCCAATGCTCGTACGGTGCAGGGTGAGATTGAAGCGGCCGTGCGTTCAGTTCTGGGCTATGCGGTGCGTCTTAGCGGTGCAGGGCGAACCGATACGGGTGTTCATGCAGCGGCTCAGGTAGCTCACTTTGATGCGCCTAGCTTTATCCCAGCACACCGTTGGGCCGACGTGCTCAATGCCCGACTGCCGGAGGATATTCTGATTCGAGCTTCGGCGGCAGTGGCTGATACCTGGCATGCTCAGTTCTCAGCCTGCTGGCGGCGATATCGATATACCCTTTACACGGGTCAGCGGCCTAATCTGTTTGTGCGTCCTTTTGTCTGGCACTACTACCGTCAATATTTAGACCAGGGAAAAATTCAGGTGGCCCTCGATGCCATGGTGGGCCATCATGATATGACGGCCTTTCATAGGGCGCGCTCAGGCAAAAGTCATTCCTGGGTAGACCTACAGATAGCTGAGTGTCACCGCCAAGATACCTTCCTCACTGTTGAGCTTCAGGCCAAGGGTTTTTTGTACGGTATGGTGCGGCTGATTATGGGCTTGGTGGTAAAGGTAGGCAGTGGTGAGCTGACGCCAGCGCAGTTTGGTGAACTGTGGCAACAAGGCCAGCGTCAGCAGGTTAAGTATGCAGCCCCCGCCCAAGGGTTGTGCCTACTTCGGGTCGGCTACGACGACCATCCCTTTGCTCAGGAGGTTTGGTTTGATACTCAGCCCCACTTTTTCTGGGGTCCGGCGGTAGCCTAAGGTTTGTCTAAGTTTGTCTAAGTTTGTTTAACTCGTTCGTTTTACTTAGTGTGGTTTATTCAGGAAAGGCAGCTCAAGCGCTATGACTACTAAGACCTACATCCCCCCTACCGATTCTATTCAGAGGCAGTGGCACGTAATCGACGCTGAAGGTCAGCGCCTGGGACGATTGGCCACCGAAATTGCCACCATTCTGCGCGGCAAAAACAAGCCAACCTTTACCCCCCACATGGACACTGGCGACTTTGTTGTCGTGGTGAACGCCGAGAAAGTGGTAGTTACAGGCCGTAAATCTAGCACTAAGCTCTATCGCCGCCACTCAGGTCGTCCGGGGGGGATGAAGGTTGAGACCTTCGACAAGCTTCAGACTCGTATTCCTGCGCGGATCATTGAGCAGGCTGTGAAAGGTATGCTGCCGAAGAATTCTTTAGGTCGCAAGCAGTTCACCAAGCTTAAGGTGTATGCCGGGCCGGAGCATCCTCATCAGGCTCAAAATCCTGTAACCCAAATCGTAAACACTATTCCTGGAGAAGCTAAATAATGCAGGCTACCGATCAATCTGAACGAGCTGTGTACTGGGGTACTGGTCGCCGCAAGACCTCCATCGCGCGGGTACGTCTAGTGCCTGGAAGCGGTCAGCTGATAATCAATAAGCGCCCTGGTGATGATTACCTACAGTTCAACCCAGCCTATCTAAACGCCACCAAGGCTCCCCTCGAGGTGCTGGGTTTGGAGAATGCCTACGATGTTTTAGTCAACGTCAAGGGTGGTGGTCTGACAGGTCAAGCTGATGCAATTCGGCTTGGTGTGGCCCGAGCACTATGTGAGCTGGACCCCGAAAACCGCAAGCCTCTCAAAGTAGAAGGGTATTTAACCCGCGATCCTCGTGCTAAGGAGCGCCGTAAGTACGGTCTGAAGAAAGCCCGCAAGGCACCTCAGTTCTCCAAGCGCTAGATTGGATCTAGTGATTTAGGCATGGTTTGGCAGAACTCAACTTTTGGGTTTTTGCCACACCGCTAAATCGCTGCTTCTGCTCTGCCAAGTCTGTCTCATTCTATTGACGTTGTTTTACACCCTGTTATGGCAAAGTCTGATATTCATCCCAATTGGTATCCTGAGGCCAAGGTCTTCTGCGACGGTAAAGAGATTATGACCGTAGGCTCTACCAAGCCTGAACTGCATGTAGACGTATGGTCTGGGAATCACCCTTTCTATACCGGTACCCAGAAAATTATTGACACTGAAGGCCGCGTTGAGCGCTTTCTGCGTAAGTATGGTATGGCTGATACATCGGCTACTACCACCGATGGCGCTGCCGACAAGGCCTAGTTTGCTGTGCTGTAGTAGGGCAAGGCATTCTGGCTAGACGGTGGATAAAAGGGGACTATGGCTGAGGCATACTTAATTGAAAAACTCAACTCTGTGGAACAGACGTTTCAAGAGCTAACGCGGAGAATGGCTGACCCTGATGTAGCCAAGGATCCGGATGAGTTTCAGCGTATTGCCAAGTCTAGATCCTCGCTGGAGGAAACGGTCACAACCTACGCTGAGTGGAAGTCTACTGGCGAGGAACTGGCTGACGCGCGCGAAATCTATAAGGAAGCTAACAGCGATCCCGAGATGAAGGCGATGGCCGGTCTAGAGGTTGAGGCTTTAGATGCAAAGCTAGCGGAGCTAGAAGCTCGACTCAAGGTACTACTGCTGCCGCGCGATCCCAATGATGACAAGAACATCATGTTGGAAATTCGTGCGGGTACCGGCGGCGATGAGGCGAGCATTTGGGCTGGGGATTTGGTGCGGCTCTATTCTCGCTATGCCGAAACACAGGGTTGGCGCGTGAAGCTGCTCAGCGAGTCGGCAGCCGATATGGGCGGCTTTAAGGAAGCAATTCTAGAAATTGCGGGCGATCGCGTCTATAGCCAGCTCAAGTTTGAGGCGGGAGTTCACCGTGTCCAGCGGGTGCCGGTCACCGAGGCGGGTGGGCGGGTGCATACGTCTACGGCTACTGTGGCAATTATGCCTGAGGTAGACGAAGTGGAAGTGCAGATTGATCCGAAGGATATTGAGCTCACCACAGCGCGATCGGGTGGAGCTGGCGGACAGAATGTCAACAAAGTAGAGACGGCGGTCGATCTGATCCACAAGCCCACGGGCATTCGGGTGTTTTGCACTGAGGAGCGATCGCAGCTCAAGAACCGTGAACGGGCCATGCAGATTCTGCGGGCTAAGCTCTTTGACATAAAGATGCGAGAGCAGCAGGAAGCCGTATCTTCGATGCGAAAGTCGCAGGTGGGCAGCGGGGCGCGATCGGAAAAAATCCGCACCTACAACTACAAAGACAATCGGGTGACTGATCATCGCCTCAACCAAAACTTTACCCTTACCCCGGTCTTAGAAGGGGATATTGAGGACCTGATTCAGTCATGCGTTAGCCGAGACCAGCAGGAACGATTGGAAGAGCTGGCGGCTGAGTCATCCGCTGTCTAGGAATCTTTGATGTCACGGGCAGTGAGGCTACCAGCCAGAAATTTTCTAGCCAAAATCAAACCTCCAAAGTTCAAAATCAGGACTAGGCTGAGGAAGTAGCGCTGCGGACAGCCTGATGGCCAAGTTTCTTCACATTGCCGACATTCACCTGGGGTTTGACCGCTACGACACTCCTGAGCGCACCAAGGATTTTTTTCGCGCCTTGCAAACGGTGCTGGAACGATATGCTGTCGAGGAGGAAGTGGATTTTGTGGCGATCGCGGGCGATCTCTTCGAGCACCGCAACATTAAACCCGCTACCCTCAACCAGGCTCAGGTTTGTCTCCAAACACTGAAGGATGCCAACATTCCCGTGGTGGCCATTGAGGGCAATCACGACAACCGCCCCTATGGCACTCGCACTAGCTGGCTCAAGTATCTCTCTGAATGGAACCTGCTCAAGCTGCTAGAGCCTAACGACGGAGCTAACGCCGAAGAGCGACTCACCCCGTGGGATGACAGCACCCGTTCCGGAGGCTACATTGATCTACCCTGCGGTGTGCGGGTGATTGGATCAAACTGGTATGGGGCCACTGCCCCTCGCGCCATTGAGCTATTAGCTGGCTCTATCAAAGACCTGCCCCCCGGTCCCAACTATACAGTTTTGATGTTTCACCACGGCCTAGAGGGGCAAATCTCTCGCTATGCTGGAGCACTGCGCTATAGCGAACTGCTGCCGCTCAAGGAAGCTGGGGTAGACTATTTGGCCTTAGGACACATTCATAAGAATTACACCGCCGAGGGATGGGTTTTCAATCCTGGCTCTCTGGAAGCTAACAATGTCGAGGAAAGCCGCTACCCTCGAGGCGCTTATTTAGTAGAACTGTTGCCCGATCGCATCGACGCGCAGCTCAAGACGGATTACTTTCAGCGACCCATTGAACGGGTAGAGCTGGTGGCCAAAGGACAGGAAAGCCTAGACGAGCTGAACCAGATGGCCCTAGATTGTGCGATCGCTGCCGCTGCTAAACATCAGAGCAGCATCGCCCCTATTTTGGAGTTAAAAATTACTGGTCAAGTGGGCTTTGATCGGCTCGAACTCGACACACGTCGCCTACAGGAAGCCATCAAAGCCGCCAGCAATGCACTGGTGGTGCTAGTTAAGTATGACGTTGAGGATGTGGCCTACCAAACTCCCCTCAACGATGGCCAAAATCGGGTTGAAATCGAGCAATCTATTTTTGAGGATATGCTTACTGCCCACCGCGACTACAAGAGCAGAGCCCCAGAGCTCGCCCAAGGACTTACAGACCTCAAAGATCGACAGCTTTCTGGAGCAGACGAAATCTCACTCTACGGGCTCGTCGAAACGTTATTGGATTTAGACCGCCCAATGGAATTTTCCGAAGAACCATCAGAACCAACTCAAGACGCCTTAGAGAATTTGCAAGCCAACAGTCAGCCTACATAAACCAGACAGTCAAAAAATGGCGCTGTTGCCAAATCATGGTTACACCGCTTACCGCTACAAAAGCAAACACCAGCTGTCTAAACTGCTGGGCCGACATTTTTGCCAGCACCATCTTGCCCAGCCAGTTAGCCGGTATCGCACCCAACCCAATCACCAACCCGTAGAGTAGGTAGTCTGAGCTAAGGCTGCCAAAGGCAGCGTAGGTCGTTAATTTAACCAGGTGTAGCACCGCCTTATTAAATGCCTTAGTAGCTACCATGGCTTCTTTTTCTAACCCGTAGTTTAGGTACAACGGATTCATTACTGGGCCAGTGCTGCCAATTAGCCCAGACCCAATGGCGTTGATAAAGGACAGCGGCAAAAAGTACCAGGCCTTAACCGCGAACTGAGCATCTTCGGGAGTCAACAGATGATTGGCGACCATGGTCAGCAGCCCGATGCCGAGCAGTAGTTGTAGACCCTCTGCATGAACCTGGGTGAGTCCATAGCAGCCAATAATTGCTCCTACTATGGCCCCAGGCACGTACCAGGCCGTTACTTGCCAGTCCACATAGTGCCAAAAAGAAATTCCCCGCTGGGTATTGCCAATCAGCAGTCCGATCGTAATTACTGGAGCTACCGCTGCGGAGCCGAGCAGCAGGGAAATCACGGGAATTAGAATAAACGGACTGCCACCTCCTGCTAGCATGCTGAGAAACCAAGCCAGGAAACTAGCAACAAAAAGGCTAACGGCAATCATAGATCAGCGGCAACGGGGGCACTGTTGCTTAGTCTAGAGGGCAACTGCTGTCCGCTACCAAGGTTTGTCTCGCCAACTGTTAACAGACGGTCATCCGCAGGAGGAAGAAACAGAATGGGAATAGTTGGCTATCCTTGAACTTCTCCTTTGCTTTTTACCCTTAATTAGCGGCGTATGGCGCAGCCCATAGACCCCAAATCCCAAGCTTCTGCCCCTGGCAATCGTGGTGCCTCAGCCAAGCAGGTGTACGAGCAGGCGGTAACTGCCTTCAAGGCCCAAAGCTATGACCAAGCTCTAGCGCTTTTTCAACGGTTGGGACGATTGCCGCCAGGTTCTCCTTACTATCTCAAAGCTGTGATGGGGCAGGTGAGAGTATACCAGCGACTGAAGCAGGTTGACCAAGCCCGATTGGGTTGCCAAGTCCTGCTCGACAGTTCTTCATCCGAGGCTCGCCAGTGGGCTCAACAGGTTTTGAGCCAGCTGCCCAACAAAACTAAGGGGGAGGTCCCCTCAGTAACCCAGGAAACCGCCTTACCAACTAAGGCCGATTTGAGTGGCTTTGTGCCGTTAGCAGGCATCGCAAGTTCTCAAACCCCACCGCCTTTACCACCAAAACCTGCTTCCAAAACGCCCATTCCCCTCCCTAGCCCAGAAGAACTTAACCAACCAAGGTCGGAAGACGACAATTTGGACGCCGCTGAAGAGAGGGAACCAGAGCCGACGTACCAATCGCTCTTTCACTTTCAGCAGCTTAATCAGCGCTCGGGTATCGATCAAAACGACAGCGATCGCCCTCCAGATGCCACTATCGATGCAACGATTCCAGCTTCTAATGCTAGTGCTGAGCCTATCTCGCGCTCAAAGGCTATCCCAAGCCATCAGCGGCAGCTCCAAGCTTCTCTGCCAAAGTACCCGCTGGGGCTATGGTTACAGCAAGCCTTTACAGCGATCGCCCTGCTCTGGATAACAAATTGGGCCATTCATTTTGCCCTCAGAACAGCGGATAGATTGCTGCGGTGGGTGCGGTGGCCGGTACAGCTCAGTCTGCCGGGAGCATACCAGAACTACACCGTTTGGGTAATCGGTAGCCTGGTGCTACTAGCCCTAGCCAGTCCGTGGATTATGGATTTTGCCCTGACTTTTTGGCATGGCCAAAAGCCTCTATCAACACGTCAGCTCCAAGGACACAGCCCAGGAACACTGCGCCTCTTGCGCCAAGTGTGCCGCCAGCGCGGTTGGCAACTGCCCGAGCTGCGGGTTATTCCCGATCCGGCCCCCCTATGCTTTAGCTATGGCTGGTTGGCGCGCAACACTCGCATCGTCGTCAGCCAAGGCATTTTAGACCAGGGGTCTGATGAAGCCATAACGGCGCTATATGGGTACGAGCTAGCTCGGATGGTGAATGGTAGCGGGTCGGTTCTCTCAGCGGTAGGGTTGCTGCTGCTACTGCTTCACACCGCCTACCATCGCCTAGCCCAGATTGGGGATAGGTTGACCCAGCCCTTCCTACGCACCCCCCTGGGAATATTCTCCAGCATCTTTTATGGCCTGTTTTGGCTGCTGCGGCAGCTCGTGCTATGGCTGTCGCGAGCGTGCTGTGCCTGGGGCGATCGCCGCGCCACCGTGCTCACACAGCACCCCGACCACCTCACGGATGGACTGTTACAGCTTACTGAGGCGATCGCAGCCGACCTTGAGCGGCGGGGCACCCTCCACCCCTTGCTCACCAGCCTAGAGGTTTTAATGCCCGTCAGCAGTCGCCAGGCAGTTACCCCAGGCAGCATGCTGGCAAAGGCAGGGCCTGATGGTCAAAACCTGAGCGCAGCAGACAACTCCCCCAGCGATCGCTTCGCAAATCGCGCCACCACCATCGCTAACCTGATTGCAGTAGATAGCCTCAACCCCTACCGCCAATGGCTGCGCGTCAGCGCCTCCCACCTGCCTTTAGGAGAAAGGCTGCTTGAGCTCAGCCAGCAGGCAACCCTTCGTCAGCAGCCCACCGCGATCGCCTTACCGCTAGCATCTCCTACCCCAGGCAACTTTTCACCCCGGCTACTGCTGCTGCAAAAGAGTCCGCTAACGGGTCTGCTGATAGGGGGTGGAATTGCCATGGGGTTGTGGTTTGTAGGCGGCATTGTCAATCGGCTGGGTTGGCAACGGTTAAGCTGGCTCTACCAAGACCCCAGCATTCTGATGGGAGGGCTGTGGCTGGGTCTCGGATTAGGCTTGTTGCTGCGCATTAACGCTCTGTTTCCCGAGCCGGGTAGCTCACCTACTACCCGACAAACCAGCTCCCCAGCCCCAGACAACATTGCAGAGCTGATCAACAACAGCTCAGTCCTCCCTGTACAGGGAAAGCCTGTCACCCTCCAAGGCCAGCTACGGGGTGCCACCGGGTTAGAAAATTGGGGTTGCCAAAATTTGTATCTCGAAGATACCTCAGGGCTAGTCAAACTGGTCAACCCAGTCCCCTTGGGCAGTCTTCAGGCGTTATTTCAGCACCACCCCCGGCAATGGACTGGTCAAGCTGTTACGGTCAGTGGCTGGAGTCGCTATGGCGGCGGCCTGTTATGGGTCGACATTCATCAAGTGCAGCTGGACTCCCGTCATCGCTTTCAGGCCTATGGGCCGATTTGGGCTACGCTCTTGAGCTTAGCTATCAGCTTGATTGGAGTTTTGACAATTTTCCGAGGGGGCTAACCGAGAAAACGTAAAGTTGTGTTGCGGAAACGGTGCATTCAATGTTAAGTTAGTTTACAGAAACGCATTCCTGGGTTCCAGGGTTAACCGTTCAGGGTTGGCTTTGGGGATTGTTAGGTAATGGGTTCTCCTACTCTCAACACAGCAAATGAACCAGCCCTCGTCGGCTGGTTTTTATTTGGAGGGTCGATTTTGGCTGGCGGTGGCGCCAGTAGCGGGGCTCTAACGTGTTACCGTAATAATAAATAACTTAGAGAGGGATGGAGCACTAGAATCTCATCAACCAAGGACCTAGCTCATGGTCTACGCAGGTTAGATCTTTCCTTGGGAAGATGGTTGAAGTAGGAAGCTTCTGAGAAACTTGAGAGGTTTGATAAGTCGTTTCTTTCCAAGGCGACAATTGTGATCATCCTACAAGCTTTAGAGTTTTAAGATTATTCATAACAGTCGATAGGGCTTAGGGGCGATCGAATCGAGCAAGAATTTGTTAAATTGATGCAGGATTTAGATTTGACGTTTTAACGCGGCTTTATCGGGTTTTTTAGAGCAAAATCTGTAATCCTGATAGAAATTGATTGTGTGAATAGGGTTGTCAAAGGTGGCGGTTGACTTGCTATTCAAACTTCACTTGGCAAGTCATCGATTTCGATTTTGGCCCTTTGTTTTAGAACACCAGAGGTATCTCAAATGTCAATTCGCCTTTACGTCGGTAACCTTTCTAAGGATCTAGAGCGGCAGGAGTTTGAAAACGTTTTTGCCGACTTTAACGATGACCTAGTCTCTGTCAAGCTGATTGCCGATAAAAAAACTGGAAAATGCCGGGGATTTGGCTTCGTAACCGTAAAGACCGACGAAAAGGCCGATGAGATTGTCGAAAAACTAAACGGCCAAATGCTTGCAGAATTGCCCATCAAAATTGAAAAGGCGCTGCCCCGCACCAAGCCCGAGGGTGAAGGGGAAGCTCGCCCCAGCGGCGGCGAACCCACTGGTAAGCGAGCGGCTAAAAGCAATACCCGCAAGTCATCTACTCCAGCAGCGGCGACCACTAGCAGTGCCTCCGTTCAGCCCGATCCTCGCTGGGCTGGCGAATTAGAGAAGCTTAAGCAGATGCTGGCGACCCAAACGACCTCTAGCTAGACTGCTCCAGACGTAATTCCATCTTAGTAACGCCTAGGCCGTAGAGACAAAGCTCCCTACGGCTTCTTTTGTTCGTGGTAGCCCATGCTGCGATCAGCATCGATTGGTCTGGGTTTCAGCCACCTGTTTCAGGCGGCTCAGCTGCGCCGCCATGTCTCGCTGAGTCAAGCTGGCGGCAAACCAGTTAAATCCAGCTTGTACGACGGGGTTGGGAATCTCAAACTCAAACCGATTTAGCAGTCGGGTTCCTGCTGGTTCGGGGGTGCATTCCCAGCGATCGCGCCCGTCGAAAAATCCTTCAAACGCCCACACAATCAGCCCTGGCTGACGCTCAACTACGGTACTCATCAGCGCAGGCTGCCACAGCGGTATCTGAATGACAAACCGGCTTTTGGCTCCCAAATCGGTGCTCCAGTCGCCAATAGGGTCGCAACGCAGGGCCGGGTTGAGCCAGCGGTGCATCAGATCTTGGCGAGTTAAACACTGTTCGACCTGGCTAGCGCTGGCGCTGATGGAAATGCTGTGCTCAATGACGCGGCGAGTAGACATCTTGACGGACTCCTGAGAAAATCAGCCCGAGTGTAGGTTCCAAAATCCTCAAAAACTTGTATTTTTGGGAGGTTTCTATCGTAACTGCCCTGGGCGGTCTCGTTTTTAAGCTGAAACGCTGGTTCATGGGATGACATGATTTGGCTATCAGTTTATTTGCCTGTAGTGAATGGCTAACAGTCGAGATCGCGCAACGGCCCCCTGCACGGTGCTCTTTCAGGATGCTCCCAACTACAAGGATCATGATTGATTTTTTCTCTCTAACACTGCTCCAGGTGACTGAGCCTGGAGTTCAACCTGCTAACCCTGAGCCGCTAACTGGCCCTGTGGAGTCTTCCAGCCGCTTTGTGCAAGAGGCTTCTGGGCAACTGGGGCGCTTTTTACCCAGCTTAATTGGGGCGATCGCGCTGCTGCTGCTGGGCTGGCTTATAGCTACAGTGGCAGCCTTGGTGGTGCGCAGTCTATTGCGGCGTACCGACCTGGATAACCGCCTTGCGAACTGGGCTTTGGGTCGCTCGCCGGATCAGTCGATACCCATTGAGAAGTGGGTATCGACCCTCGTGTATTGGGTAATTTTTCTGTTCGCCATTGTGGCGTCGCTCAACGCCCTTAACTTGGCCGGGGTGTCGGCCCCGCTCAACAATTTTCTCGACCAAATCTTTCTCTACATACCCCGCATTGGTGGCGCGCTGCTGCTGCTAGGGGTGGCCTGGCTGGCGGCGACTCTGGTGCGATCGCTCGTTGTCAATGGCCTAGGTCGCTTCAACCTAGATGACCGCCTGGCCCAGCAGACTGGCATGGACCAAGGCAGTTCCCCGGTCGTGCTGAATGAAACCATCGGCAACGTGCTGTACTGGTTTATTCTGCTGCTATTTATTCCGCTAATTTTGAGCGCCCTGCAGCTGCCCGGGCTGCTGGCTCCGGTGGAAGGGTTAATTAATTCTTTCCTCCAAGCTATTCCCCGCATTGTCACCGCTGGAATTGTCCTAGCTATTGGCTGGGTGATTGCTCGGATTGTGCGCGGCGTGGTGACCAATCTGCTGCTGGCTGCTGGGGTCGACCAGCTGGGTCGCCGAATGGGGCTGCAAAGCAGCGCGACGGGGGGTGTTTCCCTCGCCAGTCTAGCTGGCACCTTGGCCTACGTGCTGGTGCTCATCCCCGCTGTGGTAGCCGCCCTCAACGAGCTCGATATCGAGGCTATTTCGGCTCCCGCCATTGGGATGCTGGAGCAGATTCTGACCGCGATTCCTCAAGTGATTATGGCTGGGGTTGTGATTGCCGCTGCCTACTTTGTAGGGCGCTTTGTGGCTGACCTGGTCACGAGCTTGCTGCGGGGAGCTGGTTTTGACAACATCCTGGGCATTTTAGGGCTACCAGAGTTAAATCTGGGCACAGGAGCTACGGTACAGTCAGGGCTCGATGCCGAAGGCCGTCCCATGGCTACGGTGCAGACCCCAAGCCGCACCCCCTCAGAGATCGTTGGCATCATCACCCTGGTGGCGATCGTGCTGTTTGGGGCCGTGACCGCCACAGAAATTCTCAATTTCGCCGGTCTGACGGAGATTGTGCGGGCAATTCTGCGCATTGGAGCCCGGGTGCTCAGTGGCGTAGTGGTATTTGCGGTAGGCCTTTACCTAGCCAATTTGGCCTTTCGCCTGGTCAACGCTATGGGCACCGGACAGGCAAGGGTACTGGCCCAAGCGGCCCGCATCGCTATCTTGATCTTTGTGGGAGCCATGGCCCTACAACAGATGGGAGTGGCCCCCGACATCGTCAACCTGGCCTTTGGGCTACTGCTGGGGGCGATCGCAGTGGCGATCGCGATCGCCTTCGGTCTGGGTGGGCGCGACGTTGCCGCTGACCAACTGCGGGAGTGGCTATCTTCCTTTAAACAACGCCAATAATCGCTCTAACTACCCCTAAGAGCACCGGCAACCGGCCGGAGGGTTGACCCCTCCGGCCGGTTGCCGCGTTAGTATGATTAACTCGGCCTTAACAAACCGGCTTATGGGTTGTAACCCAGAGCTAGTGGTATCTATGGACAGCTAAGACCAGGTTCAATCCATAGGTCTAGATGCCAAATAACCGGAATAGGAAAACCCTGAATGGGGTAACCGGGAGTCATTTTTAGGGGAGTCTTAAAACAATGGCCACGGTAGAGCGGCGCAGTAGCAAACCAGAGGCCAATCTCAGCGACCCTCAGTACTACATTAGCCGCGAGCTGAGCTGGATAGAGTTCAACCGGCGGGTGCTCCACGAAGGCTTGGACGAGCGCACTCCATTGTTAGAAGCGCTGAAGTTTTTAGCGATTTTTAGCAACAACCTGGACGAATACTTTATGGTGCGGGTAGCGGCCCTCAAGCAGCGGATCGAGGCCCAGGTTACCCGGCGATCGCCCGATGGGCGATCGCCCCAGGAGCACCTCGACGATATCAGCGCCGCACTGCGCCCTATTGTCGAGCAGCAGCATCAGGACTTCAGCACCGACTTGAGGCAGCAGATGGCCGACCAGGGGATTTGGCTGCTTGACTATGAAGAGCTGTCAGCGGCCCAGCGAACCTACTGCCGCGACTACTTTGAAGAGCAAGTTTTCCCGGTTTTAACCCCCCTGGCCGTCGATCCAGGACATCCATTTCCGTACATTTCGAACCTCAGCCTAAACCTGGCAGTTGTGGTGAAAGACCCTCGTACCCAACAGCCTCACTTTGCCCGCATTAAAGTCCCTCGGGTGCTGCCCCGGTTTATTCCCCTGCCAGAACCGCAGGCTGAAGAACCCGACAGCAAAACCTATCGCTGGTTAGGGGTGCCCCTCGAACAGATCATTGCCGCCAATCTGTCTGCTCTTTTCCCAGGCATGGTGGTGCAGGAACACTCCTGCTTTCGCATTACCCGCGATGCCGATCTGGCCGTCGAAGAAGACGAAGCCGACGATTTGATGCTCGCCGTTGAGCAAGAACTGCGTAAGCGTCGCTGGGGCGGCTCGGCGGTACGCATGGAAATTCAGCGGGACACCTCAGGTCCGGTGCGCGCCATGCTGACAGAAGAACTGGGCCTGGCCGAAACCGATGTGTACAACGTCGACGGGTTGCTGGGGCTGGGAGACCTCATGACCTTCATGGCCCTTCCCCTACCTAACCTTAAAGCCCCCAGTTGGACAGCCGCCGTGCCTCCTGCCCTAGAGCGCCTCAGCCCGCCAGGGGTCGATGACGACGACACGACCCTTGAAACCGCCGAAGAGCTATTCTCGTTGCTGCGGTGTCAAGAGCAGCTTGTCCACCATCCCTATCACTCGTTCTCAGCGACGGTGCAGCGATTTATCACTCAGGCAGCCCACGACCCCCAAGTGCTGGCCATCAAGATGACGTTGTACCGGACCTCTGGCGATTCTCCCATTGTCAGCTCCCTGATTTCTGCCGCAGAAAACGGTAAACAGGTGACTGTCTTGGTCGAAATCAAGGCCCGCTTTGACGAAGAAAACAACATCAACTGGGCCCGCAAGCTTGAACAGTCAGGCGTGCACGTAGTCTATGGCCTGGTGGGTCTCAAAACCCACTGCAAAGTCACGCTGGTGGTGCGCCGGGAGGGACAGCACATTCGTCGGTACTATCACATCGGCACCGGCAACTACAATCCCAAAACCGCCAGGATCTACACCGACCTCGGTTTACTCAGCGCCCGAGAGGATGTAGGGGCCGACATCTCTGACATATTCAACTATCTCACTGGCTATTCTCGCCAGCAGGTCTACCGACAGCTGCTCGTTGCCCCCCTCACCCTGCGCCAGCGATTAGTGAGCCTGATCGAGCACGAAATAGCCTGCCAAAAAAAGGGCAAGGGGGGCCGCATCATCGTCAAGATGAATTCTTTGGTAGACCCAGATTTAATTGCGCTACTCTATCAGGCGTCCCAGGCAGGGGTCTCAATTGACTTAATTGTGCGAGGCATCTGCTGCCTGCGGCCAGGGGTGCCGGGGGTGAGCGACAATATTCGCGTTATCAGCATCGTAGGGCAGTTCCTAGAGCACTCTCGCATTTTGTATTTTCAGCAGGGGGGAGAGGAGGTTGTGCTGCTGGGCAGCGCCGACTGGATGCCGCGCAACCTCGATCGCCGCGTGGAGGTGATGGCGCCCGTTACTGACCCAGCGCTGCAAGCAGAGCTCAAGGCCGTGCTCAACCTGTGCCTAGAAGACAACCGGCAGGCTTGGGATCTGGCGACTGACGGCAGCTACCGCCAGCGTCGCCCTGAGGCAGACGAGCAGATTCGCAGTGTTCAGGAGCAGCTAATGGCCAACGCGGGCAAATCTTTAGCGGGGTGAACGGCTCCAGCGAAACACCACTACCCCCAACCCGGACAGCAGCGTTAGCCCTAGTAGCCCAGCAAGGGGGTTGCCGTCTAGGCCAGTTACCCAATCGGGAACGACACCAGTGGGCTGAAGTAAGTTACCCACCTCAAGCAAATAGTAGCCCCACACCAGACCAGCGTGGAGACCTACCGGATGGCCCAACCCAGTTTTGTTGAGTCCTACGGGTATTCGGCGGGCCCAACCCAGCACCAGACCCAACAGCAAAAGCCCTGCTAGCTGAGGCAGCAGGGCCAAAATTGCGTCGAGGGGCTTAATAAAGTGAGCGATCGCAAAAATCAGACTGGTTGTCCCTAGTGCAGCTCCGGGCGACCAGCCCTGCTCCATCTCCCGCAGCAGCCAGCCTCGAAACAACACCTCCTCCGACCAACCGACAGCGGTAGCCGCCAGAGCCCCAATTAGAGCTGTTTGCAACAGACTGACACCCCGCGCACCATCCGCGTCCAGCACGGCCCAGCTTAAAGCCAGCTGCACTACCGCCAGTAGTGCCAGGCTCACTGCTCCGATCAAAGCACCTGTTGCCATGCCCTGGCCCAATTCTCGGCGGCCAACAAATCCGATCTTGGCCCAGGGCTGCGTTTCAGCGCGCACCGTCCGTTCCCAGCGGGGCAGCACCAGCAAAAAGACAACGTAAAGCAAAGCAGTAGGAAATAAATCGCCCCCCGGCAGCAGGCTACGCGCAGCTAAGCCATACAGCGGCAAAGCAAAGGGCAACCAGAGCACCACCACAATTAGCAAAAAGACCACTACTCGCACCAGTGGTGGGTAGTGGGCCAGCTTAGCCCAGGGCAGCTTAACCCCAGACAGCTTATTCATCTGGCTCGATAGTGCTAGTCAGCCCTAGGTTGCACAATCCCTCGCTGTAAAACTCAGCATGTTCGAGGGCACAGGTAATCACCAGGGCTACCCCAGCGGTGTGGGCCTGCATCATGATGTCAACGGCCTGAGGCATCGTCAAACTGGGCACCACCTTTAGCAGTGACTCCACCACATGCTCCATTGAGTTGAAGGCGTCGTTGTGAAGCAACACTCGGTAGCGGGGCGCCGGCTTGCGCACTGTAGATGTCGTAGTCCGCTCGATGGTTTCAACTGACACAGTAATACCTCCTTGCGAAGCTCCAAGGCGGAGATTGTCAAAAGTATCCCTGCCCAGGTCAACTTTCCCATCATAAAACTTCACGATGGTTTTAGCATGACACTAGAGGTAGTCTTGAAAAAATCTCAACCCGGCCCTACCCAGCTCAGGGCTATAACTTAGTTCAGCAATTGTCTGACATTTAGGCTAGTAAGAGAGAATGAGACCATTTAGCCTGTTCAAAAATTCCAGCGATCGCACCAATACGATGGGTACCATAGGAGACAGTTGACAGGCGCTACTGTCCCATTCGTTTTCCTGTTGGATCGTTCATGACTCTGGTTACAGGCCAAATCGTATTTTTAGAGTGCCGCCAAACCCGTCTTTATGCTGAAGTCATTCAGGTATTAGCACTTCGCCCCACCGGCTGGATAAGGCCTTTGGCGCTGGTCAGCGAAACCGAGATGATTGCCCTAGGAGCAGATTTCGACGCCACAAGTCTGACAGCTACCAAACCAGCAGTACCTGACATGCTCTGGCCTCTAGAGCAGCTGCAACCGGCCTTAGACACCGAAGTCATCCCCCTACTAGCCAGCCTCTCGGCTAAATCCCCAAACTCAGCATCCGTATTACCTCCAGACTCTGACCGCAGACATTTAACTGTCAACGAGTTTGTGCAGTGGCTATGGGCCGATCGCCAAGCTTCAGACCCAAGCAGCTTCCATGACTAAGCAACAATCCGGACGGTTTCTGTAAAGCTTTCATAAAGATACTGAGGTCACCCTAGGGAAAGTTCCGAGGTGACCTGAAAATGCTGTGCATCTGGGTAGGTTATTAGGTCTAGCCAGGGTCAACCGGCTCGCTCATAGCTAGCTAGATACTGAGTGCTGCAGTGACTCACCGTATACCCCAAATCCCGGAACCAGCCGAATGCGGCCTTCGTCCATTTCGTACATGAGCAGCTCTAGAGCTTCGGAGTCACCAATAGGCAAATAGCCTAGGCGAGACAGTTCAGCGTTAATACCCTGCTCAATATCAGGGGTCAGCAACCCACTGTGGAGTGCTTTTTCTACCAGTCGACGAATGGAAAATGTGGGGGCCATGAACCATTACCTGAGCGTGATTTCGTTACTATCCATTGTCGAGCTTGGCCACGTTACAGACAGTGATGATACCCCGCAGAAGTTGTGCACTCTACCACGTTGATTCGTGATTCAAATCACAAAATGATTCAGCCATTGGAGATATGTTCAGTAGATTCACGGAAGCACAGAATTGATGAGGTCTGAATCTATATCAAGATACGACCAACTATGTCCTTAGATATACCCAGGCCGGTCTGATTCCGATTATCGTCTTCATATGGCAGGCTGGCCCTAATAGTTTCTAACTTTATCCATAATTTTGGAGTGTACGAGTATGCAGACTATGACTAAAGAAATGGCTATTTTTCAAGCCCAGGGCTCTCTCAACGCGTCTAACGCCCATGAGTTCCATTCGTCTTTAATGCAGAAGATCCAGTCTGACCGGGCCGATGGCCTGTTCGTAGACATGAGCCAAGTCGAGTCGCTTGATAGTGCTGGGCTGATCTCTTTGGTGTCGGCATTGAAGCACGCTCGTCAGCTACAAAAGCGCCTCTGCCTCTGCTCTGTGCCGCCGGCTATTCGCATTGTGTTTGAACTCACCCAGCTCGATCGCGCCTTTGAGATGGTGGATGAGCTGCCGGTAGCCGCTTAATTTCAGGCTCGGCCAAGCTTACCCCCGCCTCGCTATAGTATGGTGGTCATGCTCGCGAGCGTTTGGGGCAGCTAGATCGTGTCTGTATCAATTAACACATTGGTGAATGCCGAGGTTTCTCGGCCAGGTCGCTATCTGGGTAACGAACTTGGTGCTGCTCACAAGCCCTGGGACGGGGCTAGCGTGCGCTGGGTGCTAACTTATCCTGAGGTTTATGAGGTTGGGGCCTCTAACCTGGGCCACATCATTCTCTATAGCATCTTAAATGCCCAACCTCGGCAGCTGTGCGATCGCGCCTACCTACCGGCCCCTGACCTAGCTGCTAAGCTCAAAGCTACCCAGACGCCTCTGTTTGCGGTCGAATCGCAGCGATCGCTGACCGACTTCGACATTCTGGGTTTTAGCCTCAGCTATGAGCTAGGGGCCACAAACATCCTTGAAATGTTATCGCTGTCGGGCATTCCGCTCACCTGGCAGGAGCGCGACCAGGCCAAAGCCTTTGCCCCCGAGGCAGGCTCCTGGCCATTAATCTTTGCTGGTGGCCAAACTGCCACCTCTAACCCCGAACCCTACGCCGACTTCTTTGACTTCGTGGCCCTGGGTGACGGCGAGGAGTTACTGCCCGAAATCGCCTTAGTAATGGAAGAGGGCAAGGCCGCTGGCTTGAGCCGAGAGGTCCTACTGCTCGATCTGGCCCAGGTGCCAGGGGTCTACGTGCCTCGGTTTTACGACATGGCCGACGATGGCTCGGTGCATCCCAATCGGCCCGACGTACCCGCACGGGTGCTGCGCCGGGTGGCTACCCCCATTCCCGCCTATGCTATGGGCCTGGTGCCCTACGTCGAAACGGTCCACGATCGCCTGACGGTGGAAATTCGGCGGGGTTGCACTCGGGGCTGCCGCTTTTGCCAACCAGGTATGCTGACACGCCCGGCCCGGGATGTGGAGCCAGAGGCCGTCATCGACGCCATTGAGACCGGCATGCGCAAGACCGGCTATGACGAGTTTTCGCTGCTGTCGCTGAGCTGTTCTGACTATCTAGCCCTACCAGCGGTGGGGGTAGAGGTTAAAAACCGCCTCAAGGACGAAAATATTTCGCTGTCGCTGCCCAGCCAGCGGGTCGATCGCTTCGATGAAAACATTGCCAATATCATTGGCGGCACCCGCCTCACTGGGCTCACCTTTGCTCCCGAGGCAGGCACCCAGCGCATGCGCGACATCATCAACAAAGGGCTGACCAACGAAGAACTGCTGCGCGGCATCAAAACCGCCCACGAGCAGGGCTGGGGCCGGGTCAAACTGTACTTCATGATCGGCCTACCCGGCGAGACCGATACTGATGTTCTAGGCATTGCTGAAACTGTGCGCTGGTTGCGCCAAGCCTGTACCCAGCCAGGACGACGTCCCCTGGCCTTTAATATCACCATTTCTAATTTCACCCCAAAACCCCACACCCCGTTTCAGTGGCATTCGGTCTCGACGGAGGAGTTTCGTCGCAAGCAGCGGCTGCTGCGAGAAGAATTTCGGGTTTTGCGCTGGGCCAAGGTCAACTTTACCGACGTGCGCATATCAGCGATGGAAGACTTTGTCGGCCGGGGCGATCGCCGCCTGTCTGCCGTGGTGCGCCGCGCCTGGGAACTAGGGGCCGGCATGGACAGCTGGTGGGAGAGCTTAGAGAATGCCTTTAAAGCTTGGACCCAAGCCATTGACGAAGCCGATCTGACCTGGAAGTACCGGAAGGTCGATCAGGGCGAATGGAACGTGATGGACACCGATGTGACCGATGTCGGGGTCGACCGCCCTAGCCTTGATACCCCCTTGCCCTGGGATCACGTGGATACTGGCATCGACAAAGCCTGGCTCAAAGACGACTTACTCCGCGCCGTAGAGGCGGCCACAGTTCCCGACTGTTCCTTTGAGGGCTGTAGCCACTGCGGCGTCTGCGGCCCCGACTTTGGCCACAATGTGGTGGTGCCGCCGCCGCCAATTCCCGCTTTCCTTGGCCACGGCCAGCCCAACTCCGAGCGAGTGCAGCGCCTGCGGGTGACCCTGGGCAAGCTGGGGTCGATGGCCCTACTTGGCCACCTAGACATGGTGCGCCTGTTCGATCGCGCCCTGCGGCGGGCTGGGCTACCTATCGCCTTCACCGGCGGTTTCCATCCGGGTCCACGCTTGTCACCCGCTAATGCACTCCCTCTAGGGGCTACCAGCAGTGGCGAAGTGGTGGATTTTGAGCTGACACAGGCGATCGCCCCCGCCGACTTTCTTCAGCGGCTAGGGGCTCAACTGCCGCCGGAGATTCCGCTCTACGCCATCGCTGAGGTGCCTCTAGATGAGCCTTCTGCGACTAAGCTCCTTGACCAGGCCGAATACTACCTACACGTAAGTTTAGAAGACATTGGCGCAGCATCTCTAGACTGGGAGGGTTGGATTGAGAGCGTCCTCGCCCTCGATGAAGTGCCTTGGGAAAAGAAAACTAAGTCTGGAAAGATGCAACTCATTAACTTGCGAGAGCGCTTGCATGAGCTAACGGTGGTTAGCCCAGACCACCCTCTACCCGTGGGTCTGGAGTATCCTAAAGGTAGCCTTGGAGTCTGGCTCAGAGCTGTAGGCCACTGTCGCAACGACGGGAACCTGCTGCGCCCAGAGCACGTCGTCTCCATGGTAGAGAAGGTAGCTAGCCAGCCACTAGCGCTACAGCACGTGCATCGCAGCCGACTCATTTTTCTTTAGAAAAACCCTGAGGGGACACAACCATGGACGGAGCACCAGGCCATTCACCACGGGTATTAGTGAAGGGGCAAATCTGGGACTCTAGGGTCCAGCCCCAGTCGAGGAGGTTTCGGCAGCTCTGGTTAGCGATCGCCGGAGCAGGCCTGCTGATGTTAGGAGGCGCCAACCGTTCCCAAGCGCAGTCGTCGGAAGCTTGTGTTGTTCAGGGAAGCGAGGAGGTAGCTATCATTGACGCGGCCTGCTGCCCAGACGAACTGCTCACCGCCTACTGGCCGGGGCGATCGACAGAACTCAATAAAACATTTTGTCAGCTATTGGTGTTTCCCACCGCGACCTTGGCCAACGGCGACGACTTTACCGATCGCATTGTCGATGGCTCACTGTCTAGCGATAGCCGCCGGGCCTCCCCTACCACTATGACCCTGCCCAGTCTGTGGTGGAATCGCGACTCGCTGACGTCGCATCTAGGCGGGCGTCGCCTGGTGGAATCTTGGATTTCTTACCAAATTGAAGACTCAGGCACGACGGTGGTCGACGTGATGGTGAATCCCCAAATGTGGTCGGTGCTGACCTACAACGAGCGCTACGCTGTGCTCAACCAGTTTGGCACAGCGGCCCGAGATTTTGGACACAACCTCCGCTTCTTCCAAGGCAATCCTCGCACCTCACGGATGGTTGGGCTCTACGCCTGTGATTTTGTCGACCAGTCGGGGCTGCCCTTAGACTCTGAGAATAGCGTGTCTGCCTGCTCAGCCAACCTAGACTCATCCTTGATTGTGCAGCTTCAGCGCAACCTGTTGGCAGAGGGAGAGCGCCGTTACCAGCCCACCCCCACGGCCCAGGCCTTAAAACCCAGTGAAAGTCCATAGAAGGCTAGCTACCCTCAGGACGGAGTTATCATTGGCCCGAGCATTTTGAGCTAGGCGCGTAAGCTTTGCCACAGACGACCGTAGCGATCTTCAGCTTCGGCCTTGAGAGGAAGTAGAAACTCGCTTTGGTCGGCGATCGCCGGAGTCAGCACGATCTCTGGCGGCGTTTGCAGGGGCTCGGGCCGTTGCTGCGGGTCAACCCCCCACAGCAGCGGCGAAGTAGTGTGGCCAAAGATGGCGAGCTGAGTGGCAAAGTCATCCCCCAGGCAAAAATTGAGCCAGTCGGTAGCGGCCGGAGCAGGGGCGGGCACTGCCTGGGGTCGTACCCAGAGTTGGGCACTCAGCAGCGTTCCCTCAAGGGGCACCGCGACGGCTAAGTGGCGATACTGGCGTAGCAGCGGCAGTACGTCGTCTGACCAACCAACCACGGCGGTCGCGTCGCCAACAATCAAACTCTCAAGGTAATAATTAGAGTCGTAGGCTCGCACTTGCTGGTGCAGCTCGGCTAAAAAGGTGTTTAGGCCTGAAACAGCGGCGGGGTCTGCACTGTTGGCCGAGGACTTCAAGGCTTTTTGAGCCAGCCCCAGCACCAGACGGGGATGGTCAGGCAGCACCAGGCGGCGCGCCAGCTCAGGTCGTAGCAAGTCGGCCCAGGTTTTGAGCTGAGCTGCCTGACGGGGTAAACGAGTGGGGTCGTAGAGCAGGACCAGGTGGCTCCAGCGATAGGGTACAGCCCAGATGCTGCCCTCGGGGTTGGGGGTGCCGCTGCGATCGCGCCGCACCAGATCGAGCCAGACCTGATTTAGATCCCCCCAGCGAGAAACTGACGCCACCTCAATCGGCTGCACCAGCTCCTGGCGAATGGCGGGGGCCAGCCAATAGTCGGCTAAACTTACCCAGTCGGCCATCGGTGCCAATTCATTTCCCTCGCCGTGCCAGTCTTGCAGCAGACTATACAACTTCAGCAGCGAATCCTGCGGCGTCACGGCCACACTGCTGCCCCGCTCCGGCAGCTGCTGAAACGCTTTGAGCAGCTGAGCGGGCACCGAGTTGGGCACCATAGCTAGCCGCAGGTTAGCAGCGCTGGACCGCTGGCAACCGGCCAGCAGCGTAGCCAGGGTCACCCCGCTGGCCCCCGCCAAAAAGCTGCGACGATTCATGAGCATTTGACCCCCGCGCCCCTTTGCCAAGGGAGAATACTGATCTAAACCATAGCGCTTTAGTCTACGCCCATGAAAGCCGTCCGCAACATCGTCAATGTCTCGATCACCATCATCTTGGTGTCGTTTATCGGTCTCAGCCTGGCTCGGCTGGTGTACTTTTTTCTCCAAAGCCAGCAGATCATTTAGAGCACTGCGATCTCTAGTCAACCTTTTACTTCACATTCCTCTGCGCAAACTACGCTTGGTGACGTTGAGGCAGCCCGCGATTCCGGAACGGATCGCTGATCCCTGCATCCAGCACAAGCCCCTGGTGCCGCGATCGCAATCAAGAACCCATCCTCGGCTGACCAGACCTGTGGCTCAAGCTCGACTGGTTGCAGATGATGGAATCTTTCTAAGCTAGAGAGGCGGTGAACTCGCTGAAAAGTCTTCTAGAAGCTGACCTACAGCGCAGAATCACACCGTAATGGAAAACAACCACAAGCTAGCGATAGCCTTTGCTGGCGGGCTGGCCTAACGTGGACGAGATTCGCATTGCCAGCTCGGTCAGGTTGTCGCTATCGGTGCAGAATTGCTCGGCGGCGGCGCGTGGCTCCCCAGCGCTAACCAAGTATTCCACCAGCAGGTTAAATAGCATATCTTCAGCCAGCTCGCGCTGGTCGGCCCAGCCCCGTTGCTGGTAGTGCAAATACTCTTGGCAACGCAGGGCTAGATCGTGATAGGTAATATCGCTGGTTAAAAACTGAAGGCTGCTGACAATCATGGCGACCTCAGAACGCAGGTTAGCCACAGTCTAACGAAATGGTCCCAGCGAAGCGGCCGTCAGGTTTAACCGATCGCCCTGAACACCACCGAAAGATTGTTGGCAGGCATGGTGATGGTTTCGACTAGCGCCAGCCCATAGACTTTGGCGGCGGCTACCACCGCGTCTAAATCGCGCACGCCCCAGTCAGGGTTTTGGGCCTGTAAGCTGGCGTCAAACGCCTCGTTACTGAGGGCGGTATGCTGCCCGTTTTGTTTGTAAGGCCCATAGAGATACAAAATACCGCCGGGCGGCAAAATTCGCCCCGCTGCCGCCAGCAGCCCTAAGCAGGCAGCCCAGGGAGCAATGTGAATCATGTTGATATTGACCAGGGCGGTGATTGGATGCTGCTGCAAGTCTAGCTCCGAGAGCAAATCTCTAAAGTTTTCAGATTCGACTGGCCACAGAGGGGCGGCCGCATCTAACGCGATGGGCGTGTGCAGGTTTGCGGCAGGAGCGGCCTCTCGCCAGGCGGCGATACTAGCTCGGGCACCGGGGTCGAGGTCTGAGGGCAGCCACTGCCGAGGCGCGAGGTGAGGCGCAAAGAACACGGCGTGCTCTCCGGTGCCGCTCGACACTTCGAGCACGGTGCCGGTGGGGGGCAGCACTCGCTGGAGCACCGCTAAGATCGGCTCGCGGTTGCGCTCGGTGGCAGGAGCATAGCGACGGGCATCGGGCGAGGTGAACATGGCAAGGGGTGGGGCGAGGTGGGAGCGCTTAATGTCCGGTGAGGGCAAGCTTTGCCCATGCTACAGGGATACTGTATTGCTCAAAGTTTACCTGTTCTTGCCCTAAAGCTACTGAGATAGGTCTTCGCCCGTCGCCAAAGATTTTTTGCGGGACGATCGCTTGCGCATAGTCGCTCTTGTGTAGCCGATGGCCTGAATTTCGTCACTGTTGGGCCCAAACTGACCGACAACAGACTGCTTCATGGCTAAAACGGCGTTGTGAAATTCCCACTCGGCCGCACGAGCGCGATCGCGAGTAGCCTTGAACGTCGCTTCCATCACAACTTCGTCTTGCTGGCTCTGCCGCATGGCTTGGTAGGCCTGCTGCAAGGTTTGAGACGATGCCTCTGGTCGCATGGGCGCATAGTTGGCGATCGCCCTCAGACTGTTGAGAGCTTGAATGTCTTGGGCAATGCGCTTAGGCGCGAGGCGGCGGGTCGTATCGGTCATGGCGGTTTGGGTGGGTTGTGGGAAGGCGGCAAAACGCACCGCGTTAGCCCGGTGCTGTCTCGCCTAGATTCACAATGCCCAGTTGGTGGGGGCTTTGCTCAGAGTGAAACCCAGTTGTGGCATCGGAAAACGGCTCTGGGGGCGATCGCAACGCTGTTGCAGCTGAAGACAATGGCGTTGTGACCGGTGACAACGGTGTTGCAGAGGATGACAATTGGGTTGCAGCAAAGGGCAATAGTGTTGTGGAGCGATCGCGCTGAGTTTGCGATCGCAACAACGCTGTTGCAAAGCTCAGCAATGGCCCTACTTAGAGCCATCACTCTACAGATGTCGCTGGAGGGGTGAAGCACCAGCGACATCCAACAGCAGCAAGCCTGCTGGGTTCCGCTGGTGCTCGGTTTAACCTACAAAAGCGCTAGGGCCTTGGAACCTCTCGCCTGCGGGTCATGAAGCTGATATATTTGCCACTGCGACCGGTGGGGATGAGTTCTGACAAGGTGATTGATCTATCTGTTAAGGGCACCATAGTTGCCAAGCTGAGTGTGGCGTAGAGTCTCTTGCCGATAGGTTGGTAAAGCAAAAGTGTTGGGGTAGTTGCCCTCTGGGGTAAAGACCGCCTGTAGCTACTTTAAGCATTTTTCTCTGTTGCAATCACGCCTCGATCGAGAGGTTTACTTGAGGTTAAGGATTATGCTTCCATTCCTCTGTAGCGTGTGCGGTCAGTATCACGACAATCTTCTGATGGATTTGGCCTATCAGCGTCCCGCTGATGTCTTTAAAGTTCCTGCCAATGAACGTCCTCAGCGAATCCGCGTGAATGAGGATTTGTGTATTATCGATGATACCGAATTCTATATTCGCGGTGTGCTCATGCTTCCTGTACATGAGCTTGTTGATTCGTTCCGCTGGGGCGTTTGGGCCCAAGTTGACAAGGAAGCATTTGACTACTATCACACGCACTGGAATGTCCCATCCACAGATAACTTCAGGTCTCTATATGGTGTGTTATCCGGGGGCATTAGTGCATATCCAAACAGTGATCAACTGATGATTACTATTCATTTGCAAGCAAACAATCAGCGCCCACTGTTTGTCGTTTTAAATCAGAAGCATCCACTTGGAGAGGCTCAACGACAAGGTATTTCACTGCATGATATTGAAAAATTTATTGCGCCGGTTGTCAACCGCTAAGTCGTTAAAACTGTACCAGCAAAATGTAGCCTGTAGGCTGGGTTAACGAAGGAAACTCAACAACTTCTTGACCACATACATTACGCACTTCAGCGATCGCTAGCCAACCCTTACGTGCTCTGAAGTCTTTCTAATTAAGGGCGCCATCTGGGCACCTTTGAAGAAGCTACAGCTATCTGTACTTCTTCATCTCACGGTCCAGGTGCTATGAAAACAGTTCGCCCCGACTCCCTGACAGCCCAGTTCTACAACGATGGCCTCGTCATTTTTCTATATGACGATCAAAGCCAAGCAGCCATAAAAGCCATTAATCCCTCCATTCTTGAAGGGTACGGTAACAGCGACATTAATTCTGAGCTTTTTGAGGTCGCAGAGAAAGGTCTTCTAGTCGCTTATGAACTGCGTCAAGACGACGAGATGGCCTTCGAAGTAGCCATAGGAAACCCTTTGAACGACCAAGAGCGTGAGGCTGTGGGTATCTACCCCCACGTACAACGTGCCTATCTCAATCTACCCTCTGGCAAACTAGCGATCGAAGGCTATGGTAATCTCCGGCTTTCCCCTGACTTCGACCCCAACGAGGAACCGGGAGCGCTACTCGATGTTCCCCCCGGCGAATACATTGTGAGTATTTACAGCCTTGTTGGGTGTACTGAAGAAGCGCTTGAAGAGTCGACCAAACCTAACCATCTGTTTGTGCTAACTCCCCTCAGTCAGGCGGAACCCCTCTCAGAGCGAAAGCCACTGCTGCATGGTTATGGTTGAAATCCATGCACGGTTTTCAAGCTATCAGTATGAGTGTTACGGTCAGAGCTAGCTCGCACAACGCTCGTGCGAACAGAGCAAAAGTTGTTAGTAGAAGTCCAAGATTGTCGCTGCTGCACACCTTATACCGTCATGCGGCTTAAATTCCTAATGGCCCACGAAAAAGAGGGCCCAGCCAAGCTGCGCCCTCAATCTTAAGCTCTGACTAAACAGCTGTTATTAGCCACCTGTGTAGACAGGAGAGCCGGTAGCGCCATAGACACCCCAGTCGCGAATGCCGTTTTGACTTAGCACCGATTCAGCGGTCTGAATCTCTTGCTCGCTGCCTTCTACCAACACTAAGTAATCGTCGTTGTTATACACGCGATCGTTGTAGTAGTTGGCGCGATCTTCGGGTACGCCCCAGCCAATGAGCCCACCGAGTAAGCCGCCGCTGGCTGCACCAATACCGCTACCTAAGAGCGTGTTGGCAAGCAAGATGCCAGCCCCCGCAAGTGGCCCCACACCGGGAATAGCCAACACACCCAAGCTACCAATTAGACCAACGGCACCGCCGGTCACGGCACCGGCCGTTGCACCAGCACCGGCACCGTCTTGGGTCTGCTCAGCCTTGGTCTTATCGGGGTCGAAGTCCCCATCAGTAGTTAGGTCATTCAACCCTTCTCCAGATTTAGCCACCACTGAAACGCGGTCCATGTGAAAGCCTGAATCACCTAGTTGGTGCAGGGCTTGCTCAGCTTCCTGCCGAGTCGAAAACAGGCCAACGGCACGGCTGTGTCGAGTAGATTGACTATCAGTCGTTCCCATAAAAATTTATTCCAGTGAGGATTGCTAACGGCAAAGCCCGTGGCACACGCCACTGCTTGCCTACCCTATGATTGCTAACCAAGGGCTTGATCACCTCGCTCGGTGGCTAGAGACAAAGGATACGCAAGGGCTAGACTTTAGCCCTTGCGGTAGCAAAGGGAAATGTAGTTAGCCATACTGCTGTAATGCCAGGCGAGCCGCTCCAGCAATGCCCGCCTGATTGCCCAGCTCCGCCACCAGTACCTGCATTCCCTCGCGAGAGCTGAGCAACACGCGGGTCTCTAGCTCTGCTAAAGTCGTTGGCAAAAACAGTTCCGCCGCCGCGCTGATACCGCCGCCGAGAATCACCGCCTCTGGGGTCAGCACATAGACCAGGCTGGCAATGCCCGCGCCCAACCAGCGACCGTAGGTTTGCCAAAAGGCGATCGCACCCTCATCCCCCGCCTTGGCCTGGTCAAACAGCGTCGCCGGGGCCAACCCCGTCTCTCGGCGAATCGCCTGTACCGAGCAGTGCTGCTCCAGCGATCCTCGGTTGCCGCTATTACAGGGCGGCCCCTCAGGATTAAGGGTGATCAGCCCCAGTTCCCCAGCAGTGCCGTTGCGGCCCACAAACAGCTTGCCATCCAGAATGATTGCACCGCCGACCCCCGTGCCCAGGGTAAGCGTCAGCACGTCTTTAAAGTTGCGCCCGGCCCCCAGCCAAGCTTCCCCCAGGCCGGCACAGTTGGCGTCGTTGGCCACCGTGACCGATCGCCCCGTCTTTGCTTCCAGCGCATCGGCGATCGGCACATCGTGCCACCCAGCTAGGTTAATGGCGACGCGGGCAATCCGGCCAGCGGCATCAGCGGGGCCGGGGGTGCCTACGCCAATGGCAACGGCCTCGCGGTTAGGGTCGAGAGTGGCGATCGCATCGGCCATCGCCGCAATGACCAACTCTGGGGTAGCGGGCTGAGGCGTAGGCACAGCAAATTCGGCCAGGCAATGCCCCGACTGGGTAAAGCGTCCCAGCTTGATCGCAGACCCGCCCAAGTCAACGCCAATTACCTGCTGCTCTGTCATACCCATGACTGACCCAACCTTGCAAACTCACGCCAGGGCCATTGTCTCAGATTGTCTGAGGTTTATCTTTGCGCCTAAAGCCAGCCCTTAAGTCGATAGATGCCGATGCCAATGTATTCCTTAAGAGCGCGGGTGAGGTAGTGCAGGTTCTCAGTCTGGGGCACCAGTCTCAGAGCGCGGCCCTGCCAGGTAGTCAGCCCTGGGTCAGCAGGGTCTTGGGCCACATGAAAATCGGTCGGCGCCGGGATGGCCTCAAACCCCTGCTTTTCGAAAATCGCCAGGGAACGGGGCATGTGCATCGCTGAGGTCACCAGCAAAATGCGCTCAATGCCGAGATTGGCCAACAAAACCTGGGTGTAGGCCGCATTCTCAAACGTGTTGAGCGAGTCGGGCTCAATCAGCATGGCACTAGGGGGCACCCCTAACGCCTCGGCTAGCTCAGCCATATCGGCTGCTTCAGAACGACTTTGCCCCTGTCCCCAAGTAATGCGCCCGCCGCTCAACACCAGCAGCGGCGCCTTGCCTTCTAGGTAAAGCCGCGCCCCGTGCAGCACGCGATCGCCCTCTTCAGCCACATCAATCCAAGGCCGGGGCGGAAACTTAGGCTTAATCGCGCCCCCCAGCACTACGATCGCCTCTGCCTCCGGCAAATTTACCGTGTCCTGGTAGCGCCACTCCAGCGAGCGGATCATCGCCGTCGATACCCAGCTATTGCTGCTGATTAGCAGTAGGCCTAGGGCTAGGGCGATCGCACCCGCCGCCCATCGAGGTCGGCGCTGAACGCAGATCAGCGCCACCACCAGCAGCACACAAGCCAACCCCAGCGGATAGATCAGCAGCGGCAGCAGCTTCGACAAAAACAAAAACATCTCCGCCCTATTCCCTCACGCCCACCTAATTCTTCGAGCCCTACCCGGCCAGTCAGGATAACTCCTCACCCTGCACTACCCTTCACCCCGCTTAGCCAACAGCTCCCTCATCTCTTCTAGTAGATGCTCCTGCTCCGTTTGCAGAGTTTCTAACCGGCCCATGATCTCACTTAACCGCTCATCCCCAGCAGCCAGCTTCGGCGGCTTAGCCCACTGCCGCACCAGCAGTCCAGACAATCCACCAAAAATCCAGCCGCTAAGCCGAAATGGCAGCTTGACGAGGGATAGCCAAAACCCTTCGGTGAGGCGGGCGATCGCACTCCACAACCCCGCAAACAGCAGCAGACTCACGACCACCAGCACCAGCACCCACAGCGGATGCCCCGCTAACCAGCCCATCAGCGGATGCTCTATCAGCCAGTCCTGCACCGGCCTCAGCAGTGCCGACTGAGCCGCATCCGTCCACGAATTCGTAAAAGTATCCGTCAACCCTCCCATACTGCACCCACCTACCTAACCTTCAAGAGACCCCAGCCCTCCCTCACATCCACCAACACCAGAACTCACCCTTGTCTACTCCCCTACTCCCCCACTCCCCTACCCATCCACCCGCCTACTCATCCACTCCCTCTAAGGCGCCGGAGCCACAGGCGGCGTCCTCTGCGGCTCCGGCGGCTCCGGAGATCGACTAGCCAGCAGCCACCAGCCCAGCAGCCCCAGCAGCAGGGCAGAACCCGACACCGCCAGCACCCAGCGGGGCACTCCGCGCGGCGGTTTGCGTTCCGCCGGAGTAGGCACAAACTCGTCCTGGGGCAGGTTTTCACCGTAGAGCTTAGCCCCAGCGGGGATGGCGGACTCCTGTCGGGCACCAGCTCCAACTGGAATGTCTTGGCCTGTCGCAGCAGGAACCAGAAGCTTGTGCTGCATCAGTACGACGGTGGTATTGTCGTGGCCATTTTTTTGGTTAGCCAGCTCAATCCAGGAGGCCACCGCCGAGTCGAGGGTGACAATATCTTTAACAATCAAGCCAATGTAGTTGGCCCAAGCATCTTCAATGCGGTAGTTATCGCTGAGGCCGTCGGAGCAGAGCAGCAAAATCCCCGTTTCGTCGAACACAAAGCGCTGAATATGGGGCTGGAGATGGTCACCACTGCGGGTGCCCAGGGCCTGGGTGAGCGCTCCGGCGTCGCTGCGCTCCAAGGCGTGGGGCAAAGTTTGCCGACAGGCAATCACCTCGCGCCCGGCAATATCATCGTCTACTGTGAGCGGGTGGCAGTAGTCGGGAGTGATCCAGTAAGCACGGCTGTCGCCGACATGGGCCAGGTACACTTCATTCACCCGTCCCCAGCCGTCGTCAGTTTGCACCCGCTGGGGAATGACCACCGCCATCACCAGGGTGGTGCCCATACGCTGACGACCGGCCCAGCCGTGGTTGTCATTTTGAAAACTGATCAACTCGTTGACAATGCGAATCACCGCCTCAAGCTGCTGAACGACAACCTGAGGCGGCAGTCCCCGCAGCTCGTTTTGGGCTTCGGCCAGCAGCGCTTGCAGCTGAATTTGCAGTGCCTGCACCGCTAGCTGGCTGGCCACTTCGCCGCCGTCGTGGCCCCCCACCCCGTCGCACACCATCGCCACTTGCATGGGGGCGGCTTCGCTCTGGGTGCCCAGGGGCCAGCAGGCATCTTCGTTGCGGGGCTGGGTTGGGCCCTGGGCGGTGGCTCCAGACAAAGTAATCCGGGTGGGCACTAGAGCGGCCTGGCGCAGCAGAATTTGGTTAAGTTCAAGCGCTACGGTGTCGAGGTCGACGGCATCGGCGTCGATGCGGTTAACCAGCGATCGCAGCGGCTCTGACACAGATAGGTGTAGGGGAGACAGCAGCGATCGCCACAGCTCCACTAAATCGGCCAGGGTAGTCGGGTTCCCGTCGGATTGCAACTCCACCAACCGCAGCCGCCAGCCATCTACCCGCAGATTGCCAGGTACGAATAAGCTCCTGGCTAAGCCCAGTTCGCCCAGCGTTCCCCACAGTTCCCAAAGCTGCCACAGCCAGTTAGCCTGGCGCAGGGGTGAAGCGCTAAACAGCCCGCCCGCCAGCTCTGGCAATAGCTCCCCCGCTTGAAAATGAATCGGGGCATTCTCCAACAGCAAAATCGGCGGTGCCCCAGTGCGCTCTAGCACGCCATATAATCCCGGCACATGCAGCCGATGGGGGTGCGCCTTAAGGTAAGGCAGCGCCTCCCCAGGAAAGGCGTCGGGAGCACTGGGTCGCTGGTCGGGCTGGGTGTCGAGCCAAATGCGCGGACCCACTATCCGATAGCGCTGCCCCACTAGCTCATCGACCGGCAGGGTCTCAATATCAGTGCCGATCACCCAGAGGTAAGGCTTATAGCGGGAGGGGCGGCGCTCAACACGGTTCATAGCGTTTACGGGCGGGTACAGGCACGCGGCAGAGGTCTATTAAAACAACGTAATTAAGCCCCCAAAAGGCCTGAGGCTAAAGATAGATTAATCCTAGAGGATAGCGAGACATTCAGAAGGGTAACCTGGGTTGGGTTTCGTGGATCAGTAATCTCGACGGAGGCCTAAATTGGGACCATTTTGTTTTAGCCTTAACGTTTCTTGTGGGCTGCTATGAATTACCCTCTGTTTTGGGCCATTCTGGGGGCGATCTTCTGCCTCATGGAGTTATTTTTGCCCACGGGCTTTGTGGAGTCCACTCTGGGTGTGAGCGCGTTTATCGTGGCCTTCATCGCCCTCGGGGTGCCTTCCTTTAGCGTTCAAATTGTGGCTTGGGTGACGCTGTCTCTCGTGCTGATCTTCCTGCTGCTGCGGTTTGTGCCCAAGCGCACCCCCTATAGTCTGCAAGAGTCGACCGAAGCCCGCACATTAACCGCCATTGCCCCTGGCCAAACTGGACGGGTGATCTACGAGGGCAACTCTTGGCAAGCTCGCTGCGACGATGAAACTATCACCATTGGGGCCGATCAGCCAGTGGTGGTGGTTAGGCGCAAGGGCAACACACTCTATGTCATCCCTGAAAGCGCGCTGAGAACCTAGGTAGGCGATACCACAGAGTTTCTAACCACTACCGCAAACTATTTGAGGAATCACGTCTATGGGCGGCTTTTTTAGTTTTCTGATTGTGCTGATTTTTGGCGGGTCGATCGCCGCCAGCTCCGTCAAAATTATCAACCAAAGCGACGAAGCCCTGGTCGAAACCTTGGGCAAATACAACGGCAAAAAACTCACCCCCGGCCTTAATTTTCTAATTCCCTTTCTCGACAAGGTGGTGTTTAGGCAAACCATTCGCGAGCGCGTGCTCGATATTCCGCCCCAGCAGTGCATCACCCGCGACAACGTCTCGATCACGGTAGATGCGGTAGTGTACTGGCGAATCGTGGATATGGAGAAGGCCTACTACAAGGTCGAAAACCTGCAATCGGCGATGGTCAACCTAGTGCTTACCCAAATTCGCGCTGAAATGGGCCAGCTTGAGCTCGACCAAACCTTCACCGCCCGCTCTGAAATTAACGAAATTCTGCTGCGCGAGCTGGACATCTCCACCGAGCCATGGGGTGTGAAGGTAACTCGAGTCGAACTGCGCGACATTGTGCCTTCCAAAGCGGTGCAAGAATCAATGGAGCTACAAATGGCGGCCGAACGCAAAAAGCGGGCCGCTGTGCTGACCTCCGAAGGGGAGCGCGAAGCGGCGGTTAACTCTGCCAAAGGTCGGGCTGAGTCGTCGGTGTTAGATGCCGAAGCTCGTCAAAAGGCAGCCCTTTTAGATGCCGAAGCTCAGCAAAAAACTATTGTGTTGCGAGCCGAGGCACTGCGCCAAGAGCAGCTACTTCAGGCCAAGGGCACAGCTGAAGCCATGCAGGTAATTGCCAAAACCCTCGCCATCGACCCCGGCACTCGCGAAGCGCTGCAATTTATCATCGCCCAGCACTATATGGAGATGGGGCTCAAGATCGGCAGCAGCGACAGCAGCAAGGTGATGTTTATGGACCCCCGCAGTATTCCGGCAACGCTAGAGAGCATGCGGGCGATCGTCGGTGAAGGACAGTCGTAGAAAGGCTTAGCTGCGTGGATAGGTTGGATATTTGGCGTCGCAAAATCTAACTGCATCCCAGCTCTGTGAGGTTGTAGAGCGTTACCCCTTTAGAAAGCCAACAGAACCTAGATACTCCATGCTGACTAATGGCTAAGCCTTAGCTAATGAATGCTAATTTGAGCTGCATTAACGAGATACTGCGTTGATGCAGTTCAAATTGATCAGCGACAGTATAGGGATTTCGCTTGTCTTGAACTAGGGTTACTGTAGATTTTCAGTATTGCAAGGTAATGTGATAGTGAATGTTGTCCCCTTACCAACCTCGCTCTCCACAGAAATAGTGCCTTGATGAGCCTGAACCCCCTGCTTTACAATTGCTAAACCTAACCCAGTTCCTGCAATATAATCAACATTTTTAGCCCGATAAAAAGGCTCAAATATGTTCTCTTGGTTCTCTTTTGAGATACCAATACCCTGATCCTGAATTTGCAGAATCAGATAATCTTCTTGATGACGGCATGAAACTCTTACATCCCCTCCCTCATGGGAATACTTGACTGCATTAAAGACTAGATTAGTCAAAATCTGCCTGACAATCATTTCGTCTAAAACAACATTAATCTTTTCTGGAGAAGCATCAAAAGAGATGTTGCACCGGGTTTGAGAAATAAGCTTTATTTGCTCTACTACATCTTGAATTAGCTCCGAAAAATCAAGCAAAGTAGGTTTGAAGGTTTGTTTAGCTTCCTCAACCTGACCAATAGCCAAAACTCCATCCATAAGTTCGGTCATAGTTTGAACCGCGTCTTGGATTCGCTGAAAAGCGTCATCTTTCTCCTTTCGGTCCCAAGTATGGCTGTAGTTCTTCAAGAGTTCAGCGTAGAGAACAATACTAGTCAACGGAGTACGAAATTCGTGGGATGCCATGGAAATGAAGCGAGTTTTTAGTTCGCTCAGTTCTCGTTCTTTTTGAAGCGCTTTTTCAACAATCTGTTCTGCCTGTTTACGGTCTGTGATATCAATGTGGGAACCGGCCATTCGATAAGGCTTGCCTTGGTCATCCCAGAGGGCAACCGATCGAGATAAAATCCAGCGGTAAGTTCCATCTTTATGCTGGAGGCGGTACTCCAGGTCATAGGTCGAAATCTCACGCTTCAAATAAGCGGTCAGGGCATTTTGTGCTCGTTGAACATCTTCAGGATGTAATCGCTCAAACCATTCTTCTAAGCGATTGGGAATTTCGTGATCTGCATAGCCCAAAATGTTCTTCCAGCGAGGTGAAAAGAAGACCTCTTTGGTCTTCATGTCCCAATCCCATATTCCCCCGCTAGAGCCAAGAGTTGCCAATTCAAACCGTTCTTGGCTAAGACGTAATTTTTCTCCAATCTGATGTACGTCCAAACTAATTTGAGCTAAGCTTGCCAAATCACGCCGTTGTTCAATTTGCCTTGCAACTTGGCGGCTGATGATCTTTAAACTCTCAGTCTGCTCAGCACTCAGCCTTCGTGGCTCCTGATCTAGAACGCAAAGGGTACCGATCGCAGAGCCCTCGGAAGTCATTAACGGAGCACCCGCATAAAATCGAATATGCGGATCACCAGTAACTAAGGGATTCTCAGAAAACCGTTCATCAGTAGATGTGTCTGGGACTAAAAATAAATTGGGCTGCAAAATGGCATGAGAGCAAAAGGCTATATCTCGATGCGTCTCGGTCATTAATAGCCCAACTCTAGATTTAAACCATTGGCGATCGGTATCAACTAAGCTAACAAGAGCGATCGAAGTGCCGCAAATTTGAGAAGCTAGGCGAGTTAAATCATCAAAGCTATCTTCAGGAGCAGTATCAAGAATACTCAGACTATGTAAGACTTTTAGCCTTTCTGCTTCGTTATCGGGAAGAGGGGCAATTCTCATGGAACTCTATTTTTTGTTTTGATTTTCAAGTCAAAGTGAATATTGTTGAGAATGCTTTACTTGCTATAAACGTTTATCTTCGGCCAAGAAGGCTTCAAACTGTTCTGCAGGAACAGCTGGGCTGAATAAGTAACCCTGAATTGCCTGACAACCTTGCTCTCGCAAAAAATTAAACTGCTCTTGAGTTTCTACGCCTTCAGCGATAACTCGTAACTTTAAGCCCCGAGCCATCGCAATTATTGTTGTAACAATTGTGGCATTTTGGGGAGCCTGAAAAACGTCGTTAATAAAGGAGCGATCGATTTTCAAAATATCAAGCGGTAGACGCTTAAGGTAATTTAAAGATGAATAACCCGTACCGAAATCGTCGAGAGAGATCTTAATTCCTACAGCTTTTAACTCTCCTAGAATAGCGATCGCAGACTCTATATCATCCATCAAGCTGGTTTCGGTAAGCTCTAGCTCTAAGCAATTTGGGTCGAGCTGGGTTTGATTTAAGATCTGGGTAATAGTTTGAACTAGATCCACTTGCCTTAATTGAAATGCTGACAAATTGACAGAGACTTTTAAGGGAATAGGATGAAGATCTTGCCAGATCCGAGTTTGAGTACAAACGGCTTCTAAGATCCAATTGCCAATTTCAATAATGTGCCCTGTTTTTTCTGCGATCGGGATAAAGACATTTGGGTCAACCATCCCTAACTCAGGATGATGCCATCGCAGTAAAGCTTCGGCTCCCATGATGCGTCCAGTGATTAAATTAATTTTAGGCTGATAAAAAATTTGAAACTCAGAGTTTTCTAGAGCAGTGTTTAATCCCTTTTCTATTAAATTATTTTGTTCAGACTTAGCTCCCATTTCCACCTCGTAGAAATGATAGCTATCTTTTCGGGACTGCTTAGCAAAACCCATAGCCATTTCGGCATGGCTCAGCAATTTACCAAAATCACTTTGATCATCGGGATAAAGAGCAATGCCAATAGTAGCCTGCACCTGGATCTTATGGTCATTCAGCCAATAAGGGCTAGCCAGACTGGTTAAAATAGCCTTGACTTGATCCTCAACAGTTTTTTTGTCTAAGACGTTAACCAGAATCATGCTAAATACGTCAGCATTGATTCGAGCTACTATGTTTTCTTGGCCTGCAACTTCGAGCAGTCGTTCAGCTACGGCTTGAAGTAATAAATCCCCCGTTGAGTAACCGAACGTGCTGTTGACAGATTTAAATTGGCATAGGTTTATGCACAGAATCGCCATCATTTGCTGACGGCGTTTTGCTATTGCCAGAGCTTGCTGAAATTTTTGATATAGCAGAATACGGTTGGGCAGCTTAGTTAATGCATCCTGATAGGCTAAGGAACTAATTTGATCCGTCGCACTCTTCATCTCTGCAATGTAGGGATCAACAATCGTATTTTTCTTGTGTAGCCGACTGGTAATTGCGTCTGCTAATTCAGCAGTTGTGAACGGCTTAGCAAGATAGTCGTCTGCACCCAAATTCATTCCTTTACGAATGTCTAGTCTGTCAGCCTTAGCCGACAAAAAAATGAATGGAATGACCATCATTTCCGGATCTTGGTGCAAGATCCTGTAGACCTGATAGCCATCTATCTCTGGCATCATAATATCGCAGACGATCAGGTCTGGAAAATGCATTTTTGCCAGGTCAATTCCAGTCTTGCCATTCTCCGCTCCAATCGCTTCGAAGCCGAGGCAGCTTAAAGACTGGACAATGCCTTTTCGAAGATCTTCAGTATCTTCAATGACTAGAATTTTTGCCATGGCTGCATCTTTTCCTACAACACTTTAACGTTCCCAAAAACAGGTAGAACTACCGTCTCTAGCATGATAACTATATGAACAAGCAACCCTCGAGAAGCCTTGTGAAATATATTTATTCTTGACGGATGCACTACATGAATGATTCCTAGCAGTTTTTGCTGAATCGAAGACTTAGGCTACACCGCTGAACACGCTATATATATCAGGTCAAGAGAATCCTGATGGCAGTTTTATCGGTGGTGTGCCAAGCCCTACTGGCCTCAGCTCAAGGCAAAAAGGTAGGACAAGTCAATAGAAGCCAGCCTGAATTTTAAAGACTTGTATATTTTGATTAATGGAAGCTTTAACTTGGACAGCACCCCGACAAACTTTAGAATACCCAAGCGTTCGAGATAGGCTCATACCATCGCGATCCATTATCTATTGAATCGATTGATGGCATTAAGAACATCAAAGGCAAAAGTTTTTTTTGAGATGGTGGCACACTTCTGTCGACACAATCCGAAGGCATTGAACACAGGCCAAGCCCTTTCCTCAGATGGAGATATCATGCTTTAGCATCCAAACCAAACCGCCTGCCTTAGATCAAAGCAGGCATAGCTACAGAGTTCGTGTTTTGTTAGCGATCGCAACCCATCACCAAGGGTCAGCAGGATCAATCTCTTAGCGACATCGATCACATTGTAGATTCGTCTAGAGCTGCCACTACCTGGTCGTAGATTTCGCGGGCGTGGTTGGGGCTCGTGCCAATGCAGGTGAGGCCAACCTTGCCGTACTCCGACAGGCAGCCCATCAGGTGAAAGGCGGCCCCCACGCCGCTGATCGAGTTAAAGTGCAGCTGTTTAGCCACGATGATATCCATCAAATCGCTGGGCAGCAGACCTTTGTAGTGGGGCTTTTGCAGGTTGTCGGAGGCGCGGTAGTAGCGCACCTGCTCTTGCTTGGTATAAAACAGCCCGTCAGCTTGATGAAAGCGGCCCTCAGTAAGCATTTTCATGGCCATGAGGGGATGGGTGGTGCCGCCTTTACGCAGGTTGATCTCGATCGCCTGGAGATCCCACTGAGGGGCTTTGGGATCACCCTTGGCGACGGCAATAAAATCGACGCCGTAGCGCTCTAGGGCACCTTGGCGAGCCAGTTCTTCACCAACGCGCTGGCCCATATCTTGAATCTCAAGCCGGTAGTCAGGCCGAGCTGGGAAGGAGCAACCGAGGAAGATCTGTCCATCGGGACCGCCCAGTTCTTGGTCGTGGGTGGAGAGAATTTCGACCTCGCCGAGGGGGGTGATGCGGCCCTGCACGCTGGGAGATTCTTTGTGGTCACCTTCGACAAAAGCTTCGGCGATCGCCCCGAGCACCGGGATTTTGGCCGAGAAATGCTCCCAAGTTTCGATATCACTCTGAAAGCTCAGGGTGTGGAAGGCTTCGGTTAAGGCCCGAACGCGATCGCCATGGCCCGCGCTGCCCGGAGCCACGGCCGACAATTTCCGCAGATCTAAAAGCGCGTTACCTTCCCCTGAGAAGCCTTCGTTGAGCTTGATCACCATGCGCTTGAGGTTGGGGTCTTGCTCCCACACTTCGGCGGTGACCTTGGCTAGAGATGCTTCGTCGAACACTAGCTCACTGCCAATTGGGTGGGGAATGCCACAGCGTCTAAAAATTTCGCGGCTGCCGCTCTTGGTGCCCCAGTGCAGTAGGTCGGGGTCGAGAGCCAGCAGAGGCAACCCCAGGGCCAGGGCCAGATCGCGCTCCCAGGCGGTGGAGTTGTAGCAGGTCATGTAGGCGCGATCGGGATTGATCGCCTTGCGAATGCGGTTGAGCAGGCGGGGGCGCTCTAGCAGCTTTTGGCTGAGGGGCTTGCCCGAGCTATCGTAGGCCGACAGCAGGGTGAGGCGATCGCGCGCGTGGGAACTGGGAATGCCCGGCAGCAGCTCTAGATAGTAATCGATGATGCTGGGGTGCAGCGGCTGGGAGGTGACATAGACCAGGTGCGTGTTTGGGTTGCGCAGCCGAATCAGCGAAAACAGCAGCCGTTCTTCGTAGTGGTTCACCCCCTCAATTTTCTGCAGCTCCTCCTGATCGAGGCTGAGGGAGGGCACCACCACCACGTGCCGTTCCTGGGTGTCAAATTCGTCGGTTGAACACCAGCGATCGCGCAGCATCTGCTGTAGTTGCTGAAAGCTGGGCCCAGCCTGCAAGCGCACCGGTTCTGTAGCCATAGCCGCCTCGTTCGCCGTCACCATACTGACTACCCTCGCGCTCGCTCAATCGTTTTTAGAATGAAATTGGCATGAAAGTTTCGCAATGAGACGAGTATAGACGAAAGCCTTTGTCAGCCCGCTCAGGCCTAAGCACAAGCGCCATTACTCCACCCCAGATAAATATTTTCACACCAACATTGAGCCCCTGCTATCCCCACTAAGACATAGGATCCAGAGCTTTAGCTACCATTTCCTCAGCAGGGGCTCAACCAACTACCGCTAGGGACTAACAGCCTTCTTCAAGCTGCGCCACCAGCAGCAACAGTTGGTCGATCTTTTGCCGCAGCACCGTGGCAGACTGGTTTGAATGGTTGATCAACAGGCTAAACACCAGAGGCTCATAGTTGGGCGGCTGCACGTAGCCTGACAGCGCTACGTTACCGGTCAGCGCCCCCGATTTACCCTGCAAGCGCCCCTCTAGCACAGTGCCCCGTAGCCGATTGCTCAGGGTACCGCTCCGGCCTGCGATCGCCAGCGAATCTCGAAACACGGCTCCTTGAGGATGGGTGGTCATCACCTGTAGGGTCTCTACCAGCGCGATCGGCGACACTAGGTTGTGCCTCGATAGCCCGGAACCGTCCGCCAGCCGTAGGGCTGTCGCATCTACTCCGATCTCTGCCAGGGCCGCTCTAACCGCCTCGCCCCCCGCCTGACTTGCCTCCGCGACATCGTCCCCCTCGGTGATATTCCCCCCTGCCGTCACCCCTAGGGTTTTGAACAGGGCCTCGGCGTAAAGGTTATCGCTATCGCGGTTGGCCAAGACCATAAGCTCCCGGACAGAGGGAGACTCTACCGCTGCCAATTCTGAGTCTGCGATCGGAGCTGGGGTTTGCACAATCACCGTTTGCCCCACTGCCACCGACTGCCGCTGAAGGGCTTGTTCCATGGCTGCCGCAAACTGCTGGGCTGGATTTAGCACCGCCAAATTCAGGGTCTGGGAACTGCTCCCCTGGGTTAGCTGTCCCGTCAGCCGGATTGTGGGCGAATCTCCCGTGCGCCAAAGAGCTAAAGGTGTGGCGGGTGCTCCAGCCGCCACAGTTGTGGAATTGTTTGCCACTGGCAGCGAGTCAGCGGGTAAGGGCTGGGGCCACACCACCGCTAGCGGACTGCCCACCTGGGTGGGGGACAGTTGTAGGGCGATCGCATTGCGGTTGAAAATCAAGCTGTTGACCGGAGCCGCGTAGGCAAACTGGGCGTCTTCCCACTCCCAGGTAGGGTTAGTAGCAAACCCTGGAAAATATGAGTCGTCAATGGTGAGGCGGCTGACCTGATTTACCCCAGCCTGGGTCAATTGCTGCACCAGACTATCGATCTGCGCCGTTGTCAGACTGGGATCACCCCGTCCTACTACCCGCAGCGCGGTGCTTCCCCCTGGGCCAGGAGTGCCATAGACGGAAGTGCGCAGGCGGTAGTAGCCCCCCAGTTGGTGAGCCGCCGCCGCCGTGGTTAGCAGTTTGATGTTAGAGGCTGGTGTAAAGAGGCGATCGCCGTTGCGGTTGTAGAGCGTACGGCGATTTTGCCCCTGAGTTTGCAGCACCATCCCGGTGTAGGCCTGGTCTAGAGGAGGCTGGCTAAAGGCGCTGTCTAACTGAGTGGTCAACTGGGCTGGGCATAGGGCTGCGAAAGCAGCGGCAGTGGGAAAGGTTGTGCTCAACAGACCTAAGGCAATCCCTAGGCCGACAGACTCAATCCGTGGAAGTTTCACCATGGGCAAACCTATCAAACCTGCCTAGCGTTTAGACCTAGCCCCTAAAACCGCGATGGCGCTTTTGCAGGGTTTCGACTTGAGCAGCGATCGCCGGATCGTACAGCCGCAGATAGTTCCAGTAGCCGCCAAACACCGATTGCACATAGCCCTTCGTCTCGGGGTACGGAATTTTCTCAGCAAAGTCGTCAGCATCAACAAAGCCGCCCTTGTTGATCCAACTCGCTACAGCGCCCGGTCCAGCGTTGTAGCTGGCCACCGCAAACAGCGAGTGGTTGTCGTACTCGGCGTGGGTGTAGTCGAGGTACCAGGTGCCCAGCTTAACGTTGTCTTCAGGGTTGTTGAGGTCATAGCTTTCTAGCCCTGCTTTCCCCTTGATCCACTCGGCGGTAGCTGGCATCACCTGCATAAGGCCCGCCGCCCCCACCCCAGAGCGAATTTTGGCCTCAAAGCGCGACTCCTGGCGCATAAGCGCCGCCACCAGCAGAGGGTTGAGCTGACGATCTGCCGCCCAGGTGGTAATCAAACCTTTGTAGGGCATCGGATAGACTCCATGCCAAAAGTCGGGGCGCTGCTTGAGCTCGCGAACTACCTCAATGTCTTTGGGATCCTCGGCCAGGCTAAGGCTCGATACCTGGTAAATGCCGTTGATGTTGTCGTTGGTTCCCAACCGCATCAGCCCATCGACAAACTGCTCTTCCGGCGTGGGGTCTTGGTAGTTGACGTACTCCATCTGCCACTGCTCCCAGGCTCGCTGGTCTTGCCCCAGCAGGTAAAGCTCTTGCAGTGTGTCAGAACCCGTAGGGAGTGGGGTGCGGTGGGCAGGCGGGGTCACCGCCGGAGTTTGCGATCGCACCGATTGAAAGTCGCCCACATTCCAGCCCAGGGCGACCGCCGACCGCCAGGCGTAGTACGACTCCGGATGGCGGGCAATCACGCTTTCGAGGGCAGTTTGCGCCACCTCATTTTGACCTAACTGCCGGCCCCATTTGCCTACCCAGTATCCAGCATCGGCAGCCAGATCACTGTCGGGGCTGTACTTGAGCACGTCGCCACCCCAGCTGACGGCCATGGTCAGGTCACCCTGCTCGGCGGCATTGAGGGCATTTTGCAGGCGAATGTCGGCTGCTGCATCGGAGTCTCGATACTCCTTGAGAATTAGCTCGCGGGTGCCCTGGGCCGATTCAGTGCTGTTTAACTTGTCGAGAATTTTGGCCCGCTCCAGCAGCGCTGCTGCCGCCCGCTCGGGAAAGCGGCTGACCACCTGATCGAGCACCCCGAGGGCCGCTTCGTCGGGCACGCTCTGGGCCAGACGCAACAGCCCGGTGGCGGTTTCGGGCGCGTCGGGAAACTGCTGATCGAGCCTACTGTAGAGGGCGATCGCGCGATCGCGCTGGCCGCTCACCTGGGCTCCTCGCGCCGCCCGGTAGAGGTTGCGGGGCGATGGCGGAGCCTGGGCGTAGGCCGTCCCTGCGTTGCCATAGCTGTCGATTCGCCAAAATCCAAAGCCCACGGTCTGCCAATCTTCCGGGCTAAGCTGGCTAGCAAACTCAGTTTTGAGCCGCAGCAGAGCCGCCCCAGCATTAGGGTGATACAGCCCGGCGCGCGCCATAATCATCAGCAGCGGCAGGGTGTCGGCCCGGTTTGGGTTAGCGGTCAGCCGCTGGTGGGCCACCTCTACCGCTTTGGGATGGTTGGGGAACTGCTGCACCAGGCGATCCCAGTAGGCTGGGTCTTGCTGACCCAGTTCAAAGAGCAGCGGGGCGATCGCGCCATTCTTCTCATACTCTTTCAGCAGGCGCTGCTGGGTTTGCTGGGCGGCCTCGGCCTGCCCAGCTGCCCGCTGGGCCTGGGCTAGCGCCAGCGCCACGTAGGGGGCCATCGCCGGGTACTCTTTCTCCAGCCCCTCTAGCAGGGGAATCGCACTACCGCCGCGATCTTGGGCAATTAAATCTAGCGCCAGCAGATAGCGCGCTCGGCTTTGGCTGAGCGCATCTCCCCCATCGGCCAGGGCCACCAGCGCCTCTTGGCGCTGCTCAGCAGGCTGTAGGGCGAGGGCCAGCACCGGGTCATCGGCATCTAAAGCCGGCGATCGCCCCAGGCCCGGCAGCAGTGATTCTTCCAAGATTGTTGTAGAGTCGCCCGGTGACGACACCGTATTCACCAGAGCAGCGGCCATCCCCAAAGACAGGGCACCAAGCCCCGCGATCGCCACCAGGGGCAGCTTCGCCTTTAACCGTTTCACCATGGCACGCCCATGCACTCTAGATAAGGGTTGTAGTCGAAAAGTTAGCCCGTGGCGCAGTAGGGAAGCCGAAGTAAAATCTCTCCCTGGCTGACCCATGCCGTTATATCTTACCTAGCCAATCCAGGATCGATGACTTCATCCGCCCCGTCCCCGCCAAAGGCTGCCCAAGGTTTATAGTAAACAGAGCATACTAGCCCCAAGGTTGAATGGAATTTCACGCCTCTAACACTCCCCTTCTAGACTGGTCTGGCGACGCCCTGATCATTGGCCTCAGCGAAGACGCCCTGCCCCTTAGCGGCACCCTGGCCGAGCTCAACAGCCGCGTCTCTGGCCTGCTGCAAGACCTGATCGACGATGTTGAATTCACCGGCAAAGACGGGGCCACCGCCATCACCCGCGTGGGCAGTGGGGCCAGCTTCCGCAAGCTAGGGCTGGTTGGTCTAGGGGCTAGCAGTGCCATGACGGCCGACACATTGCGCCGCGCCGCCGCCGCCGCTGCCCGCCTCGCCAAAAAAGAAAAATCGGCCTCCCTCGGCCTAAGCATGCCCCTTGTGCAGAACGATCCGGCCCTCACCACCCAGGCCCTAGCTGAAGGCGTCAGCCTAGCCCTTCACCAAGACAACCGCTTCAAGTCGGAGGATAAAAACGGCAAAAAGAACGGTAAAGCCCCCGTCGAACATATTCACCTGCTCGATTTAGCCGGGCAAGAAAGCAGTCTTCAAACCGCCCAAGCGATCTGCGATGGCGTTATTTTGGCCCGTGAACTGGTGTCGGCCCCGGCTAACATTGTTACCCCAGAAGCCCTAGCCCAAACCGCCCAGGACATCGCTACAGCCCATGGCCTAGAGCTAGAGATCCTAGAGCAAGCCGACTGCGAAGCGCTGGGCATGGGTGCCTACCTAGGAGTAGCTAAGGCCTCCGACCTACCGGCCAAGTTTATTCACCTTACCTATAGGCCTGCCGGTACACCCGCTCGCAAGCTGGCTATTATCGGCAAGGGGCTCACCTTCGACTCCGGCGGTCTCAATATTAAGGGTGCGGGCAGCGGCATCGAAATGATGAAAATTGACATGGGCGGCGCCGCCGCTATGCTCGGAGCCGCCAAGGCGATCGCCCAGCTCAAGCCTAATACCGAAGTTCACTTCATCAGCGCCGCCGCTGAAAACATGATCAGCGGTCGAGCGATGCGCCCCGGCGACATTCTCACCGCCTCTAACGGCAAAACCATCGAAGTCAATAACACCGACGCTGAGGGTCGCCTCACCCTGGCTGATGCCCTGGTGTTTGCCGAAAAGCTGGGCGTAGATGCGATCGTTGACTTGGCTACCCTCACCGGAGCCTGCATCATTGCCCTAGGCGACGATATTGCCGGACTGTTTAGCGAAAATGATGAGCTAGCAGGGGCGATCGCCGCTGCCGCCGAAGCCGCTGGCGAAAAGTTCTGGCGTCTGCCCATGGAAGAAAAATACTTTGACGGGCTTAAGTCCATTGTGGCCGACATGAAAAACACCGGTCCCCGCCCCGGCGGATCTATCACAGCCGCCCTCTTCCTTAAGCAGTTTGTCACCTCCACTCCCTGGGTTCACCTCGACGTAGCCGGCCCCGTGTGGACCGAGAAAGAAAGCGGTTACAACAACCCCGGCGGCACAGGCTTTGGAGTACGAACCCTAGTGAACTGGGTGCTTAGACAAGATGCTTAGACAATTCTAACTACGTTGGGCGGTAACCCCGTAACCTTGATGATACGAACAAGCATCATCAAAGTCGCGGGGTTATTTTCATCTGTTCATCTATTGATGCATTGACAACAGATCTACATTGAGCGGAACAAACCATTCCTAAGCCCGTCTTAGCCTTGAGCACACACGCGATACGCCACAGAGCAGTGACTTAATCCGAAATGACTAAAATCACTGACATTTCAAGCGACTCTTGTGCTTAGAAACACTTAATAAGCTATGTTCTCTGTGCTAAAACACAGTAAATCAGATAGACCTCGCCGCAACTCTGTTGAGCTTTGAGTTCGCTGTTTCATTTAAGTAGCAGTTAATCAGGGCATCACCTTTTTACCTCCTCTTTAAAGGTGAAAGTTTTCTATTTGTGGGCGTTTCAGTAGCAAGTTATTAGTTCCTAGTCAGTGCTGTTCTGAACGATCTACTTCTTTGTATTTCCACGTCAGCACTCTAAGTCTCTGTGATTTTTTCAGCTACTTAGAGTTTTTTTAGGTGCCCATTAATTTTAGTTGAGCAGCCGTGCTTAGCTTTTTCCTAGGCAAACTTTAGGTTGAAAAGACCTATTTAAATTGGTTTAAAGGGTCGTTTTTAGGAACTTAAGGTTTCATCCTAAAGGTAGTTATTTTCCTTCCAGTTTTAGCTGTAGAGTTATCCCAACTATGCAATTCGTCACTCGATGAATACAATCATGGTTTAAAAGTGAGCACACCGCCTTAGCCATTCTTGCTTTTGATGGAACCCAGATGATTACTCCAGAGGTGTCATCGCTGCCTATTTGTGTTGTCTCATTGGAATAAGCCCATGAAGTTCACCGATTATTTTGACCGCATTGCGATCGTTTATCTACCGGAGCGGAAACGACGGTTTAGAAGTATTCAGCGCCAGGTCAAACGCTTGGGCATAGAAGACAAAGTGCAATGGTTTCAGGGTTTAAAGTTTGATGATGCGGGACAATTTCCCAAGGCCAGTGTGAGGGGCTGCGTCATGAGCAACTATGAGCTGCTTCGCAAAGCTGCTGATGACAACGTTGAACGTCTCCTACTATTTCAAGAAGACTGTGTACTCAGCCAACGCCTGATCCGCCAAGAGTCAGCAATCCTAGATGAACTCACCGATCGCCGCTGGGATTTTGCTTACTTTGGCTGTCAGCCTTACTCTAACGATATGGCCAACGGTAAAAAAACAACCATTGCCCCTACGCCCGATCGCTTTTTCTCCCAAATTAGGGTTCGCCAAAACATTCGTGAAACCCATTTTTGGACTTGCCAAGGCCGGGCCATTCCAAAACTTGTTGAATTCATGGAAGCATCCTTCGATCGCCCTATGAATCACCCAGACTGTGGCCCCATGTATTTTGATGGATACATGAATGAAATTCGCTACCGCAACCTAGACCTAGTTACCTTAGCTGCTGCACCCAATTTAGGTTGGCCCTTAAGCAGCGTAAGCAACCTCAACCCAGGCAGATTAGACCGCATTCCTGGGGTGTCTTCAGCTTTGCATGTTGTTCGAGGAACCAAGAATTTTTGCTTAGAAACAGCAGACTTTGTTCGTCACAGCTTAACGCCTAGCGATCAGCAAGTCGGTTAAAGCTTTGCCAAGCCCTGTCTACCCTAGTGCTATTTAGGCGTCCTGTAGGCATTGCATCTTGTTCAGCATCCTGCAGGTCGCGAACCAGATTCAGACAAAAGATAGTGATTCTCGGTAAGCCTAGTAGCACTGAACCCTAGAGCAGTTTCCTCCTGCTCTAGGGTTCAGTTGTAAGAAACCGTCCAGGTGTGAGGTGGGCTACTGCTAGCGACAAACTGATCGGCTATCATGGCAGCAAATATTGCCCCTGAGAGCCCCAGGATAAAGCTTCTTGCTTCCTAGCCTACTGGTGCAATACCTAAAACACCTTGGCATTTTGGTTCGGAGAGACTCGTGACTATCTACATTGGGAACTTGTCCTTTCAGGCTTCTGAGGACGACATCAAAAGCATTTTCGCTGAATACGGTGAGGTCACCCGTATTAGCCTACCTATCGATCGCGAAACCGGTCGCAAGCGTGGCTTTGCATTTGTCGACATGGCTGACGAAGCTAAAGAAGACCAGGCTATCTCCGAACTAGATGGAGCCGAGTGGCTGGGTCGCGAATTGCGCGTTAATAAGGCCCGTCCTCGCACCGATAATGGCGGTCCCGATCGCTCCAATCGCAGCGATCGGTTCTCCCACAACCCGCTCTAAACCAGTACTTCTAACCCTCAGCCTAGATTGCAGGTAGCTCTGCGCAGAGTTGTATTGGTTGCTGGGTAAGAGGGTTATTTTAACGGTCTTGCCATAGCAGGCTTTAAACCGCGGTTTTACGCTATTCTTCATCCACTGCCGTTGGTTGAACAGGATAGCTATGGGACGGTGGCAATGGGTACTTTTTCCGCTAGGGCTACTGGTTGGCTTAGGCGCATTGCTGTTGCTAGCCGACTCATTGCTGCGCCTCTACACCTTGTTAGCACTAGTGTCGCCCCTGCTAGCTCGGGCAACGCTGAGCATAGTGATAATTCTTGGCCTAGCATCGCTAGGGGTTGTCATCCACCGAATGTGGCCTTTTTTGCGTCCTCGCCGACGTCGCTATCTTCAGACCCCTCGTCATGCTGAAGAGGCGGCAACGGTCAACCTACTTGCTGTGCAGCGCCAGGTTGAACAAATTCAAGATCAGGTAGCCCGCCAAGCGCTACAGCAAAAAGCGTTAAATCTACAGTCAGATCTAAATACCCGTCCTCTAACCATTGCCGTATTTGGAGTGGGGTCAGCGGGAAAAACAGCGCTAATCAACGGGCTTTTAGAGCAATCCGTCGGTGAGATAGGCGCCGCTATGGGTACAACACAAGTTCAGCACGCCTATGCCTGGACGATACCCAACAGTTCTAGAAACATTCAAATTATAGATACGCCCGGTATTGCAGAAGTCGGCATTGCTGGCACAGAGCGGGAAGCAGAAGCTCGCAGAACCGCGGCCGAAGCCGATTTAGTTATATTTGTGCTTGACGACGACCTGCGGCAAGCAGAATATACCGTCTTGAAAACGTTGATGGACGTAGGCAAGCGGGTGTTGGTAGTGCTCAACAAAGCCGATCGCTACGTTGAAGCCGACTTAGAAGCATTGCTAGACCGCCTGCGATCGCGCCTTGTGCCACCCCTCAACCCCGATGATGTCGTTGCCGTGGCGGCACTACCCCAGCCACTGCCCCAGGTAGGCGGTGGTTGGCTGCAAATGCAGCCTAATCTCTTACCCCTAAAGACACGTCTCGCCGACCTACTCCGCCAAGAAGGCGAAACCTTGATCGCTGACAACCTGTTGCTACAAACCCAGCAGCTTGGAGAAACAGCTCGGCAGATGATCAATGACCAAAGGCAGATCCAAGCCGAGACCATTATCGACCGCTACCAGTGGCTTGGGGCCGGGGCGATCGCAGTTACCCCCCTGCCCGGCCTTGACTTTTTAGCTACAGCCGCTATCAATGCCCAAATGGTTGTTGAACTGAGTCAAGTTTATGGCTGTGAGGTCAGCCTAGAAGAAGGAAAAGCCCTAGCTCTGTCAGTAGCTAAAACACTAGCCGGTCTAGGGTTAGTCAAAGGCACTGTAGACCTATTAGCCATAGGATTGCAAACCAATTTAGCTACCGTGATTGCCGGGCGCGCATTAAAAGGAGCCAGCGGTGCTTACCTAACCCGTATTGCTGGCAAAAGCTTTGTAGAGTATTTTCGCCACAATCAAAGTTGGGGAGACGATGGGATGGGTGCGGTTGTCGAGCAGCAGTTTCGCCTCAACCAGCGCGATGCTGTCATGAAAGCGTTTATCAAAGAGGCAATTGCTCGAATCACACCAACAGTCCAAGGGTAATCTTAAAGAAAACCCAGCAATCCTTTTTCAGTAAGCTGATCAACCAGAGAACAGCCAACTTTCCGGGCATACTACAGGGCAGCCATATCTATTCACCCCCGCCAGCCCTAAACTCGGTTACTTGCCGAGAGAGCTGGCTTTTTATTGAGCTTTGCGGGTTCTACCCCAACCCTAAATCCTCAAAGTCAGGACAGTCAATAGCAGATTCTGACAAAGCAATCTTGGGATGGATAGGGCACTTCAGGCGATGGTCGTTGGTAAAGTAGCGGCACTCCGCACAGGGAATTTTGTGCATCACTGTTGCTCTGTTAACCCCATCTCGTATGGTTACTACCAGATTCCAAAGGGTTAGTCCTATCATCGACCAAGCCACAGCAAAGCAGAAAGGCACTAGCGCAATCTGCACTAGCGACACTAACCACACTGGCAAAGCCATGAGTTGTAGCACCATAATTCAAATATTGAAATTCATTCCCTCAGCTTCAGCTATCATTTTAGGCTTGGTGCTCACTGTGATCCACAAATTATTGAATCTAGATGTCCTGCAATAGGGCGCTAAGAGAGTTAAGTGCTGCTGTGTTGCTTCAGATCCTTAGGGTTGGTTGCCTTCAGTTGCGATCGCTAACTGCACTCCAGGTAAAGTTCGTAGCTGATCCATAACTGCCACGACCTGCCCATGACTCACTGATTGGTCTGCTCGAATTACCACAAGGCCACCATCAGACAGGACACCCAAGGTCTGAATTGCCTCTAAAAGCTGCTCATCTGTTACCGCACGAACGCCCACAAATAGCTCACCAGCCGCATTCAAAGACACCACAACCTGTCGTTGGTCTTGAGTTTCCGCTGTTTCTGCCCCCGGCAGCACCACCGGCAGCCCCTCATTACGGCTCAGAAACAAACTAGAAAGAATAAAAAACGTCAACACCGCAAAGACCACGTCAATCATCGGCACAATGTTAATTTGCACAGGCGTTTCCGGGTCTTCAGGGAGGTGCATAGTTAGAACTCTGAATAAAGCGTGAGCATTTTTGAAGAACTAAGCAGCTTGAATTTTGTGTAACAACTTTTCAGCCACCATATCATCAACCGGCATTACAGATAGACGATTGCCTTGTCGCACCACCCATAACTCCTCGGGAGAAAACGTTTTCCGAAGCTCGTCTAAGGAAATAACAGATTTGAAGGTTTCTAAATAGCCAACCGTCACGGTATGCCAACGTGGTTTTTCCCTAAGTGATTTTGGATCGTAGTATTTGCTTTCCCGATCAAACTGAGTAGGATCAACTACGTTGATTTCTACAACTTCCATCAAGCCTACAATTCCCGGCGGCTTAGTATTTGAGTGATAGAAAAAAGCTTTATCCCCTATAGCCATGCTGGCAATAAAGTTACGAGCCTGATAGTTACGCACTCCATCCCAAACTTCAGTGCGATCGCGCCTTAGATCTTCAATACTATAAGCATCAGGTTCAGACTTCATCAACCAGTAAGCCATCGCCAATCACATTCTTTAATAAAGCTATTTGAACATTCCCATGGACCATTAGCATAGCTTGCCTTCCACCCCTGGCTGCATGCTCAAGTCTAAGAGTTATCGCCCGCTGCGGACGTTCACTCATACGCTCTGCCCACTCAATTGCTAGCACACCAGGAGGCATCTCACCTCCTTCACAATATACTTCCTCTAGTTCCAGCGCATCTACCTGACTCATTTCCAAACGATACAAGTCTGCGTGATAGAGAGGAATACGCCCTTCCAAATACTCATTAACAAGAGTAAACGTAGGACTACTAATCGGCTCCGCAATTTCAAGACCTGCACCGAGCCCTTGCACCAATGTTGTCTTCCCGGCACCTAGATCTCCAAATAGGAGCAATATCGTTCCTTTAGGACAGCGTTGCCCTAATTTATAACCAAGCTCATAAGTTGAGTCATGATCTGGCAAATCAACAATAGAGGAAAAGAGCTTACTCATCAACAAGGAAACCTCGACATAGCCCTCGATTCACTAAACATAGCCTCAAATGAGAACCCCTCCAAGCACTCCGAGGAGCAGTTGAAGGGGTTCAAGTAAGGACCTGGCATCGAGCTATTTTGACAAGGGGCAACCCCCTCACTATCTTCGCCGCAGCTGCGTTTCACGACTGAGTTCGGGATGGGTCAGAGTGGGACCACAGCGCCA